>NZ_CP019113.1:3900000-4200000 GCF_001888805.2 Enterobacter sp. SA187
TGTCATACAGCGGCACCACCGGCACGCCGTTCATCTCTTCGATGCGCGAATGCAGGATATTAAAGGTAAACACATCAGGGATGAGGATCACCGAGCAGGTGGTGTCCGCCAGCTCACGCACCAGGCGTTTTATGCCGGACTCTTCGCTCATCGGCATGGCGATGTAAACGTTATGAATTTTGCCCGCTTTCGCGTCTTCCAGCAGTTGGTCGTAATTGCCCGCCCAGTCAGCGGTCACGCCGCCCGGTCTGGCATCGTGATAGACGCCCACCACTTCAAAGCCCAGCCAGGGCTCATGGCGGAAACTGTCCAGCAGCACCTGGCCTACCGGCAGATCGCCCGCCACCGCCACACGGCGGGTGTTATAGCCATGATGACGCAGCCAGCCCGCGAAAAAGCGGATCAGCGTGCGGCAGGTCACCAGCCCCACGCTGCTTAATACGTACCAGGCAAAGAAAACGCTGAAGGTATTATCAAAATCGGCGTTGAAGGCCATCAGTCCGGCGCTGAAAATCAGGCTCAGCGTCCAGTTTTGCAGCAGCAGCGCCAGCTCGGTCGAGATCTTCACGCCACGCCAGGAACGGTAGAAATCGGTCATACCACCGATCATCTGGAACACCACCAGCGTGATCAGGGCCATCAGCAGATGCAGGTAAAAAAAGGGTAACGCGTGTAGCTTGCAGACGATCCATAGCCCACCGAACATGATGGTGATGTCTGAAAAACGCTGCACCATAGAGATTAACGATGCATTCGTTTTAGCTCGCTCGCGCTTTTTTAGATTTATCATCGTTGTTCCTGTTCTTAAGTCCCCTCGCCCCTTCCCGCGGGCGAGGGGAAACCAAGCTCGACTACTGGTTCAACAGCGCCAGGATGTCCTGTGTTCGTGCCTCCATCAGCGCCACGTCACCCCGCGATTCGACGTTCAGACGCACCACCGGCTCGGTATTGGACGAGCGCAGGTTGAAGCGCCATTCCGGGAACGCCATGCTGATGCCGTCGGTATGGTCGACTTCCAGCGCGCTGGCGGCATAGTGCTGCTCCACGCGGGCAATAGCGGTGGCCGGATCCGCCAGCTTGCTGTTGATTTCGCCGCTGGCCGGGAACGCCGTCATGCGATCGCGAACCAGTTCCGACAGAGACTGCCCTTTCACACACAGCAGTTCCGCCACCAGCAGCCAGGGGATCATGCCGCTGTCGCAGTAGGCAAAATCGCGGAAATAGTGATGGGCGCTCATTTCGCCGCCGTAGATGGCGTCTTCTTCGCGCATACGCTCTTTGATGAACGCATGACCGGTTTTCGACATCACCGGCTTACCGCCAGCAGCCGTCACCACATCCACGGTGTTCCAGGACAGACGCGGGTCGTGAATGATCTTCGCGCCAGGGTGTTTTTCGAGGAAGGCTTCGGCCAGCAGGCCAACAATGTAATAACCTTCGATAAACTGACCGTTGCCGTCGAACAGGAAGCAGCGGTCAAAGTCACCGTCGAAGGCGATCCCCATGTCGGCTTTATGCTCGATCACCGCATTGCGGGTATCGTCGCGGCACTCCGGCAGCAGCGGGTTAGGAATACCGTTCGGGAAGTTGCCGTCCGGGGTGTTGTGTACCTTGATAAAGGTTACCGGCACGTTCAGCGCCTTAAAGCGCGCTTCGATAGCGTCCACCACCGGGCCTGCCGCGCCGTTACCGGAGTTAATCACTAACTTCAGCGGCGTGATGTTGGTGGTGTCGATGTAACCGAGCAGGTGGTCGATATAAGCATCGCGCAGATCGATCTGCTTATAGCTGCCGCGTTTATCCGGGTTCACCGGCGGGAAATCATTGGCTTCCGCCAGACGCTGCACGTCGCGCAGGCCGGTATCGCCGCTGATGGGGCGCGCGCCCTTGCGCACCAGCTTCATACCGTTATAGTCCATCGGGTTATGGCTGGCGGTCACTTCGATACCGCCGTCCACGCCGAGATGGAAAGTCGCAAAATAGATCTCTTCGGTGCCGGAAAGACCGATGTCCAGCACGTCAACGCCAGCGTCCTGTAACCCTTTCGCCAGCGCAAGCTTAAGTGCTTCGCTGGTCAGACGCACATCACCGCCGAGCACAATGGTCTGCGGCTTCAGGTATTCGCCGTAGGCGCGACCAATGCGCCAGGCGATGTCTTCGTTCAGCTCTTCTCCGAGCTTGCCGCGAATATCGTAGGCTTTGAAACAGGTTAATTTTTCCATGATTACCTCGTTTTCAGGCGACACACAGCCTGGAGCCCGTTGGGGCAAATTTGTTATTTGTTCCAGCCCGGTGGCGTTTTGCTTACCGGGCCCGGTGATGCGAACTTTCCTTGCCCGGTGGCGCTTCGCTTACCGGGCCTACAATCATTCACCTGTAGGCCCGGCAAGCCTGCGCCGCCGGGCAACGTTCATTCACTACACCCGACCGTAACGATCCTCAAACCGCACGATGTCATCTTCTTCAAGATACGAACCGGAGCGGACTTCAATCAGATCCAGCGGGATCTTGCCCGGGTTTTCCAGGCAGTGCGTGGCACCGAGTGGGATATAGATCGACTCGTTTTCGCCCAGTAACTTGATCTCGTCGTTAATGGTCACTTTGGCGGTGCCCGCCACCACGATCCAGTGCTCGGCGCGGTGATGATGCATCTGCAAGGACAGCCCTTCCCCCGGCTTCACGGTGATGCGTTTCACCTGATAGCGTTCGCCGGAATCAATGGAGTCATACTTACCCCACGGACGGTACACTTCCCGGTGAATGTGATGCTCGTGACGACCCTCGGCTTTAATTTGCTCGACCACTTTTTTCACGTCCTGCACCGCATTACGATCGGCGATCAGCACCGCGTCTTTGGTCTGCACCACCACCAGATCCTTCACCCCTACGGTGGTGACAAGACCGGATTCGGCATAGACATAGCTGTTTTCGGTTTTATGGCTGATCACATCGCCGTGATGCACATTGCCCTCCGGCGTATGGGCGCTGATTTCCCACAGGGACGACCAGGAGCCGACATCGCTCCAGCCCGCGTCCATCGGCACCACTACCGCATCGGCGGTTTTTTCCATCACCGCGTAATCCACCGACTCTTCCGGGCAAGCGAGAAAGGCTTCTTCATCCACGCGGATAAAATCGAGATCCGGATCGACGGCGTCCATGGCTTTGGTGCAGGCCTGCAAAATATCCGGACGGAATTTTTTCAGCTCTTCCAGGTAGCGACCGGCGCGGAACAGGAACATGCCGCTGTTCCAGTAATACTCGCCGCTGGCGACGTAAGCCTGAGCGGTATCGAGATCCGGTTTTTCAACGAACTGCGCCACTTCGAAAGCCACTGCGTCCACCTGCCCCTGGCTGACCGCGCCACGACGGATATAGCCATAACCGGTTTCCGGCAGATCCGGCACGATGCCGAAGGTCACCAGTTTGCCGCTCTCGGCGTACGGCATGGCTGCACGCACCGCCTCGCGGAAGGCTTCTTCGTTCTGGATCACATGATCCGCCGCCAGCACCAGCATCAGCGGATCGCTGTCCGGGCTGTTGCGCTGCGCCGCAAGGGCAGCCAGGGCGATGGCCGGGGCGGTGTTACGCCCGGCGGGTTCAAGAATGATGTTCTCCGTCAGCTTGTTGAGCTGGCGCAGCTGTTCGGCCACGATAAAGCGGTGCTGCTCGTTACAGATCACTACCGGGCTTTCGCACTGCACGCCGTTCAGACGACACACCGTCGTCTGCAACATCGTCAGTTCGCCCTTCAGGCACAGAAACTGTTTTGGATAGAGTACGCGGGACAGCGGCCACAGGCGGCTGCCGGAGCCACCGGCCATTACTACCGGATAGAGCGTTGGTTGACTCATTGTTTAATCCCGAATATCTGCAATAAATTGGCTTAACACGTTCTCTTTTTCGAGCGTGCGTTCGGCATATTCACGTGCCACCGTGTTGAATTTGGGCATCAGCAGGGCCTGGCCGATGCCGTCGATCAGCGCGTCCACCGATTCCGGCTCCACGCAGACCGCGATCCCCGGACAGGTGTCGCACAGTTGTCCCAGTTCGGTGTGGCGCTCGGCTGTGATCACCGCATTGCCCCCCACCGCAAGAATATTGGTCAGCTTCGACGGCAGTACCGCGTCAGCAGCGCCGCGCTTCTGGATCACCAGATGACAATCCGCCAGCTTCAGCAGCGCGGGCAGCGCGTCATAGGACTGCAACGGATGAAAAATCACGTTGCTCAGGCCGCGCTCGCGGGCCATTTTTTCCAGTCGCGCTTTGCCGCCGCCCTGGCCGACAATCACGAACAGCCACGGCTGGTCGCGCAGACGATCTGCGGCTTCAATCACGCTCTCCAGCCCCTGCTTTTCGCCAATGTTGCCGGAGTAAAGAATGATTTTTTTATCCGCCGGCAGGGCGAGTTGCTGGCGAAGCGTTGATGCATCGGCATCGGTAACGTCGCGAAAACGCGCCACTTCCGACCAGTTGGGGAAGAAAATCACCCGCTCAGCCGGTACGCCTTTTTCCTGCGCTTTATTCATCATCGAGCGCGAAATCGTCGATACGTTATCGACGTTGTGCAGGCCGCTGCGCTCAAAGGCGCTGGCAAGCCGGGCCACTCGCCCGCCCTTACCTTTGCCGGCCATGCCGAGGCCAAGCATGGCATCGACTTCGTAATCCTGAATGTGCAGTACGGTACGGGCGCCGGACAGTTTTGCCAGCAGGCGCATGCCCGGCGTACAAAACAGCGTCGGCACCACGCCGATAATGCGATCCGGCTTCCAGCGGCGCTGCGCCATCAGCGGGAAAAAGCTGCTCAGCGCAAAGCTGCCGAGATGGATCAGGCGCTTTAAGGTGGTCGGGGTTTTGGGCACATATAGAGGACAGCGCCAGACGGTCGCCGCCCCCTCTTCCCGACGCCAGCGCCAGGCCGAGTAAGGCTCGCCCACTTTCCACTCCGGATAGTACGGCGGCGCGGTAATGACGCGAACGTCATGGCCCTGACGGGCCATCCATTCCACCATCTCGCCGGTGTACTTACCGATCCCGGTCAGCTCCGGCGAGTAGTTAATTCCGTACACCAGAATTCTCATAAGCCCGGCACTCCGGACTTATCAGTACGGAAATAGGCGCGGCTGTTGTCGTGCACGTTCTCGCTGTTCACGATGGCGTCAGGCGTCATCCAGCGCCACGCCCCGTGCTGCTCGGCGGGCAGCGTCAGGGTGCTTTCATCCACACGGACACGGAAACCCAGCACGATGTAGTGCGTGGAAAAATCGCGTCCGGAGAAGTTGTCGTCATAGAAGTGCTGCCAGACGCCGTAAAACTCGCCTGCCGACATCGGCAGACGGGTTCCCAGTTCCGCCAGGGTCAGGCGCTCGAAGGCGCTGGCCAGCGGCTCATCCTTTTGTACGCGTCCGCCAGGGACAAACCAGTATCCCTGTGCCGGACGGTTGGTGCGTTCTCCCAGCAGAAACTCACCGCGCGAATTTTCCACGATGAGATCGATGGAGATCAGCGGCGTTGAGCGCACTACCGTGGCGAAGTCTTCTTGACTCAAAAACATGCTTACCCCCGGAACCGGTGCTGGTTTTCAAGGAACCACTGATAGGTGCTTGCCAGCCCCTGCTCCAGTGACACCTCGTGATACCAGCCAAGCTGATGCAGACGCGTCACATCAAGCAGCTTGCGCGGAGTACCGTCGGGTTTGCTGGCGTCGAACACCACGCGGCCTTTAAAGCCGGTGACCTGCGCGAGGGTTTGCGCCAGTTCGCGAATGGTGCAGTCCACGCCGGTGCCGACGTTAATATGCGACAGCATCGGTTCGGTGTTTTCCTGCCACACTTCCGGATCCAGCTCCATCACGTGAATGCTGGCAGCCGCCATATCATCCACATGCAGGAATTCGCGCATCGGCGTACCGCTGCCCCATACCACCACATCCGTGGCGTTTTCCTGGGCCGCTTCATGGAAGCGACGCAGCAGCGCCGGGATCACATGGGAGTTGCTCGGGTGGAAGTTATCGTTCGGGCCGTACAGATTGGTCGGCATCACCGAACGATAATCACGTCCGTACTGGCGGTTGTAAGATTCACACAGCTTGATACCGGCAATCTTGGCAATCGCGTAAGGCTCGTTAGTCGCTTCAAGCGTGCCCTGCAACAGCTCGCTTTCCGCCATCGGCTGCTTCGCCATTTTCGGGTAGATGCAGGATGAGCCGAGGAACAGCAGCTTATTCACGTTGTGCGTATGCGCCGCGTGAATGATGTTGCTCTCGATCATCAGGTTCTCGAAAATGAACTCCGCCGGGTAGGTATTGTTCGCCACAATACCGCCCACTTTCGCCGCCGCCAGATACACCTGATCGATGGATTCGGTGGCGAAGAAATCATTTACCGCACGGGCATCCAGCAGATTGAGTTCATCACGGGTACGCAGGACGAGCTCAACGTCCCCGCGTTGCTCAAGCTGTCGTACGATGGCCGAACCCACCATTCCACGATGGCCGGCCACAAAGATACGTTGTTTGCTCATGCTTACGACTCCAGCGCGATGGCGACCTCGAAGCCATGAGCTTTCAGCAGCGAGTGTTTCTTAGCCGCTTCCAGATCTTTGGCTACCATTTCAGAGACCATCTCCTGCAGGGTGGTTTCCGGTTTCCAGCCCAGTTTTTCGTGCGCTTTGGTCGGGTCGCCCAGCAGGGTTTCCACTTCCGCCGGACGGAAGTAACGCGGGTCAACAGAAACAATCACATCCCCTGGCTTCACGCCCGGTGCATCGTGACCGGTTACGGACACCACAATGCCTTTCTCGTCAACGCCTTCGCCTTCAAAGCGCAGTTTGATACCGAGCTGAGCCGCTGCCATTTCTACGAACTGACGCACGGAGTACTGCACGCCGGTGGCGATAACGAAATCTTCCGGGTGATCCTGTTGCAGCATCATCCACTGCATTTTCACGTAGTCTTTCGCATGGCCCCAGTCACGCAGGGAGTCCATGTTGCCGAGGTACAGGCAGGATTCCAGGCCCTGAGCGATGTTGGCGATAGCACGGGTAATTTTACGGGTCACGAAGGTTTCGCCGCGACGCGGGGATTCGTGGTTGAACAGGATGCCGTTACAGGCATACATGCCATAGGATTCGCGGTAGTTAACGGTGATCCAGTAAGCGTACAGTTTGGCAACGGCATACGGAGAACGCGGATAGAACGGCGTGGTCTCTTTCTGCGGGATTTCCTGCACCAGACCATAGAGTTCAGAGGTGGATGCCTGATAGAAACGGGTTTTCTTTTCCAGGCCGAGGAAGCGGATCGCTTCCAGCAGACGCAGGGTACCCATGGCATCAACGTCGGCGGTGTATTCCGGCGATTCAAAAGAAACCGCAACGTGGCTCATCGCGCCCAGGTTGTACACTTCATCCGGCTGCACTTCCTGAAGAATACGCGTCAGGTTGGAGCTGTCGGTCAGATCGCCATAGTGCAGGTGGAATTTCGGGTTGCTGGTATGCGGATCCTGATAGATATGGTCCACACGCTCGGTGTTAAAAGAGGAAGCACGACGTTTGATGCCGTGAACTTCATAACCCTTCTCCAGCAGCAGTTCCGCCAGATAAGAACCATCCTGTCCGGTTACGCCGGTGATGAGAGCGACTTTACTCATAATTTATTTTCCTCAAAAAGTGCCGTTTCGACGCGTTTGCGCGTCACCACTGCGGGATTACCCCGGCAAATCACATTCGCCGGAAGCGTCTTAAAAACACTGCTACGGGCACCAACGACGGTGCCATCGCCGATTTTTACGCCGGGGGCGACGAAAACATCCGTTGCCAGCCAGCATTTATCGCCAATTACTATCGGGGCGGCATTAATATCGAAATGCGCGCTCTGATAATCGTGACTACCGGTACATAAATAACACTTTTGTGACACCACAGAATTCGAGCCGATGGTGATGTCGCCCAGCGTATATAACACCGCGTCATCACCCACCCAGCTATAATCACCGAGCGTTAATTTCCATGGGTACGTAATTTTCACCGACGGGCGGATCACCACGCCTTTACCAATTTTTGCGCCAAAAAGACGCAATAAAAATGCGCGCCAGCGGTACATAACCTGTGGGGACCAGGCAAATAATGTTGCCTGTACTGCCCACCAGAGCTGAACTTTGAGCGCACTGGCCCCGCGGAAGCCGGCGGGTACCGTGAATCCGTTTAATTCCTGCATCGTATTTCCTTATATTCAGGCTTTGTTATATAAGGCTTTTGTTTTACCGGTTGTGCGTTTGCGCAGCAGGTAAGAAAGCTCTGCCCAGAATGCCGGCACGCGTAATATTTTGCGCTGCACATTTTTAGCATCCTGGCATAATTCCAGATTATTCGAGGTTGACACGCCACCCATCGAAAATTCAGAAACCAGTCCTTTCAGGCGCTTAAAGGCATAGCCTGCTTTAAACATGCGGGCGGCAAGCGCGTAATCGGAAGAGACTTTATATTGTAAATCGTAGGGGTAGGTTTTCAGACCGCTTACCGGGAAGAATATGGCCTGATGGCTGGCCGGTAAGCTGTGGTAGATATACCATCCATGTTTCGCACTGCGGCGAATTTTTTTCCCGTCACCAAAATCGAGTAATGCATCGCCAATATACATGGCGCTTTCCGGGGCGTTCTCCAGCTGGCGCACGACATCCGCGGCGTCAGCATGGAAAATATCGCCAGAATTCAGGAATAATGCGAAGCGCCCTTCTGCCATCGCAATGCCTTTATTCATGGCATCGTAGATGCCTTTATCTTTTTCGCTGATATAACGTAAGTTGTACTGTCCGTTGAGGTTTTCCAGGAATTCTGCGGTGCCGTCCTGGGAGCCGCCGTCCACCACGATCCATTCGAAGGTGATGTCCTGTGCCTGTGCCAGATGCGCCAGGGACGCATAAGTTTTCGCCACGCCGTCATAATTCCGAAACGCGACCGTAATGACACTTAGAAGCATGTGAACCACCTCATCTTGAATGCGTAATATTCAGCGCTTTGCGCAAAATAAAAGGGCAGACGATTAAAAAAGCATATTCGGGACTAAAAATCGAACCGGTAAAAAACAATGACACCGGGGTAAAAAGAAAGAGTTGAACGCGATAATTCTGATTATTACCAAACGCGTTGATCATCATTTTTACCACTTTCGACATGTACCATATCGTCAGTAACACTGCGAACCATGAGAAATAAATGATTAGCAGATACAACCCATTGTCTATTGTTTTTCCGACGTCCGCACCGTTAAAGATTCCGAATGATGCAACATATTCGTAAAGTGAACCGAAGCGCACCACGCCGTCGATATTGGTTAATGAATAACCCACCATCGCCAGCGGCCCGATGATACGGTAATAAGAAGACGATCCTTCCGTACCTAAATCACCCAGGCGTTCCGAAATATAAGGAAAAGCGAATACCACACCGACGAGAAAGACTGCGAGCGAAATTATCGCTAAAGGCAGCTTTTTCTTAATCGCCTCTTTATTCAGATACTGGAATGCCCATTCCAGCAGGTAAAAAAGGATAAATGTCATTACTCCAGAGAAGGAACCGGAGAGGACTATCCCTGCCAGAATCATAGCATCGGTCTTGGGCGTTTTGATACCAAACTGTTTGATGCTGAGCCAAATTGAGATTAATGCCAGAGCAAAAAATGCGGGTTCGAAATACATGGCAGTGGTTCGCTTACCACCAAACTTAATGAAATTCAGAACATAGCTGTTACTGTAAATCAGATATTTCGAAATATTCTCCATCAGGCTACTGCCGCCGGTAAGAATAATCTGCGCCATTTCGGCGGCGGCGAGTATTACCACAAAACCCACCACCAGCCAGAAGAAACGTAAAATCTTGCGATAGTTGTGCGGCGAAATGGTTTTAAAACGAATACTCCATACCATGCCGATGATGATCACCAGGTAGACAAACAGCAGCGTCGAGGTGACATACTTTCCGGCATTCAGCGACTGACCGAAGATGTAGTTAAAGATCGTCAGGCCCGCGCCGATGCCCAGCGCTATCATCAGCTTTTTCACGCTGATCTTATCGACGTACAGCAGCAGCAGTACCGGCAAAAAGGTCACTATGGTTATCGGGAAGCTCTCACCTATCTGGGCGATCTTCACGTTCACCAGCAGATAGATGAGCGGCAGCAGCAGATAACTACAGACTCTGATAGAACGAGACATACTCCTCCAGCATCTGTTCGCCACTGTAGGCCTGGCGGCTGCGGGCGCGGAACGCGTCCAGCGTGGTGCCAAACACCGCCCGGGCAATCTCCGCTTTCGGACGCTGCACCAGGGAAACCACCTCCGATTCGGCAAAAGTTTTGCCGCCGGATTTATGCAGCACTTCCTGCGCCGCGTCGCTATGTGTCGCAATTACCGGTACGCCGATAGACAATGCTTCGCAGAGGATCAGCGGATAGTTATCCACCCGCGAACTGAACACCAGCGCGTCCATTTGATTCAGCTCGCTCATCAGCTGGCGCTTATCGGTCATAAACCCATGGTTCACTACGTTCGCGCCCTCAAAAGGCGAAAACTTGCCGAAGGTGTGCAGCTCGATTTTGTCGCCGAGCGCCATCATATCGCGCACCAGCCGCTGATTGGTTTTGCCGTCGTAGCGTAAGTCGTGCGCCACAATGGCGATTTTCGGTACGCCTGCGGTTTCGCTCACCGGGGTCAGTTCCGCAAGGATCGCTTCGGTCGCCACATCAATACCATTGTTGATAATGCGGCAGCGCCCTTGTCCATAAATACTGTTAAAGGCATCGGCGACGTGCTGGCTTGGGGAGATAAAGGTACAGCCCAGTGCCAGCATGGCTTTAAACAGCTGGCGTTTGCCTTCCACCAGCTGATGCGCGCGGTCGATTTTCACCGGCGGATAGTTGCTCAGCGTCGGGCATTTCTGGCAGTTGGTTTTCCAGCCTTCGCAGCCGTCGGTAAAGGCGCAGCGACCGGTTACGCTCCAGTGATCGTGCAGCGTCCAGACAAAGGTGACGTCCGGCTTGTGGGCTTTCACTTTCTGGCAGAAGGCCACCAGATCGTTAAGCTTCAGCCAGTAGCTGTGCATGACATGAAAGTGCAGCACCACCGGGCCCGGCGTACGGGTGACGGTGCGGTACAAATTATTCAGGTTGCCAAAAACATCGCGGTTAAACAGACGAAACAGCGCCAGATTGGCCATCGACGTCAGACGCGGCGTCTGTTTGATCACCTGCGGATAGTGGTCGTGGCTGACGCTTTTTTTGCCGCCCTTGCCATAGCCGTACACAAAACGGGAAGGCAGTCCTTTTTGCAGCGCGCGCTGGTGTAAATCCAGCGCCACGCCCGCTGCGCCGCCCTCGGCGAGACGCACATTAAATTGCAGAATGTTCATTTAATTACCTTCACGCGCGCTTTCTCACCCACCACCAGCGCGTTATCCGGCACGCTGTCCAGCACCACGCTGCCCGCGCCGATGGTCACGTTATTGCCGATAGTAATATCGCCGATCATCACCACGTTGGCGCCCAGTTCCACGCCATTGCCAATCACCGGGCAGGCCAGGCTGTCCGCGCCGCGGTTGCCGATGGTGACGCCGTGACGGATAGTGAAATCATCACCCGCCACGACGTTTTTATTGATCACCACCGCATAGCCATGATGAATAGTGAAACGTCGCCCGATGGTGGCTGCCGCCTGAATTTCGTAACCGAACAGGCATTCGGTAATAAAGCGGTACAGCACCAGCACCGGGGCGGCCCAGATATTGTTAAGCACATGTTTTTTACGCCACACCGAGCAAAAATGCGCGATGCGGTAGGCCATTACCATGCAGCACGGACGCAGGCTCCAGTGGTTGGCACGAAAATCTTCCAGTCGCATTATTTCCCCCGCAGCCCGTCAGCAAGGCGTTTGCCGTTACGCACGGAAAGCAGCGTTAACAACGTGCGCCAGTTCATGCGCTTGTTGCGGATCTGGTAGAGCGTGAACAGCTGATACTTTTTGCTGGCCCGGTCAAACTTGTCTTTGTGCTTGCGGTAGAAATGAAAATACCCTGAGAACTTTTTCGGCGATGCAGTGATCTGCATCTCGCCGTGATTCACGTGCAGGATCTGCGTGGCTTCTTCCACTTTCCACGGCTCGCCATACTCCACCACCATGCGCAGGAAAATGTCGTAATCCTGAGCGGCTTTCAGTTCGGTATCGAACAGGCACTCTTTGAAACGCCAGGCAAAGGTAAACACCTGATTGCCGATGATATTGCGTTTGTAGAACAGCGTGCGGGAGTACGGGGATTTCGGGTACAGCGGCAGGCTGGCAGGCTGGGCATAGACTTCGCCTTCGCAGATATAATCGTTGGCATATAAAAATGCGTGCGTCACCAGCTGCTGTTTATGGGCCAGGAAGACCGACAGGCGGTTCGGCGTCCATTCGTCATCATCGTCAATGCCGGTAATAAATTCGCCGCTGGCCTGTAAAATGGCCTGATTACGTACCGCGCAGGCACCGGTATTGATCTCGTTGTGGGTATAGCGCACGCGCGGATCGTTAAGTCCCTCGACAAACTGCTGCAGCTGCTCATAAGACGAAGAGCAGTCATCCACAATGATCATCTCCCAGTTGCTGTAGTCCTGGCGCAGGACCGACTTAATCGCCCGGATCGCCAGCTGTTGCCTGTTCCAGGTTGGCATGTAAATTGAGATCAGCGGATTATCTGTTGTCATTCTTATTTCCCCGGATAGTACCGACTCATTTGCCGGATGGCGGTGCGGGCACCTTATCCGGCCTACATGGAAGCAGGTCGGATAAGCGCAGCGCCATCAGGCACCTTTCGGTGATTTATTTTGAATCAGACTTGTACTCGTACTCGTAGTAGCCGTAGTCCTGATAGCCTGTCGCGCGGCGGAAGATGGAGTTGAGGATCACCCCTTTCACCTCGATACCGTTCTGTTGCAGACGGTTCAGGCTGGTTTCCACCTCTTTAAGCGTGTTCACCGCGTAACGCGCCACCATCAGCGTGGTGCCCGCATGGCGGCCCACGATGGCGGCGTCGGTGACCGCGAGGATTGGCGGCGTATCGATCAGCACCAGGTCATAGTTCTTGCTCGCCCAGGCCAGCAGCTGGGTGAAGCGTTCGCTCATCAGTAGTTCTGACGGGTTCGGCGGCACCTGCCCACGCGGCACCAGGTCAAAGTTCGGCACCGAGGTCGGTTTGGCGCAGGCGGCAATGTCGCCAGTGCTGGAGAGCACATTCGACAGACCGTTCACGTTGTCCGTGCCGAGCAGTTCGTGGGCGTAACCTTTACGCATATCACAGTCAATCAGCAGCACGCGCTTGTTGGTCTGGCTGACCACCGCCGCAAGGTTGGCGCAGACAAAGGTTTTACCGATGGACGGACTGACCCCGGTCATCATCAGCACATTATTGTTGGCCTGCATCATGGCGAAGTGCAGACTGGTACGCAGACTACGAATAGCTTCGATAGCGAGATCGGTCGGGTTACCCACCGCCAGCAGCTGGCTCTGCTTGTAACGCTTAGCCCCTTTGACGGTTTTGACGTGGTCGCGGGATTTCTGCCATTCGGACAGCGGAATGCTGGCGTAGACGTTGATGCCATGCTCTTCCAGCACCTGCGGGCTTTCGATACCGCGATTAAACAGCGAGCGCAGCAGCACGCCGACAATCGACAGCATCAGGCCGAGGATAATGCTGCCCAGAATGATCAGCGCTTTCTTCGGTTTCAGCACGCCAGGCTGGGTGATCGCCGGGTCAACGATACGCACATCGCCGACGGTACTGGCTTCGGTGATCTTCAGCTCCTGCTGTTTGTTGAGCAGCGCCATGTACACCTGCTGGCCGGATTCCACATCGCGGGTCAGACGCACAATTTCCTGCTGGGTTTTCGGCATCGCGGTAACGCGGCCGTTCAGCTTGGCTTTTTCATCTTCCAGCGCTTTACGTTTTTCCAGCAGCGTGCGGTAGGCCGGGTGCGCTTTGGTATAAAGCTTGGAAATTTCCGCTTCTTTAAAGGTCAGCTCGTTCAGCTGGGCGTCGATATTGACCATCGAATCCAGCACCGCTTTCGCTTCCAGCGGTAAATCCACGGAGTCTTTATCCTGGCGGAAGGCGTTCAGTTTGTTTTCCGCTTCATCCAGATTACGGCGCACTTCCGGCAGCTGTTTGGCGAGGAAGGCGAGGCTTTTGGCCGCTTCTTCCGATTTACGCGCCACGTTCTGCTCAAGATAGTTGCGGGTAATGCTGTTGAGGATGGCACGGATCTGCTCGCGATCTTCACCGGTAAAGGACAGGCTCAGCACGCCGGTGTCTTTACCGTTTTCGGTGACGGTCAGGTTGTTTTGCAGATTGTTGATCATGCCGAGGGTGGAAAACTTAGTAATGGTGAACTCGCTGTCGGTAGAGGAGTGGATCTCGCTCACCTCAAGCGTGACGCCATCTTTTTCCAGCAGCTTACCCACTTCACCTCTGGCGCTGAAACCCGCGTCGCTGGTCAACTGGTACTGCGTCGGGCTGAGCACGCGCAGCGTGAAAACCTGCTCCCCTGCCCCTTTCGGAATAGTAAAGGTCGTCACCTTCACCGTTTCGTTCTGGCGACCCATCAGCCGTTCCCAGCCAGCCCCGATGATCGGCATGGTGTTTTTGGTGACGGCAATATCTAAATCGAGATCGTCAACGGTTTTTCCCAGCACCAGACGGGATTTGATCAGCTGAATTTCCGCGTCAGACGCAGGGGGCTTGTTCGACAGCGCGCTGTTAATGTTCTGTACCAGCGAGTTGCCGGTATCCTGCTCGATCTGGACCAGCGCATCGGCGCTGTAGATCGGCGTGGCGAACAGGGTATAGATCACCGCCGCCACCGCAAAGGCTGCGGTAACCCCGAGCACCCACCAGCGGGCTTCAATCACCGTCCCAATAAGGCGGCCGATGTCGATTTCATCGCTGCCTGTCTGGGAGGCGGCAGAATGCTGTAGTTTTTCTGTCATTGTTATCCCTGCTGAACGTTCAATGCCTGCGCCCACTGGCGGGCAGACCTTTCGAGTAAGGTGTAAACGGCCTCAAAAGCTTCACGGCTTTTACGGTATGGATCGGGAATTTCCCGCTCATTATCCCAGTGACCAAACAGCATCACTTTGCCGCGCATTTCCGGTGCGATTTCACACAGCGAGGCAATGTGACGCTTTTCCATCACCAGGATCAGATCGTATTCGCGGCACATGCGCGCGGTGATCTGGCGGGCGCTGTGGCCCGCAAGCGAGATGTCATGCTGTTCCGCCACGCTGGTTGCCGTGGCGTCAGCCCCTTTCCCCACCAGCGCGCCCAATCCTGCCGATTCAACGGTCAGGGCGGGATTAAACGCTTTCAGCAACCGTTCCGCCGTCGGGGAGCGGCAGATATTGCCTACGCAAACCACGAGAATTTTATTAAACATCGCTTATTCCCAGTTCCGTAAGTCGCTGGCCGTGTCGGTCATGTAGCGAACGCCACTGATGGTCGGCAACAGCTGGTTGATCAGACGGTTCCAGCGGGCAACCGGTGCGGTTGTAACGTAGACCACGTCGTACGGCTGGAGGCGGAATTCCGTCGCCATTACCAGAGAGGTGGCGTCAGACATATCAAGCTGGTAAATGTTGGCGATCTTGCCGCCGCGTCCACCCTCGCCTTTCAGCGGACGGATCACGAAGATACCGCTGGCGTTGGAGGTGTTCAGATCCAGACCTTCTGCCTGACCAAGCGCTTCGGTCAGCGTCATGCCGCTGAAGTCCATTTTGAGCGTGCTCTGTTTTTTCACTTCGCCCATCACGAACACTTTCAGATCGTCATTGCGCGGCACAAAGAGAATGTCGCCCGGATAAAGCAGGCGGTTCTGGCTCAAATCGCCGTTTTGCATCAGCGCCTGCAAAGAGATGCGTTGTTCGCGGCCTTCGTGGGTCAACACGACGTTGCGCCAGTCGGCGTTATCGGTCAGCCCGCCGGCGGCGTTAATGGCGTCCAGCACCGTCAGCGGCACGTTAGTGATCGCCTGCTGACCGGATTTATTCACCTGCCCGGAGATATAGGCTTTTTGCGAGCGGAAGCCAGCGATATTAACGTCCACCTGCGGGTCAGCAATGTACTGCGCTAAACGGCTGGTAATATCACTACGGATTTCTGCCAGGGTTTTGCCCACCACGTGGACTTTACCGATATAGGGATAGAACATGGTGCCGTCCGGCTGTACCCAGTTACCGGCTTCGCTGGAACTACGATACTGGCCTGCTGGCGTCGTCAGTTCCGGGTGATCCCAGACGGTCACGTTCAGGACATCGCCAGGACCGACACGGTACTGATAACTGGCGATTTCCTGATCCAGCGACATATTGGGTTGGGCGACATTTGGACGGGGACGTAACTGCTCGACCAGTCGGGGGGTCAAAGGATAAACATTCACCATGCGGTCAAGATCGAAGTCAGCATCTTGCTGCTTAATGACATCCTTTCCCATGGTTGACATATTGCTGCCGGGAAAAACCGTGCAACCACTCATCAAGGTCACAGACACCAATAATGGCATCAATTTCATTTTGGATTTCATCATTGATTATTTATCACTTTGGCAGAGTAATTATCCTGTGCGGTATAAATAAGCGCGTAGCCTGTTCACATTCAGCATGCAGTTAATTGCCGCTAAATATAACTGGCATCAGTCCTAAAAATCGCTTATTCAAACGCGGTTTGTTGACAGAATAATCGGAGCTGATTCACACGCTTCCGGGCACGCTACCGCCCCTGGCTTCCAGTTACCAATTCACTGATAAAACAGTAAGTTATTGATTACAGCCTGACTCTTTACATTATTTACAGGAAATAATGTAAACCTCGGCAGTGGCTGTCAGAAAAAGAAGAACATAACCCATCATGACGTTAGAAATATGACATACAAAAGAACGCCATGATGCGCTGGAGGAATTGTTGCAGCTAACGGAATACCAGGCAAGGTAACTTGTCCGGGGTAAGGTCTTTTTAAGATTAATATTAACCTCAAAAATATCGGCTTTTAGGAGTTTCTTCATATTGACAAAATTTATATATAGATTTACGCGTACGATAATTCCTAATTTACAGTATAAAAAAGCCCATAATATATAAGCGCATTACAGTCATGAGGAGCGCGAAATATCACTTAAACCTATGGTGCGATTATTCGGATAAATCGCAGAGGAATATTGCATTTTGGGCGCAATGTACCCATGATCAAAACGTGACAATCGTCATATTACACAAGGTACGACATTTACTATGGAATGGATTGCCGATCCCTCTATCTGGGCGGGACTGTTTACCCTGATCGTTATCGAGCTGGTGCTCGGCATTGATAACCTGGTCTTTATTGCCATACTCGCGGAAAAACTTCCGCCTGCGCAGCGCGACCGCGCGCGCGTCACGGGCCTCATCCTGGCGATGCTGATGCGTCTGGTTCTGCTGGCCTCAATTTCCTGGCTGGTGACCCTCACCACCCCGCTGTTCAGCGTGCGCAGCCTGAGCTTCAGCGCCCGCGATCTGATCATGCTGTTTGGCGGTTTCTTCCTGCTGTTTAAAGCCACGGTGGAACTGAACGAGCGGCTGGAGGGGAAAGACAGCGATAACCCGACGCAGCGGCGCGGGGCAAAATTCTGGGCGGTGGTGACGCAAATCGTTATTCTTGACGCCGTCTTCTCGCTGGATTCCGTGATCACCGCCGTCGGTATGGTGGAGCATCTGGCGGTAATGATGGCGGCGGTGATCATCGCCATTTCCCTGATGCTGCTGGCGAGCAAAGCCCTGACCCGCTTTGTGAATAATCACCCGACTATCGTCATCCTCTGCCTCAGCTTCCTGCTGATGATAGGCTTTAGCCTCATCGCCGAAGGCTTTGGCTACCACATCCCGAAAGGGTATCTGTATGCCGCCATCGGCTTCTCGGTGATGATCGAAGCGCTTAATCAGCTGGCGATTTTCAACCGCCGCCGCTTCCTGTTCGCTGACAATACCCTGCGTCAGCGCACCACCGAGGCGGTGATGCGCCTGCTCAGCGGCCGCAAAGAAGATGCCGAGCTGGATGTTGAAACCGCCTCCATGCTGGCCGACCATGATAATGCGCAGATCTTTAAACCGCAGGAGCGGCTGATGATCGAGCGTGTGCTCAACCTGAACCAGCGCACCGTCAGCAGTATCATGACCTCCCGCCATGACATCGAACATATCGATCTCACCGCGCCGGAAGAGGTGATCCGCGAGCTGCTGGACAAGAACCAGCATACCCGCGTGGTGGTCACCGGCGGCGATGCGCAGGAAGATCTGCTGGGCGTGGTGCATATACTTGATCTGCTGCAACAGGCGCTGCGCGGTGAGCCGCTGAACCTGAACGTGCTGGTGCGTCAGCCGCTGGTGTTCCCGGAAGGGTTGCCGCTGTTACAGGCGCTGGAGCAGTTCCGCAACGCCCGCACGCACTTTGCCTTTGTGGTGGATGAATTTGGTTCCGTGGAAGGGGCGGTCACGCTCAGCGACGTGATGGAAACCATCGCCGGTAATCTGCCGAACGAAGTGGAAGAGATCGACGCCCGCCACGATATTCAGAAAAACGCCGACGGCAGCTGGACGGCGAACGGCCATATGCCGCTGGAAGATCTGGTGCAGTTTGTGCCGCTGCCGCTGGACGAGAAGCGCGAATATCACACTATCGCCGGGCTGCTGATGGAGTATCTGCAACGTATTCCGCAGGTCGGGGAGGAAGTTGAGGTGGGCGATTATCGGGTGATCACTTTGCAGGTGGAAAGCCATCGCGTACAGAAAGTGCAGATCGTGCCGTTACGCACAAAAAGCGAGCTGGATTACGAAGTCTGATCCCGTTTCTGCCCTCTCCCTGCCGGAGAGGGCTAATCACTGGGCCGTTACATCTTTTCCAGCAGCTTCTTCACATCTTCGCTGTATTTACTGTCCTTATTGCGATCCGCCCACTTGTTAAGGCGGCGCTTCGCCTCGCCCTGTAAATGGTCGCGCAGCACCTGATCGACTTTCAGGCTGTATTGCAGCGCATCCCATTTGCCGTATACCCGCAGCGGGATCGGCGTCTCGCGCAGGAAGGCGATCAGCTCGCTGTTGCCACCGTTCCAGCCGGAGAGTACGCGCACGTTAAACTGGGTGTCGCTCTCTTCTTTGATCAGATCCAGGGTTCCCTTGCCGTCCAGCGCCAGCAGCGGCGACTGCCCCTGCATATCGCTCAGCGTTACGCTGCCGTGATCCAGTTCCAGATCGGTGCTCAGCGCATCCAGACGGGTGCTGTTGTCATAATCCTGCTCCACCTTCACATCGCTGCTGCGCGCCACGGCCTGCTGGATCAGCTGCTGGAAGTTAAGCCCTTCCATGCGTACATTCGCCATTTCCAGATGCGCGTTGCCCTGCCAGTCGCGGCGGAACGCCTCCGCATCCACCAGACCACCGGAAAAATCACCGCTCATGGAGAGCGCGCCGGTCAGGGCAATAGGATAATTAAAGGCTTTCAGGATGGTGCCGATCTCCACGTTCTCAAGCTTTGGCTGGAACAGGCTTTTCGGCGTTCTGCCCCGCACGTCGAGACGGCCGGGCAGCGAAAGCGTACCGTTGCCCATTTTGCCCTCTAAGGTGGTGAGGGTTAACAGTCCCGCCTGGTTGGTCATTTGGCTTTTGACGTCGGTGAAATCCATCCCGCGCCAGCGGATCTGCCCGGCGCTGAGCGCAACCTGAGCGCTGAACCCGCGCAGACTGTTGTACTCCGGCTCGCTGCTGTCGCGGGCGATCACCGGACGCGGCAACAGCTTAGGCTGCGCCTGGGCTTTCTGCGCCGTATCGCTGCTGGCGGCGGCCATAGTCGCGCCGCTGAATAAGTTTTCCAGATTAAGCTTGTCAAAATGCAAATCGAGCGCCCAGTCCGGGGCGTCGTTAAGCACCACGCTGCCCTGCCCGCTCATGGCGCTGTCGTTGGCAGTGACATTAAGGTTGCTGAAAGACAGGCGTTTTTGCGCCTCCTGCCACTGGGCGTTTAGCGTCGCCGTACCGCTGATCCCCTGCGGGGACACATCACCGCCCTTCAGCTGCCAGTCGAACTGCTCAATGGCGGCGGTCAGGCTGTGCGGGTAATCCGCGGCGTCAATTTTTGCTTTCATCGCCAGCGTCAGATCGCGCTGATCGCGGTTGATACGCCCGGAAAAATCGAGCGTGGCGTGGTAAGACGCATCCTGATCCATCTTCAGACGGATATCGCGCACCGTTACCTGCTCTTCGTCTTCATGCTGGAACACCAGCACGCTGTCGGCGACCTCAAGGCGGGAAATGGCGTAGGACCAGCCTTTATCGGCTTCTGCCTGCGGCATTGGATTATCATCCGGCGCAACAGGCTCGTCTGGTTTGCGCGCGGCTTTGGTTTGCGGCGTTAACTGGATCACCGCCCCTTTCAGCATCACCTGTTTAACGTGCAGCTGATGCGAAAGCAGCGGCCAGAGTTCCACGTCAAGGCGCATATTCGCCGCCGACACCAGCGGCGTGGTGGCCCCCGGCGCGGTCAACGACATGCGCCCGGAGAGAATGCTGAGCTGCGGCCAGACATGCCAGCGCAGCGGCTCGTCCAGCTCCAGCTGATAGCCGCTTCGCGCCTCCACCTGTTGCACCATATAGGCACGGAAATCGTTGGGGTTGACCAGCAGTACCAACGCAGAGATGCCGGCAACAAGCACGACAAGCAGAATCATCAGCGTGGTTAACACTCTTCTCATGGCATCCTCAGCGAGCGGTTAATACTCAATCTTTATCAATACGGCTGGCGACCGCGCCCTGCTGGTCACGATATTTCGCGTCCTGGCGACGGTTGTAAGGACGGGCTGCCGGGCCGGAGAGCGGTTCAAAGCTCAGCGCGCCGATAAGCATCCCCGGACGCAGCGCCAGCGGCAGTTTGCCAGAATTATAGAACTCCAGCACGATACAGCCTGACCAGCCGGGATCGATACGGTGCGCGGTAACGTGCACCATCAGGCCCAGACGCGCCAGCGATGAGCGACCGTCCAGCCAGCCCACCAGATCGGCAGGCAGGGTCACGGATTCATAGGTGACCGCCAGCGCCAGTTCGCCCGGATGCAGGAAAAAGGCATCGCCGTCCGGCAGAACGATTTCATCGCTCATCACGCGCTCAAGAGAGGCGGCGACTTCATCCTTCGGACCGCTGAGATCGATAAAGGCCGCAGTATGACCGCGGAAGGTGCGGAATTTATTCCCCAGACGGACATCGACGGTGGCACCATTGATGCGTTCAACGGGTGGACGCGGGGTAATAGACAGACGGCCTTCATCCAGCCAGGCTTCAATATCTCGGTCACACAAACGCATGCGTTTTCTCCTTAGATACAGCATCCCCCGGCAAGTGTTCTCGCCGGAGGTTAAGCATACTACTTTGAACGGTACACAATTCGCGCAGATTATTCAAAAGCAGACTATTCAAAGAACTGGCTGATTTTGGCTTTCAGAATGTCGATCGCAATTCGGTTTTTGCCGCCGCGCGGCACAATGATATCGGCGTACTGTTTGGACGGCTCGATAAACTGCAGGAACATCGGGCGCACCGTTTTCTGGTACTGCGCCATCACGGAATCCATAGAGCGGCCGCGCTCGTTCACGTCACGCTTAATACGGCGCATCAGGCAGATGTCCAGCGGGGTATCAACGAAAATAGAGAAATTCAGCGCGTCGCGCAGACGGGCGTCGGTCAGCAACAGGATGCCTTCAAGGATAATGACTTTCTTCGGCTGAATATGAATGGTTTCCTGCGTGCGGGTATGTTCTACATAACTGTAGACCGGCAATTCAATGGGGCTGCCGTTTTTTAAGGTTTGCAGGTGCTCGAACAGCAAGCTGTGATCCATCGCGCTCGGATGGTCATAATTGGTCTTTACCCGTTCTTCCATGGACAGATGACTTTGATCTTTGTAATAGCTGTCTTCCGGGATGACGCCAATATGCTCATCACCAACCTGTTCGCGCAGCTCGCGATAGAGGGTGCTGGCGATGAGACTTTTACCTGAAGCGGATGCACCGGCAATGCCGATAATGACGCACTGATGAGACTTATCAGTCATAAATTTTTGCGACCTGGTTAACCTGGATGTTAAGGAAGGACGACGCCGAAACGCCAAACGCGGCAATTATAGGGATTTCGCCGCCGTGATACCAGTTGAATAGGTCATCGCGCAAATCCGGCGGTCATAAAGAGGAATATCGCCTTTACGCAAATTAAAATGCTCACTTTTGCGGCGATGATCGGGGATTTAGCATCAGGTAAGTAATTAATAACACTGTGATGTCAAATTATGAGCGCCCACGATAGGAATTGTAAATTGTTTGTACTAGCATAATCCAAATTTCAAATTTAACTCGCCCCGTGAATGTATCGGGCGGCTCAGGGTCTGCGGATAAAGCGGTAATGAATAAACAATACCAGCGCGTTTTGGTGGCTACCCCGAATCCTTTACTGCGATTAATCAGTTTAGGACTGGTCACCTTTATCTTTACCCTGTTCTCCCTTGAGTTAGCCCGCTTCGGCAACATTCTTGCTCCGCTGTGGTTCTCCACGTCCATTATGATGGTGGCGTTTTATCGTCATGCAGGCCGCCTGTGGCCGGCGATTGCGCTGGCCTGTTCGCTGGGCAGCATTGGCGCGTCACTGGTGTTATTCCCGCCCGAGGCCATCAATCTCTGGTACCCCGGTATTAACGTTATTGAAGCGCTGATCGGGGCCATACTGCTGCGTAAAATGCTGCCCTGGTACAACCCGCTGCAAAACTTAAACGACTGGATCCGTCTGACTATCGGCAGCGCCGTGATACCGCCGGTGATTGGCGGCCTGCTGGTGTCTCTGCTGGTCGGGAACGACAACCCGCTGCGCGCCTTTACGCTCTGGACGCTCTCGGAATCCATTGGCGCGATGGCGCTGATCCCGCTGGGTCTGCTGTTCAAAATGCATTATCTGCTGCGCCACCGTAAGCCGCAGTTGCTGCTGGAAACGCTGCTGACGCTGGCGGTTACGCTGATGCTGAGTTGGCTGTCGATAAAATATCTGCCGTGGCCCTTTACCGCGGTGATCGTGCTGCTGATGTGGAGCGCGGTACGCCTGCCGCGGCTTGAAGCCTTTCTGATATTTCTCTCCACCGTGATGATGGTGTCGCTGATGATGGCAGCGGATCCCTTTGCACTGACGCCGCACAATACGCCCGTCATGCTCAACGCGCCCTGGCTGCCCTTTATGATGATGCTGCTGCCGGCCAACGTCATGACCATGGTGATGTATGCTTTTCGCACAGAACGCAAACACATCACCGAGAGTGAAGCGCGCTTTCGTAACGCCATGGAATATTCCGCCATCGGCATGGCGCTGGTGGGCACCGAAGGCGAATGGCTTCAAGCTAACAAAGCGCTGTGTAAATTCCTTGGCTATACCCAGGAAGAGCTGCGCGCCCTCACTTTTCAACAGCTGACCTGGCCGGAAGATCTCAACAGCGATCTTGAACAGCTGGAGATGCTGGTGCGCGGCGAGATCAACAGCTATTCCATGGAAAAGCGTTACTACACGCGCAATGGCGACGTTGTCTGGGCGCTGCTGGCGGTATCGCTGGTGCGGCACGGTGACGGCACCCCGCTCTATTTCATCTCGCAAATCGAAGACATCAACGATCTCAAACAGACGGAATGGGTTAACAAACGCCTGATGGAGCGTATTACCCTCGCCAACGAAGCGGGGGGCATCGGCATCTGGGAGTGGGAACTGGCGACGGACATCATCAGCTGGGACAAACGGATGTTTGAGCTGTATGAGATCCCGCCGCACGTTAAACCGACCTGGCAGCTGTGGTATGACTGCGTGATACCGGAAGACCGCGCGATGACCGAGCAGGTGGTGCGCGATTCGCTGGTGTCGCGCCTGCCGTTTAAGCTGGAATTCCGCGTGCACGTGAAAGAGGGCGTGCGTCATATCCGAACCCTCGCCAACCGGGTGCTGAACAAAAATGGCGAAGTGGAACGCCTGCTCGGCATCAATATGGACATGACCGAGGTGAAGCAGCTTAACGAGGCGCTGTTCCAGGAGAAAGAGCGTCTGCATATTACGCTGGACTCCATCGGCGAAGCGGTGCTCTGTACCGATGTGAATATGAACATCACCTTTATGAACCCGGTGGCGGAAAAAATGAGCGGCTGGCCGCAGGAGCAGGCGATGGGCCAGGCGCTGCTCAATGTCCTGCACATTACCTTCGGCGATAACGGCCCGCTGATGGAAAACATTCACAGCGGCGATATGTCCCGCTCCGCCATTGAACAGGATGTCGTGCTGCACTGTCGCAACGGCGGCAGCTACGATATTCACTACAGCGTGACGCCGCTCAGCACCCTGGACGGGCAAAACATCGGCTTTGTGCTGGTTATTCAGGACGTGACCGAATCGCGCAAAATGTTGCGCCAGCTCAGCTACAGCGCCTCCCACGACGCCCTCACCCATCTGGCCAACCGCGTCAGCTTTGAAAATCATCTTAAACGCCTGTTGCAGGGCGTGCAGGAAACCCAACAGCGGCATGCGCTGGTGTATATCGATCTCGATCGCTTTAAAGCGGTGAACGACTCCGCCGGGCATGCGGCGGGGGATGCGCTGCTGCGGGAAATTTCATCGCTGATGCTCAGCATGCTGCGCACCACCGATATTCTGGCGCGGCTGGGCGGCGATGAGTTTGGCCTGCTGCTGCCGGACTGCAATATCGAAAGCGCCCGCTATATTTCGGGGCGGTTGATTGCCGCGATCAACGATTACCAGTTTATGTGGGAAGGCCGTCTGCACCGCATCGGGGCCAGCGCGGGCATTACGCTTATTGACGAAACCAACTATCTGGCGTCAGAAGTGATGTCGCAGGCGGATATCGCCTGTTATGCCTCGAAAAACGGCGGACGCGGCATGGTCACCGTCTATGAGCCGGAGCAGGACGACATGCATGAAATTCGTCTGCAGATGTCCGCGGAAGAGCAGTCGCGGATGATCAATGACAATCCGCTGCTGCTGATTGCCCGCGGCGTGGCCTCGCCTCGTGTACCGGAAACCTGCAATTTCTGGCTGCTGTCGCTGCGCCTGTGGACCAGCAACGGCGACATCATGGAAGAGCACGCTTTTCGCGCCTCCCTGAGCGATCGCAAACTTATTCGCGCCCTTGACCGCCGCGTGTTCCAGGAATTTTTCCGCAACAGCGCCGCAGCCGTCACCCGTAAAGGCTTAGGGGTTGCCCTGCCGCTCTCCACCACCGGTCTTGCCAGCAAAACCCTGGTCAGCGAACTGCTGGACAGCCTGGCGCAGAGCCAGATGCCTGCCCGCCTGCTGCATCTGGTGATCCATGCGGATGCGCTGATGCGCGACGACGCCAGCATCAACGACGGGTTGCACAAACTGCGCGAAGCGGGCTGCCAGGTGATCTTAAGCCACGTGGGCCGTGACCTGGAGCTGTTCAGCCATCTCACCCCGTACGTTGCGGATTACATTCTGCTCGACCAGGAATTGATCGGTAACGTACACGGCAACCTGATGGATGAAATGATGGTCACTATTGTGCAGGGCCACGCCCAGCGTCTGGGCATGAAAAGCATCGCCGGGCCAACGCACCAGCCGATGGTGATGGACACCCTCTCCGGCATCGGCATCGATTACATCTACGGCGATACCATCTCTCCGCCGCAGCCGCTGGATTTGATGCTAAACACCAGCTATTTCGCCATCAACTGACGGCTGCCAGCCGTCGGTATACCAGATATGCAGCAGCGCGTAAGAGCGCCACGGCTGCCAGCGGGCGGCGTAGTGACGGATTTGCGCGGGCGTCATGCCGCTAAAACGCTGCTTGATCAGATAATCGTCCGCCAGAAAGACATCTTTTGCCTGCCAGCCGCGCAGGGCCAGATAATTGGCCGTCCAGCGCCCGATGCCCGGAAAGGTCTGTAAATGCTTCACCCCCTGTTCCACATCCGCCGGGGCGATGAGGGGAAAGCGCCCGTCAAGGGTTGCCCGGGCAAAATGCACAATGGCCTCCCCGCGTTTTAACGGCATGCCCAGCGTTTTTAACTCTGCCGGATCGGCATTCACCAGCACTTCCGGGCGCGGAAAACAGACAAAACCTGGTTCGCCGTTCAGCGGCTCGCCGTAACGGTTTGCGACATAGCCGGTGAGCTTTGCCGCCATCGCCACGCTCACCAGCTGGCCTAAAATCGCGCGGATCCCCTGCTCGAAGGCATCCATCGATCCCGGCAGCCGCAGCCCCGGACGCGCCGCGCCCAAATCGCCCAGCGCGCCATTAATCATCTGCGGATCGCAGGCCAGATCGAACAGCCGCCCGACGCGCGCCAGACATTCATCCGCCACCGGCAGCAGGCCATCGCTGAGCGTCACCCGCAGGGTATGTTCCTGCTCATCCGGTTCGGCGGTGATAAGTCCATGGTGCCCGCCGAGCGCCAGGCTACGCACATAGCGCCCCTCGCTGACGACTTCCACCCCGCTTACGGCACGGGCGCGAAGAAAGCCCAGCATCCACGCCCAGTCATAAGGCGGTTGCCAGTGAAGTGTGTACATAGCCTCTCCTGCTGTAATTAACTTTCTTATAACAGACTAACCGCCCCCGGCACTTTTTGCTTTGCTTTCAAATCCCATTCCGCTAAAGTCGCCCCCCTTCTGCACCGGCCCGGGGAATTCAACATGTTTATTGGTTTTGACTATGGCACCGCCAACTGCTCTGTGGCAGTAATGCGTGACGGCTCGCCGCAGCTGTTAAAAATGGAAAACAATAGCTCGCTGCTGCCCTCCATGCTGTGCGCCCCGACGCGCGAAGCGGTCAGCGAATGGCTGCACCGTCATCATGCCGTTCCGGCGACAGAGGGAGAAACCCAGGCGTTGCTGCGCCGGGCGATGAATTACAACCGCGACGAAGATATCGAGGTGCTGCCGGGCAGCGTGCAGTTCGGCCTCAGTTCCCTGCATCAGTATGTGCAGGATCCGGAGGAGGTCTATTTTGTTAAATCGCCCAAATCCTTCCTCGGCGCCAGCGGCCTGAAGCCGCAGCAGATCGCGCTGTTTGAAGATCTGGTGTGCGCCATGATGCTGCACATCCGTCTCCAGGCGCAGACGCAGCTGCCGGAGCCGATTGACCAGGCGGTGATTGGCCGTCCGATCAACTTCCAGGGTCTCGGCGGGGATGAGGCTAACGCCCAGGCGCAGGGGATACTTGCGCGCGCGGCAAAACGCGCCGGATTCCGCGATGTGGTGTTCCAGTATGAGCCGGTAGCAGCGGGTCTGGACTTTGAAGCGACGCTCAGCGGCGAAAAACGCGTGCTGGTGGTGGATATTGGCGGCGGTACCACCGACTGCTCGCTGCTGCTGATGGGGCCGCAGTGGCATCACCGCAGCGACCGCGACTCCAGTCTCCTCGGGCACAGCGGCTGCCGCGTCGGCGGTAACGATCTGGACATCGCGCTGGCGTTTAAAAACCTGATGCCGCTGCTCGGCATGGGCGGCCAGACCGAAAAAGGCATTGCGCTGCCGATCCTGCCGTGGTGGAACGCTGTGGCAATTAACGATGTTCCGGCACAAAGCGATTTCTACAGCACCGCCAATGGTCGCCTGTTAAACGATCTGGTGCGCGATGCCCGCGATGGCGATAAAGTGGCGCTGCTGACCAAAGTCTGGCGTCAGCGCCTGAGCTACCGGCTGGTACGCAGTGCCGAAGAGAGCAAAATCGCGCTTTCGGAGACAGATGAGGTCACGGCGCGTCTGCCGTTTATCAGCGACGATCTGGCGACCGCCATTACCCGCGACGGCCTGGAAGCGGCACTCAGCCAGCCGCTGGCGCGTATTCTGGAACAGGTGCAGCTGGCGCTGGACAGCAGCAATGAAACGCCGGATGTAATTTACCTCACCGGCGGCAGCGCCCGTTCGCCGCTCATCAAACGCGCGCTGGCGGAAAAACTGCCGGGCATTCCGATTGCCGGCGGCGATGATTTCGGCTCGGTTACCGCCGGACTGGCGCGCTGGGCGCAGGTACAGTTTGGATCAACAAGGAAATAACGCTATGCCACGGTTTCATCTGATCGTCATGCCATTAATTATTGCGCTGGGCCTGTGCGGTTTTGCCCGCGCCGACACGCTTTCTGCCGTCAAACAGGCGGAAACCACGCTCGCGGCGCGTGTGGGCTATGCGGAGCTGGATCTGGCTTCCGGTAAGGTGCTGAACAGCTATCGTCAGGATGAGCGTTTTCCGATGATGAGCACCTTTAAGGTGCTGCTGTGCGGCGCGGTGCTGGCGCGCGTTGACGCCGGGCAGGAGCAGCTTAATCGCCGCCTGACCTGGCAGAAAGCGGATCTCATCACTTACTCGCCGGTAACGGAAAAGCACCTGGCGGACGGCATGACGGTGGCGGAGCTGTGCGATGCCGCCATCACCCTGAGCGATAACACGGCGGCCAATCTGCTGCTCTCCACGCTGGGCGGCCCGCAAAAGCTGACAGATTTCATCCGCAAAACCGGCGATGGGACGACGCGTCTTGATCGCGTGGAGCCGGAACTGAACGAAGCCCTGCCGGGGGACGTGCGTGATACCACCACCCCGACGGCGATGGCGAAAACCCTGCGTCAGCTGTTAACGGGCGATACCCTGACGGCGGCTTCACGGCAGCAGTTAGCGCGCTGGATGGAAGAGGATAAGGTCGCCGGGCCGCTGCTGCGCTCGGTCCTGCCTGCGGGCTGGTATATCGCCGATAAAACCGGGGCCGGTGAGCGGGGATCGCGTGGCATTGTTGCAGCCCTGGGGCCGGACGGCACGCCGTCGCGCATTGTGGTGATTTATGTGACGGGCAGCAAGGCCACCATGGATGAACGTAATAAAGCCATCGCGGCGATTGGCGAGGCGGTGATTAAGCAGTGGTGATATGCCCATTGCCCGGCGGCGCTACGCTTGCCGGGCCTGGAACGGCAAATTACCCAGGCCGGGTAAGCGACAGCGCCACCCGGCACAAACCCACTCAGGATCCAATCACTCCGCCGTCCGCTTTGGTGATCACCACCGTTGACGAGCGCGGGCGCCCATCCGGCCGGTTATCCGGCCAGTTCGACACCGCGCGCGGATTCGCCGGATCGGTAACATCATCTCCGCCTTCTCCCGGATGCTGAATATTAATAAACAGCGTGCGGTTGTCCGGCGTAAAAGCGATGCCGGTGATCTCACAGCCGCGCGGCCCGGTCAGGAAACGGCGATAATCATTGGTGCCGGGAATGGTCGCCAGCATCTGGTTATTGCCCATCCCCTCGTAAGCTTTCTGGTTGATGGTGCTGGAGGAGACGTCCGTCTGGATCCACAGCACGCCCTGATGGTCGAATGACAGGCCGTCCGGGCTGCCGAAGGCCGCGCCCTGCATATTGCCTTTCGCGTCCGGCTTATCGCCATCGTTACGCCCGGCGAGCACCAGAATATCCCATTTAAAGCGCGCCGCTGCCGGATCGGCGTTATCTTCGCTCCAGTGCATAATATGTCCATACACGTTATTGGCGCGCGGGTTCGCCGCATCCACCGGCGCTTTGCCCTCTTTGCCGCGATCGCTGTTATTGGTGAGCGTGCAATAAACGCTGCCGGCAGCGTGAGGATCGACGGCGATCCACTCCGGGCGATCCATTTTCGTCGCGCCCACCGCGTCCGCCGCCAGACGGGTTTTGATCAGCACATCGCCCTGGCTTTCAAAGCCCTTGCTTTGATCCAGCCCGTTCTGTCCGAAGACCAGCGGCAGCCAGTCGCCGGTGCCATCTTCATTAAAGCGCGCGACATAGAGCGTGCCTGACTCCAGCAATTGCATGCTGGCGTCACGGTTGCCCGCATCATATTTTTTATCCGAGACAAATTTATAGATGTACTCGAACTTCTGATCGTCGCCCATATAGACCACGACGCGTTTGTCCGCCGCCAGCGTCACCGCTGCGCCTTCGTGCTTGAAGCGCCCCAGCGCGGTGTGTTTGCGCGGCGTGGAGGTCGGATTGTACGGGTCGATTTCAACCACCCAGCCAAAGCGGTTCGGTTCGTTTGGGGTTTTATCGACGTTAAAGCGTTCGTCCACTTCGCTCCAGCGGTAGGACTCGTCGCTGTCGGCGATGCCATAACGTTTTTCCAGCGCGTTGCGGTCGGCTTGTTTAACAAAAATATCTGACCAGTTTTCTTCACAGGTGAGATAGGTGCCCCAGGGCGTATGGCCGTTGGCGCAGTTCTGCATGGTGCCGAGCACGCGCTCGCCCTGCGGATCGGCGGCGGTTTTCATCAGCATGTGATGACGCGCCGGGCCGGACAGCTCCATCGGCGTATTAACGGTGATACGGCGGGCATAGTTTGACGGGCGCACCACCTGCCAGTCGCTGCCGCTCTTTTTCACCTCGATCACCGACACGCCCATGGCGTTCTGCCCTTTACGGACTTTATCGGCGTTCCAGTCTGCGGTGCCGTCTTTAAACAGCATGCCGTTATCGATGTATTCGTGGTTCATCGCCAGCAGGCCGTGGGCGGCATTATCTTCACCGCGCGGCAGGCTGAACCAGGCCATGCCGTCATGGTGCATACCCGCCTGCGCCGCCTGTTCTTCAGTGGTGTTGCTGGCGTCGAATTTGAATTCCGGCATCATGCCTTTGATGCCGGTGGCGTCGCCCCAGCGATAGAATGGACGTGCGATGTAGCCTTCCGGCACCGTTACGGTGTCCGCAGTGGAAACAGGAATGCTGGTAAAGCCCAGCGACACCGCTTTCGCCAGCGCCGTCGGCTGCGTCATGGCCGCAAAAGCGCTTTCCGCGCGCATCAGCGCCGGGAAAGACACCGCCGCGCCCGCGACCGCCCCCATCTGCAAAAAGCGACGGCGTGACAGAAAGACGTCCTTGACGTCCGAAAATACCGGGTTGGCGCTGGTGTTGCTGATCTCTTCACTGTGTTCTTGTTTGAAGACGGATTTTAATGGCCTGCTCATAATGACTTCCTGTTACCAGAGGACGGGAAAATAACAATGCTGAGCAGTCTATAAACTATTTATTACATTTTTATAACAGTCGCAGGCAGAGCGTCCGCCCCTTGTCATTCGGACAAATCCACACAGTGTTTCATATTTCCTCCATTTTTCTGCGGCCTGGCATTACTAAACTAGTATCATTCTGCTTAATGTTTCAGGAAGAGATACGAATAACGATGAAAGGCCGTAATAATACCCGCTGGATGCTTCTCGCAGGACTGGTCATCGCCGCCCTTGCCGCTGCCTGGTACTGGCACGCTCATTCTGCCGCCCCCGCCGGACAGCAGCGCCAGGCCGGAGCCGGACGTCACGGCGCGGGCATGCGCGGCCCTTCACTTGCGCCGGTACAGGCGGCCACCGCCACCCGCGAGGCCGTGCCCCGTTATCTGAGCGGTCTTGGCACCATTACGGCCGCGAATACCGTTACCGTGCGCAGCCGTGTCGACGGTCAATTGCTGGCAGTGCATTTCCAGGAAGGCCAGCAGGTGAAAAAAGGCGATCTGCTCGCCGAAATCGATCCCAGCCAGTTTAAGGTCGCCCTTGCCCAGGCCCAGGGGCAACTGGCCCGCGATAAAGCGACGCTGGCAAACGCCCGCCGCGATCTGGCCCGCTATCAGCAGCTGGTGAAAACTAATCTGGTGTCCCGTCAGGAGCTGGATGCCCAGCAGGCGCTGGTCAGCGAAAGCGAAGGCACCATCAAGGCCGATGAAGCCGCCGTCGCCAGCGCGCAGTTACAGCTGGACTGGAGCCGCATCACCGCGCCGATAGACGGTCGCGTTGGCTTAAAACAGGTGGATGTCGGCAACCAGATTTCCAGCGGTGATACCACCGGTATTGTGGTGATCACCCAGACGCACCCCATCGATCTGATCTTCACCCTGCCGGAAAACGACATCGCCACTATTGTGAAAGCGCGCAACGCCGGGCAGACGCTGAGCGTCGAAGCCTGGGACCGCACCAACAAGCAGAAGCTGAGCACCGGCACCCTGTTGAGTCTGGATAACCAGATCGACGCCACCACCGGCACCATCAAACTTAAAGCCCGCTTTGAGAATCAGGACGACGCCCTGTTCCCCAACCAGTTCGTCAATGCGCGCATGCTGGTGGATACCGAACAGGACGCGGTGGTGATCCCGGCTGCCGCCCTGCAAATGGGTAACGAGGGCAATTTCGTCTGGGTGCTGAACGATCAGAACACCGTCAGCAAACACACCGTCACGCCGGGCATTCAGGACAGCCAGAAAGTGGTGATCGCCGCCGGGCTTTCCGCCGGGGATCGCGTGGTCACCGACGGTATCGACCGTCTGACCGAAGGGGCGAAAGTGGAAGTGGTGGACGCGCACGACGCCAGCGCCGCACCGGCAAAAAGCACCGCTAAAGGAGCGAAATCCTGATGCAGGTGTTACCGCCCAGCCGCACCGGCGGCCCGTCCCGTCTGTTTATTTTACGTCCGGTCGCCACCACGCTGTTGATGGTGGCGATTTTACTCGCCGGGATCATCGGCTATCGGTTTCTTCCCGTTTCCGCCCTGCCGGAGGTGGATTACCCGACCATTCAGGTCGTCACCCTCTACCCCGGCGCCAGTCCGGATGTGATGACCTCTGCGGTGACCGCGCCCCTTGAGCGCCAGTTCGGGCAGATGTCCGGCTTAAAACAGATGTCGTCGCAAAGCTCCGGCGGCGCGTCGGTGGTGACGTTACAGTTCCAGCTTTCGCTGCCGCTGGACGTCGCCGAGCAGGAGGTGCAGGCCGCGATCAACGCCGCCACTAACCTGCTGCCGTCGGACCTGCCGAACCCGCCGGTCTATAACAAAGTGAACCCTGCGGATCCGCCGATCATGACGCTGGCCGTAACCTCCAGCGCCATGCCGATGACGCAGGTGGAAGACATGGTGGAAACCCGTGTCGCGCAGAAAATTTCCCAGGTGGCAGGCGTCGGTCTGGTGACCTTATCCGGCGGGCAGCGTCCTGCGGTGCGGGTAAAACTTAACGCCCAGGCCATTGCTTCCCTCGGCCTGACCAGCGAAACCATTCGCACCGCCATCACCAGCGCTAACGTTAACTCCGCCAAAGGCAGCCTCGACGGCCCGACGCGGGCAGTGACGCTGTCAGCCAACGACCAGATGCAGTCCGCCGAAGAGTACCGTAAGCTGATTGTCGCGTACCAGAACGGTGCGCCGATCCGCCTGGGTGACGTCGCCACCATCGAACAGGGAGCGGAAAACCGCTGGCTGGGCGCATGGGCCAACAAAGAGCAGGCGATTGTCATGAACGTGCAACGCCAGCCGGGGGCCAATATTCTTGATACCGCCGACAGCATCCGTGCCATGCTGCCGCAGTTAACCGCCAGCCTGCCGAAATCCGTTGAGGTAAAAGTCCTTTCCGATCGCACCACCAATATTCGCGCCTCGGTGTCTGACACCCAGTTTGAGCTGATGCTGGCCATCGCGCTGGTGGTGATGATCATCTATCTGTTTTTGCGTAACGTCCCGGCGACCATTATTCCCGGCGTCGCGGTGCCGCTGTCATTAATCGGCACTTTTGCGGTAATGGTGTTCCTCGATTTTTCCATCAATAACCTGACGCTGATGGCGCTGACCATCGCCACCGGCTTTGTGGTGGATGACGCCATTGTGGTGATCGAAAACATCTCCCGCTATATCGAAAAAGGCGAAAAGCCGCTGGCGGCGGCGCTGAAAGGCGCGGGGGAGATCGGCTTTACCATCATCTCCTTAACCCTGTCGCTGATTGCGGTGCTGATCCCGCTGCTGTTTATGGGGGACATCGTCGGGCGGCTGTTCCGCGAGTTTGCCGTCACCCTGGCGGTGGCGATTCTGATTTCCGCCGTGGTGTCGCTGACGCTGACGCCGATGATGTGCGCGCGCATGTTGAGCGCCGAATCGCTGCGCAAGCAGAACCGCTTCTCCCGCGCATCGGAGCGCTTTTTTGAACGGGTGATCGCCGCTTACGGGCGCGGGCTGGCGAAAGTGCTCAACCATCCGTGGCTGACGCTGGGCGTGACCTTCGCCACCCTGCTGCTGTCGGTGTTGCTGTGGGTGATGATCCCGAAAGGCTTCTTCCCGGTGCAGGATAATGGCATTATTCAGGGCACCTTACAGGCGCCGCAGTCGGCGTCCTTTGCCAGCATGGCCGAACGCCAGCGCCAGGTGAGCGATATTGTGTTGAAGGATCCGGCGGTGGAAAGCCTGACGGCCTTTGTCGGCGTTGACGGCACTAACCCGTCGCTGAACAGTTCACGCCTGCAAATCAACCTTAAACCGCTGGACGATCGCGACGACCGCGTGCCGGAGGTGATCGAGCGGCTGCAAAACGCGGTGGCAAAAGTGCCCGGCGTGGCGCTCTACCTGCAACCGACCCAGGATCTGACTATCGACACCACCGTCAGCCGCACGCAGTATCAGTTTACGTTGCAGGCAACGTCGCTGGAGGCGCTCAGCACCTGGGTGCCGCAGCTGATGAGCAAGCTGCAAACGCAGCCGCAGCTGGCGGATGTGAGCAGCGACTGGCAGGACAAAGGCCTTGCGGCTTATATCAACGTCGATCGCGACAGCGCCAGCCGCCTGGGCATCAGCATGGCGGATGTGGATAACGCCCTGTATAACGCCTTCGGGCAGCGGCTGATCTCCACCATCTACACCCAGGCGAATCAGTACCGCGTGGTGCTGGAGCACGACACCACCCAAACGCCAGGGCTGGCGGCGCTGGACACGGTACGGCTGACGGGGAGCGACGGCGGCGTGGTGCCGCTCAGCGCCATTGCGAAAGTGGAACAGCGCTTTACCCCGCTGTCGATCAACCATCTCGACCAGTTCCCGTCCACCACCATCTCCTTTAACGTGCAGGACGGCTATTCGCTGGGCGAAGCGGTGCAGTCGATTCTGGACACGGAAAAAACCATTAGCTTCCCGACGGATATCACCACCCAGTTCCAGGGCAGTACGCTGGCCTTCCAGGATGCCCTCGGCAGTACGGTGTGGCTGATCGTCGCAGCGGTGGTGGCGATGTACATCGTGCTCGGCGTGCTGTACGAAAGCTTTATCCATCCGATCACTATTCTCTCCACGCTGCCCACGGCAGGCGTTGGTGCGCTGATGGCGCTGATGCTGGCAGGGGCGGAACTGGATGTGATCGCCATTATCGGCATCATTTTGCTGATCGGTATCGTCAAGAAAAACGCCATCATGATGATCGACTTTGCGCTGGCCGCCGAGCGCGAACAGGGCATGACCCCACGGGAGGCGATCTATCAGGCCTGCCTGCTGCGTTTCCGGCCGATCCTGATGACCACCCTCGCCGCCCTGCTCGGCGCGCTGCCGCTGATGCTCAGTACTGGCGTCGGCGCGGAGCTGCGTCGTCCGCTCGGTATCGGTATGGTGGGCGGTCTGCTGGTGAGCCAGGTGCTGACGCTCTTTACCACACCGGTGATTTACCTGCTGTTCGACCGGCTGGCGCTGTCGCTGCGCCGCCGTTTCCCGGCGCGTAATGAGGAGGCGTAAGTGAAGTTTTTCGCCCTCTTCATTTATCGTCCGGTGGCCACCATTCTGATTTCGCTGGCCATCACCCTGTGCGGCATTCTCGGTTTCCGTATGCTGCCGGTCGCGCCGCTGCCGCAGGTGGATTATCCGGTGATCATGGTCAGCGCCTCGCTGCCGGGCGCGTCGCCGGAAACCATGGCGTCGTCGGTGGCGACGCCGCTGGAGCGGGCGCTGGGCCGCATTGCCGGGGTCAACGAGATGACCTCCTCCAGTTCGCTGGGCAGCACGCGCATCATTCTGGAATTCAAATTTGACCGCGACATCAACGGCGCGGCGCGGGATGTGCAGGCGGCGATCAACGCCGCGCAGAGTCTGCTGCCGAGCGGAATGCCAAGCCGTCCCACCTACCGCAAAGCCAACCCGTCCGACGCGCCTATCATGATCCTGACGCTGACCTCGGACACCTGGTCGCAGGGGCAGCTTTACGATTTCGCCTCCACCCAGCTGGCGCAGAATATTGCGCAGATCGAAGGCGTGGGGGATGTCGACGTCGGCGGCAGCTCGCTGCCCGCGGTGCGCGTCGGCCTCAATCCGCAGGCGCTGTTTAATCAGGGCGTATCGCTGGATGATGTGCGCAGCGCCATCAGCGATGCCAACGTACGCCGTCCGCAGGGGGCAGTGGAAGACGGCACCCACCGCTGGCAGTTGCAGACCAACGATGAGCTGAAAACGGCGGCGGAATACCAGCCGCTGATCGTCCATTACAACAATGGCGCGGCGGTACGGCTCGGCGATGTCGCCAGCGTCACCGACTCGGTGGAGAACGTGCGCAACGCCGGGATGACCAACGCCAAACCGGCGATTTTGCTGATGATCCGCAAGCTGCCGGAAGCCAATATTATCCAGACCGTCGACAGCATCCGCGCGCAGCTGCCGGAGATGCAGAAAAGCATTCCCGCCGCCATTGATTTACAGATCGCCCAGGATCGCTCGCCGACCATTCGCGCCTCGCTGGAGGAAGTGGAACAGACGCTGATTATCTCCGTGGCGCTGGTGATCCTCGTGGTGTTCCTGTTCCTGCGATCCGGTCGCGCAACGCTGATCCCGGCGGTGGCGGTGCCGGTATCGCTGATCGGTACCTTCGCCGCCATGTATCTGTGCGGATTCAGCCTTAACAACCTGTCGCTGATGGCGCTGACCATCGCCACCGGTTTTGTGGTGGATGACGCCATTGTGGTGCTGGAAAATATCTCCCGCCATCTGGAAGCGGGCATGAAGCCGTTGCAGGCAGCGCTTCAGGGCACGCGGGAAGTGGGCTTTACCGTGCTCTCGATGAGCCTGTCGCTGGTGGCGGTGTTCCTGCCGCTGCTGCTGATGGACGGGCTGCCGGGCCGTCTGCTGCGCGAGTTCGCCGTGACGCTGTCGGTGGCGATCGGGATTTCGCTGGCGGTATCGCTGACCCTGACGCCGATGATGTGCGGCTGGTTGCTGAAAAGCGCGAAACCGCGCAGCCGCCCGCGCGAGCGGGGTTTTGGTCGCCTGCTGGTAGCCATGCAGCAGGGTTATGGCCGTTCGCTGAAATGGGTGCTCAGGCACACCCGGCTGGTGGGCGCGGTGCTGCTCGGCACTATCGTGCTCAACGTCTGGCTCTATATCTCGATCCCGAAAACCTTCTTCCCGGAGCAGGATACCGGCGTGCTGATGGGCGGCATTCAGGCGGACCAGAGCATTTCCTTCCAGGCAATGCGCGGCAAGCTGGAGGATTTCATGAAGATCATCCGTGACGATCCGGCGGTGGATAACGTCACCGGCTTTACCGGCGGTTCGCGGGTGAACAGCGGCATGATGTTTATCACCCTCAAATCCCGCGATGAGCGCCATGAAAGCGCCCAGCAGATCATCGACCGTTTGCGCGTGAAGCTGGCGAAAGAGCCGGGAGCGAATCTGTTTTTGATGGCGGTGCAGGATATTCGCGTCGGCGGACGCCAGTCCAACGCCAGCTATCAGTACGCCCTGCTGTCGGATGATTTAAGCGCCCTGCGCGAGTGGGAGCCGAAGATCCGTAAAGCGCTGGCGGCGCTGCCGCAGCTGGCGGACGTGAATTCGGATCAGCAGGACAACGGCGCGGAAATGAATCTGATCTACGATCGCGAAACCATGTCACGCCTCGGCATCAGCGTGCAGGCCGCCAACAGCCTGCTGAATAACGCCTTCGGCCAGCGGCAGGTCTCCACCATTTATCAGCCGCTGAACCAGTATAAAGTGGTGATGGAAGTCGATCCCCGCTACACCCAGGACATCAGCGCGCTGGATAAAATGTTTGTGATTAACAACGACGGCAAAGCCATTCCGCTGTCCTATTTTGCGAAATGGCAGCCCGCCAATGCGCCGCTGTCGGTGAACCATCAGGGACTGTCGGCGGCGTCAACCATCGCCTTTAACCTGCCCACCGGCGTGTCGCTGTCGGAAGCGAGCGACGCCATTAATCGCGCCATGACGCAGCTCGGCGTGCCCTCCTCGGTGCGCGGCAGTTTTGCGGGAACGGCGCAGGTGTTCCAGGACACCATGAGCTCGCAGGTGATCCTGATCCTTGCGGCCATTGCCACCGTGTATATCGTGCTGGGGGTGCTGTATGAGAGCTATATTCATCCGCTGACGATTTTGTCGACGCTGCCGTCCGCTGGCGTCGGGGCGCTGCTGGCGCTGGAGCTGTTCGGCGCGCCCTTCAGCCTGATCGCGCTGATTGGCATTATGCTGCTGATTGGTATCGTGAAGAAAAACGCCATCATGATGGTGGATTTCGCCCTTGAGGCGCAACGTAATGGCAATATGACGCCGGACGAAGCCATTTTCCAGGCCTGTCTGCTGCGTTTTCGGCCGATCATGATGACCACCCTGGCGGCGCTGTTTGGCGCGCTGCCGCTGGTGATCTCCGCCGGGGATGGTTCGGAACTGCGCCAGCCGCTGGGCATCACCATCGTCGGCGGGCTGGTGATGAGCCAGCTGCTGACGCTGTACACCACACCGGTGGTGTATCTGTTCTTTGATCGTCTGCGGCTGCGCTTTACGCGTAAAAACCAACAGCTGATAAGTGAGTAAATGACCGACCTGTCCAGGAACGTACGCTGGCAATTGTGGATCGTCGCCGTGGGCTTTTTCATGCAGGCGCTGGATACCACCATTGTGAATACCGCCCTCCCCTCGATGGCGCAAAGCCTCGGGGAGAGTCCGCTGCATATGCATATGGTGATCGTCGCCTATGTGCTGACGGTGGCGGTGATGCTACCCGCCAGCGGCTGGCTGGCGGATAAAGTTGGCGTGCGTAATGTTTTTTTCAGCGCCATCGTGCTGTTCACGCTTGGCTCACTGTTCTGCGCCCGCGCCGCCACCCTGGATGAGCTGGTAATGGCCCGCGTATTACAGGGCGTCGGCGGGGCGATGATGGTGCCGGTCGGACGGCTGACGGTGATGAAAATCGTGCCCCGCGCGCAGTATATGGCGGCGATGACCTTCGTCACCCTGCCCGGCCAGGTGGGGCCGCTGTTAGGCCCGGCGCTCGGCGGCGTGCTGGTGGAGTATGCCTCCTGGCACTGGATCTTTTTGATTAATCTGCCGGTGGGCATTCTCGGCGCCATCGCCACGCTGTGGCTGATGCCGAACTACACCCTGCAAACCCGCCGTTTCGATATGTGGGGGTTTGTGCTGCTGGCGCTGGGCATGGCGGCGCTGACGCTGGCGCTGGACGGACAAAAAGCAGACGGACAGTCTCCGCTGTTGCCGATCCTGCTGGTGGCGGCAGGCGTGGTGGCGCTGCTGCTCTATCTGCGTCACGCCAGAAACAATGAGCGCGCGCTGTTCCGGTTAACGCTGTTTCGCACCCGCAGTTTTTCCCTCGGCCTGCTCGGCAGCTTCGCCGGACGCATCGGCAGCGGCATGTTGCCCTTTATGACGCCGGTGTTTTTGCAGATTGGCCTCGGTTTTTCGCCGTTTCACGCCGGGCTGATGATGATCCCGATGGTGCTCGGCAGCATGGGCATGAAGCGGATTGTGGTGCAGGTGGTCAACCGTTTCGGTTATCGCCGGGTGCTGGTGGGCAGCACGCTCGGGCTGGCGCTGGTCAGCCTGCTGTTTATGACCACCGCGCTGCTCGGCTGGTATTATCTGCTGCCGGTGGTGCTGTTTATGCAGGGCATGATCAACTCGATGCGCTTCTCGTCGATGAATACCCTGACGCTGAAAGATCTGCCCGACGAGCTGGCGAGCAGCGGCAACAGCCTGCTGTCGATGGTGATGCAGCTGTCGATGAGCATCGGGGTTTCCGTGGCCGGGCTGCTGCTCGGCCTGTTCGGTCAGCACCATCTGACGGCGGACAGCGGCGTGGCGCATCACGTCTTTATCTATACCTGGCTGTGCATGGCGGCGATCATCGCCCTGCCCGCGCTGGTGTTTGCCCGCGTACCCAACGACGCCAGTAAAAATGTACTGATTGCCCGGCGCAAAAGGAGATAACAATGAAACTGTGGCGGCCGGGTATTACCGGCAAACTGTTCCTCGCGATTTTCGCCACCTGTATTGTGCTGCTGATCAGCATGCACTGGGCAGTGCGCGTCAGCTTTGAGCGCGGCTTTATCGACTACATCAAGAACGGCAATGAACAGCGGCTACAGATGCTGAGCGATGCGCTGGGGGAGCAGTATCAGCTGCACGGCGACTGGCGTTTTTTACGAAATAATGACCGTTTTGTGTTCCAGATCCTGCGCTCGTTCGAGCACGATGACGACGATGACCGGCCTGGGCCGGGAATGCCGCCCCACGGCTGGCGCACCCAGTTCTGGGTTGTCGATCAGGACAGACATGTGCTGGTCGGCCCGCGCTCGCCGGTGCCGCGGGAAGGCACGCGCCGGGCGATTGTGGTGAACGGCGCGAACGTCGGCTGGGTGGTGGCCTCGCCGGTTGAACGCCTGACGCGCAATACCGACATTAACTTTGATCGCCAGCAGCGGCGCACCAGCTGGCTGATCGTCGGCCTGGCCACCCTGCTGGCGGCGCTGGCGACCTTTTTACTGGCGCGCGGCCTGCTGGCGCCGGTCAAACGCCTTGTGGAAGGTACACATAAACTCGCCGCCGGGGATTTCTCCACCCGCGTCACCCCCACCAGCCCTGATGAGCTGGGCAAACTGGCGAACGACTTTAACCAGCTCGCCAGCACGCTGGAGAAAAACCAGCAGATGCGGCGGGATTTTATGGCGGATATTTCCCATGAACTGCGCACGCCGCTGGCGGTGCTGCGTGGCGAACTGGAGGCGATCCAGGACGGCGTGCGCCAGTTCACGCCGGAGTCGGTGGCCTCTTTGCAGGCGGAAGTGGGCACCCTGACCAAACTGGTGAACGATCTGCACCAGCTGTCGATGTCCGACGAAGGCGCGCTGGCCTATCAGAAAGCGCCGGTGGACGTCATCACCCTGCTGGAGATGGCCGCGGGTGTGTTCCGTGAACGCTTCGCCAGCCGTCAGTTATCCCTCAACGCCTCGTTAACCGAATCCGCCACCGTGTTTGGTGACCGCGACCGGCTGATGCAGCTGTTTAATAATCTGCTGGAAAACAGCCTGCGTTATACCGACGCGGGCGGGCAGCTGCTGATCAGCGCCCGCACCAGGGGCAACGCGGTGCTGCTGACCTTTGCCGACAGCGGGCCGGGCGTCACCGACGAACAGCTCGCCCGACTGTTTGAACGTTTTTACCGTACCGAAGGCTCCCGCAACCGCACCAGCGGCGGCTCGGGACTGGGGCTGGCGATCTGCGTGAACATCGTCGAAGCCCACGGCGGCGCCCTTCATGCTGCCCATTCGCCTTTTGGTGGGGTAAGCATTACAGTTGAACTACCGCTGGAACGCGACAAAACGAGAGATGTATGACTGAGTTACCGATAGACGAAAACACCCCACGCATTCTGATTGTCGAAGACGAGCCGAAGCTCGGCCAGTTGCTGATTGATTACCTTAAAGCTGCGGGCTACGCGCCGACACTGATCGGCCACGGCGACCAGGTGCTGCCTTACGTGCGCCAGTCGCCGCCGGATCTGATGCTGCTGGATCTAATGCTGCCCGGCACCGACGGCCTCACCTTGTGCCGCGAGATCCGCCGCTTTTCCGATCTGCCCATTGTGATGGTCACCGCCCGCATCGAAGAGATCGACCGTCTGCTGGGGCTGGAAATCGGCGCGGATGACTATATCTGCAAACCCTACAGCCCGCGGGAAGTGGTGGCGCGGGTAAAAACCATTCTGCGCCGCTGCAAACCGCAGCGTGAATTACAGACGCTGGATGCGCAAAGCCCGCTGGTCATCGACGAAGGCCGTTTTCAGGCGAGCTGGCACGGCAAAATGCTGGATCTCACCCCGGCAGAATTCCGCCTGCTGAAAACCCTCTCCGGCGAGCCGGGAAAAGTCTTCTCCCGCGAGCAGCTGCTGAACCACCTGTATGACGACTACCGCGTGGTGACAGATCGCACTATCGACAGCCATATTAAAAATCTGCGCCGCAAGCTGGAGGCGCTGGACGAAGCGCAGTCGTTTATCCGCGCGGTGTACGGCGTCGGCTATCGCTGGGAAGCGGATATGTGCCGCGTGGCCTGAGCCTTCACGGGGCGGGGAAACACACCGGTTTACTCCCCCGCCCCACAGCGCTACAATTCCCGCCCTAAAATTAAGGGATCTCCCCGACCGTCTCACCCCGTGAGCGGATCTGACCTGTCATCAGAACGAGAAAATCATGTTTAAACCGGAACTCCTCTCCCCGGCGGGAACGCTGAAGAATATGCGTTACGCCTTTGCCTATGGTGCCGATGCGGTATACGCGGGCCAGCCGCGCTACTCCCTGCGCGTGCGTAATAACGAATTCAACCACGAGAATTTACAGCTGGGCATCAATGAAGCCCATGCCCTTGGTAAAAAATTCTACGTGGTGGTGAATATTGCGCCGCACAACGCGAAGCTGAAAACCTTTATTCGCGATCTGACGCCGGTGGTGGAAATGGGGCCGGACGCGCTGATTATGTCCGATCCGGGGTTAATCATGCTGGTGCGCGAGCACTTCCCGCAGATGGATATTCACCTGTCGGTGCAGGCGAACGCCGTCAACTGGGCGACGGTGAAGTTCTGGAAAAGCATGGGCCTGACGCGGGTGATTTTATCCCGTGAGCTGTCGCTGGATGAAATCGCCGAGATCCGCGCCCAGGTGCCGGATATGGAAATCGAAATCTTTGTCCACGGCGCGCTGTGCATGGCCTACTCCGGGCGTTGCCTGCTGTCGGGCTATATCAACAAACGCGATCCGAATCAGGGCACCTGCACCAACGCCTGCCGCTGGGAATATAACGTCCAGGAAGGCAAAGAGGACGACGTGGGTAATATCGTGCATGTGCATGAGCCGATCCCGGTGAAAAACGTCGAGCCGACGCTGGGCATCGGCGCGCCGACCGACAGCGTATTTATGATCGAGGAAGCCAAACGTCCGGGGGAATACATGACCGCCTTCGAAGACGAGCACGGCACCTACATCATGAACTCGAAAGATCTGCGGGCGATCGCTCACGTACCGCGCCTGACGGAAATGGGCGTACACTCGCTGAAAATCGAAGGCCGCACCAAATCCTATTACTACTGCGCGCGCACCGCGCAGGTATACCGTAAAGCCATTGATGACGCCGCCGCCGGGCTGCCGTTCGATGAGAGCCTGATGGACACGCTGGAAGGCCTGGCGCACCGCGGCTATACCGAGGGTTTCCTGCGTCGTCATACCCATGATGATTACCAGAATTACGAATACGGTTTTTCCGTTTCCGAGCGCCAGCAGTTTGTCGGGGAATTTACCGGCGAGCGCAACGGCCATCTTGCCGCCGTACAGGTGAAAAACAAATTCAGCGTCGGCGACAGCCTGGAATTGATGACGCCGAAAGGGAACGTCAATTTCACGCTGGAGCATATGGAAAACAGCAAAGGCGAAGCCATGCCGGTGGCGCCAGGCGACGGCTATACCGTCTGGCTGCCGGTGCCGGAAGATATGGCGCTGGAGTATGCGCTCCTGATGCGTAATTTCAACGGCGAAAACACCCGCGCGCCGCACGGTAATTAGTTCAGCGGGGTTATTTTTTCGGGAGATTAGAATCGGATCACATACCGCTTCGTTCTTTATGGGTAATATCGCGCCTGCTGAAAAACATAATCCATAAATGCTAGCTGTACCAGGAACCACCTCCTTAGCCTGCGTAATCTCCCTTACGCAGGCTTATTTTTTCCCCGCCTTTCAGTTTCTTCTTACGCGCTCTGCTTCCGCCTGAGATACACTCTTCTCATTGGTTCTTTTCGAGGTAGCAGGATGAGCACCTATACATCCAGTTTGATGATTTTGAATGGCAAAAACGCCGGTGACGAGACGCTGCGCGAAGCCATCACCTTACTGCGCGATGAAGGCATCGATATTCAGGTCAGAGTGACCTGGGAAAAAGGCGATGCGGAGCGCTATGTGCGGGAGGCGGTGCAGCTTGGCGTGGCGACGGTGATCGCCGGCGGCGGCGATGGCACCATCAACGAAGTGGCGACGGCGCTGTATAAAAACGGCGGCGAAAACGCCCCGGCGCTGGGTATTCTGCCGCTGGGCACAGCAAACGATTTCGCCACCAGCACCGCGATCCCCGAGTCGCTGGACAAAGCGTTGCAGCTGGCGATTATCGGCAAGGCGGTAGCGGTGGATCTGGCGCAGGTCAATGATGACACCTGTTTTATCAATATGGCGACCGGCGGCTTCGGTACGCGGATCACCACCGAAACGCCGGAAAAACTGAAGGCCGCCCTCGGCGGCGTCTCTTATCTGATCCACGGTCTGATGCGCATGGATACGCTGAAGCCGGACCGCTGCGAGATCAAAGGCGATAACTTTCAGTGGCAGGGCGATGCGCTGGTGATCGGCATCGGCAATGGCCGTCAGGCGGGCGGCGGGCAACAGCTCTGCCCGGACGCGCTGATTAACGATGGCCTGCTGCATCTGCGCATTTTTACCGGCGAGGAACTGCTGCCGGCGCTCTTCACCACCCTCACCCAGCCGGAAGACAGTCCGAATATTATCGACGGTAAATCGGCGTGGTTTGAAGTGACCGCCCCGCACGATATTACCTTTAACCTCGACGGCGAGCCGCTCAGCGGGCAGCGTTTCCGCATTGAAGTATTGCCCGGCGCACTGAAGTGCCGTTTGCCGCCGGATTGCCCGTTATTACGTTAATGGCGTTGATAATGCCGGGTGGCGGCTGCGCCTTACCCGGCCTACAGCGCGAATAGCGAGTAGGCCCGGCAAGCGTAGCGCCGCCGGGCAAGGAGCAATGAGCAAACCATTAATACGCCGCCACCTCCCGTGCCATCTCCCGGCTGTACTGCTGGCTGGCGCTGACCAGCATCTGCGTGTAGTCGGTTTTCGCCCCGCCGCTCACCAGCTCGTCCACCGTCAGGGTTTCGAGGATCTTACCGTACTGCATCACCGCCACCTTCTGGCACAGATGGGCGATCACCCCCAGATCGTGCGTCACCATCAGATAGGTCAGCTTCGACTCCTGATGCAGCTCCGCCAGCAGATTGAGAATTTCCGCCTGCACTGACACATCCAGCGCCGAGGTGGGTTCATCCAGCAACAGCACCTGCGGTTCAAGGATCAGCGCTCTGGCAATGGCCACGCGCTGGCGCTGGCCGCCGGACAGCTGATGCGGATAGCGGTCGCGAAACGCGCGGTTCAGCCCGACCTTATCCAGCAGCGAATTAATACGCCGGTCGCGGTCAGGAATGCCGTGGATTTGCAGCGGCTCTTCCAGAATATCGCCGATGGTGTGACGCGGATGCAGCGAACCGTAGGGATCCTGAAACACCATCTGCACCAGCCGACAGCGCTGCTGATTGATGCGGTGATCGAGCTTCTGGCCGTTAATCGCCAGCTCTCCCTGCCAGTGGGTAAACAGGCCCGCCAGGCATTTCAGTACCGTGGTTTTTCCGGATCCCGACTCCCCCACCAGACCGTAAATCTCCCCCGGCTGCACGCTGAAATTAACGTCAAACAGCACCTGATTGCGCTTGTCGCCCTCGCCGAACTCCAGACTTAAGTTTCTGACATCGATCATAATCTGCCCCTTATTCGTGAAGCCAGCTGGCCTGGCGCTGCAAAACCGGCAGCACCGGGCGGCGATGGTGAATTTCCGGCAGCGCGTTGATTAACCCCTGCGTGTAGGGGTGCTGCGCGTTATCAAGATCTTTCGCGGCGATGGATTCCACCACCCGTCCGGCGTACATCACCAGCACGCGATCGCAAAAGCTGCGCACCAGATTGATGTCGTGGCTGATAAAAATCAGCCCCAGCCCGCGGGAGGCCACCAGATCGTCCAGCAGCCCGAGCACCTGCAAACGCACCGACACGTCCAGCGCGGAGGTGGGTTCGTCGGCGATCACCAGTTCCGGATCGGTGATCAGCATCATGGCGATCATGATGCGCTGCCCCTGACCGCCGGAGATTTCGTGGGGATAAAGGCTGTAAACCCGCTCCGGCTGGCGAATACGTACCACATCCAGCATCTCCATCACTTTCACTTTCGCCTCGGCTTTGCGCCCCGGATGGTGCGTCAGCCAGGCTTCGGCGATCTGATCCCCGACGCACACCACCGGGTTGAGGGAGTATTTCGGATCCTGCATGATCATCGAAATACGTTTGCCGCGCACGGTGCGCATCTGCGCTTCGCTGACGTTGCGCAGATCGATATCGCCAAAATGCATACGTTCGGCGGTAATGCGTGCTTTAGCCGGATGCAGACGCATCAGCGCGCGCCCGACGGTGGATTTACCGGAGCCGGACTCGCCGACAATCGCCAGCTTTTCCCGGCCCAGCTGGAAGGAGACGCCGCGTACCGCGTTGGTCACCGTACGCCCGTTGACAAAATCGACGTGCAGATCGCGCACGTCAAGCAGGGGCGAATTATTCGCTGCGAGGATCGAGGATGTCACGTAGGCCATCTCCTAAGAAGTTGAACGCCAGGCTGTTGATCAAAATCGCCAGCCCCGGAATAGTCACCACCCACCAGCACTCCATCATGTAGGTACGACCGCTGGAGATCATCGCGCCCCACTCCGGCTCCGGCGGCTGTGCGCCCAGGCCGAGGAATCCCAGACCGGCGGCGGTCAGAATGATGCCCGCCATGTTCATGGTGATACGGATGATCACCGACGGCAGACACAGGGGCACCACGTGACGCCACAGTACGCGCACCGGCGAGGCGCCCTGCAAACGCACCGCCGAGATAAAATCCGCCTGTCGCAGCGACAGGGTTTCGGCGCGGGCCAGACGGGCAATCGGCGGCCAGGCGGTGAGCGTAATGGCGATCACCACATGCTCCAGCCCCGGCCCGAGGGCGGCGACAAAGGCCAGCGCCAGCACCAGGCTCGGGAAGGAGATGAAAATATCGGTAACGCGCATCAGGACCATATCCACCTTGCCGCCGAAATAACCGGCGCAGACGCCGAGCAGCAGACCCAGCGGGCCAACGGTGACGGATACCAGCAACACGATGTACAGCGTGATGCGCGAGCCATAGACCAGGCGGCTGAAAATATCGCGGCCAAACTCGTCGGTGCCGAACCAGTGCTGCGCCCCCGGCGGTTGCAGGGCGTTGTTCAGATCCTGCACCAGCGGATGATAAGGGGCGATCCAGGGCGCGAACGTCGCCACCACCAGCAGCAGGAAGATAATGCCGCCGCCAATGGCGGTGAGCGGATTACGCGCCATTTTGCCAATAAAGCCTCCGGTGCGGCTGAACAGACGTTTCACGCGCGCACCCTGCTCGCTGGCTTTGCCACCAACAGGCGGATCCAGATAAACCGTCATGATTTCGTCCTCGGATCAAAGAGTTGATACAGCATGTCGGAGAGCAGGTTGAGCATCACGAAGATCACGCCCACCACTAACACGCAGCCCATCACCGCATTCATGTCACCCAGCAACAGGCTGCTGGTGAGATAGGAGCCGAAGCCCGGCCAGGAGAAGACGGTTTCGATCAGCACCGCCCCTTCCAGCAGCGAGCCGTAGGCCAGCGCCACCACCGTCAGCAACTGCACGAGGATATTGCGAAACGCGTGGTTCCAGATCACCTGCCGCTCGGTTAAGCCTTTCACCCGCGCAGTGATGATGAACTCCTGGGAGAGCTGCGCCAGCATAAAGCTGCGGGTCATACGGCTGATGTAGGCCAGCGAGTGAAAGCCGAGCAGCGAGGCGGGCAGCACCAGATGATTAAGCGCATTCCAGAACACCTGCATGTTGCCTGCCAGCAGCGCGTCTATGGTCATCAGCCCGGTACGGCGCGGCACTATGCCGTCCAGCCCCAGGTCAATGCGACCGGCGCCGCCCACCCAGCCAAGCCAGGCGTAGAACAGCAGCAGCCCCATCATGCCGACCCAGAAAATCGGCGTCGAATAACCCGCCAGGCTGATAATACGCACCACATAATCGGAAATGCTGTTACGCCGCGCCGCCGCCAGCACGCCCAGCGGAATGCCAAGACCCGCGCCGACGATAATCGCCATGGTCGCCAGTTCAAGCGTGGCCGGGAAGACGCGGATAATGTCATCCAGCACCGGTTTACCGGTCAGCAGCGCATTGCCCAGATCGCCATGCAGCAGATTGCTGAAGTAGATGCCAAACTGCGACAGCAGCGATTTATCAAAGCCCAGCTGCTGATAGACCTGGTTATAGGTGCTCTGGTCGGCATCCGGGCCGACAATCGCCAGCACTGGATCGATGGGCATCACGCGGCCAATAAAAAAGGTCAGCAGCAGCAGGCCGAACAGCGTGATCAGCACCTGGGTCAGGCGTTTTGAGAAGCGCCGGGCGCGGGAGCCGGGCGCTAAAATTGCCGTACTCATCCTTTATCTCCTTCGCTTTTCAACGGGGCTTTCCAGACTTCCCGCAGGTGCGTGGTGGCGGAGGGATGCGACTGGAAGTTTTTAACTTCATTACGCACCACCACCGAATCCACCATCTGGGAAATCGGCATCAGGGCGGGAATAAGCTGGTCGTAACGGGTCTGGATCGCCTGATACTCCGCCTTTTGTTTTTCCGGATCGCGCTCCAGCAGGGCGCTGTCGATCATCTCGTTCAGCGCTTTGTCATAAAAGCCGGTGCGCCAGCCCTGGAAATTGGTCAGCCGCGCTTCGTCGCTGTTGTCCGGGTTATAGACCAGCGCGCGCAGGCTGGAGTGCGGGTGCGGCTCGACGCCGCTGCCGCCGCGCCCGACCAGCAGATCAAATTTACGCTCGCGCATGGCGCCGTAGATCTGGTTGCCGGTGCCGGTGATGATTTTGGCGTTAATGCCCGCCTGCATCAGGGTGGACTGCACGGCGATGGCGATATTGAGGAACGGCTGGTCGGCCAGCACGCGCAGGGTGGTGTCAAAGCCGTCCGGGTAGCCCGCTTCCGCCAGCAGCTTTTTCGCCCGCGCCACGTCAAGCTTATAGCCCGGATCCGGCAGCGTGGACGGCATTCCCGCTTTAATGGGGCGCTGGTGCAGCACGCCGTAGCCCGGCATCAGCGCTTTGTTAATGCCCTGGTAATCCACCAGATAGCGCACCGCTTCCCGCACTTTCGGGTTGGCGAAGTGCGGCTCTTTCATGCTCATCGCTACGTAATAGACCGTGCCCTTCTGTACCGCTTCAACGGTGAGATCGGGGTCGCTACGCAGCGCGTTGATGTCCGATACCGCCATATTATTCGCAATATCCAGATCGCCTTTGGCGATCATCAGGCGCAGGGTTTGCGACTCCTGGAAATGGCGCAGCACCACGCGGTTCATTTTCGCCGCCTCGCGCCAGTAGTCCGGGTTGCGCTTCATGCGCAGTACGTCTTTGGCCTGCCAGGTTTCCAGGGAAAACGGCCCGGAACCCGCTTCATTGGTGGTCAGCCAGCGGTTGCCCCAGTCGTTATTCACTTCGTGGCTTTGCACGGTTTTGCGATCCAGCACGCCGAGATTGCCAAGCGCGCCCAGGGAGTAGATGACCAGCTGCGGATCGTTGGCTTTCGGCAGACGAATTTGCACGGTGTGGTCATCCGGTGCGCTCACCTGTTCATCAATATTTTTCTTGCTGAAGCCGTAGGATTTCCACACCGACGCCTGCGCAAGATTGAGGTGCAGCAGGCGGCGCATCGACCACACCACGTCGTCGGCGGTCAGCGGGTTGCCGGAGTGAAATTTGACGTTTTTGCGCAGATGGAAGGTGAGCGTTTTACCGTCGGGGCTGATGTCCCAGGACTCCGCCAGCGCCGGTTTAACGTTGGTCAGCTGATTGGGATCCAGTTCGACCAGCGAATCATAAAGATTCACCACGATGCCCACCACCTCGTTGCCGGTCATCGCCGCCGGATCGAGGCTCAGCAGGTTATTCATATTCATGCCGATGATGAGCTGATCGGGGGGCGTTTTGGCTGTCGCCGCCCCGCTCCCCATCAGCAGCGAAAGCGCCAGCAGACACGCTCCCGCCAGTGAGGTTTTTTTCATGTATATATCGCCTGTAGGGTAAGAAGTTTTTATAGGTCAGTCATGGCTGACGGTATTGGCTTCGATATATGCAAAATTAATGTCTTCACCCAGCCCCGGGCCTTGTGGCAAATGAACAAATCCCTCTTCATCCATCGGATCGACAATGCTGTGCAGATAGGCCGCCGGGACGTCGTAATCGAGGAACGGGTGCAGCAGGCCGCGTTCATACCAGCGACAGTTTTTGATCGCCCCCACCACCGCCAGGCTGGCCGCGCCGTTGCCGTGCACTTCGCAATCCATGCCGAAAGATTCCGCCAGGCTCGCCACTTTCATGGTCGGCCAGATGCCGCCGACGCCATTGGAACCGGCGCGCAGAATGTCGCAGGCCCCCGCTTTCACCCAGTCGGCGCGGCTGTGATGTTTACCGCCAAGGCTTTCCGGCCCGACAACGGGAATGGAGAGGTTTTCTGCCAGCCAGGCGTAAGAGGCCATGCTCTCTTCTTCCATCGGCTCTTCAAACCAGGCGAAGTTGAGTTTTTCCAGTTCCTTACCGATGTACAGCGCTTCGCTGCGGCTGTACCAGTGGTAGCCGTCGATCATCAGATCGATGTCCGGGCCGACCGCTTCGCGCACCGCGGCGCAGGCTTTGACATCCATTTTCGGGTTCGGCGCAAAGGACACCGGCGGCATCCAGGTGTGCAGTTTGATGGCCTTATAGCCGCGCGCCACCAGCTTTTCCGCAAAATCGGCGTACTCCTGTGGGGTGGAAAGACCGCCTTCCAGATCGTCGCCGCACATGGTGCTGCCGTAGGCGGGCACTTTGTCACGAAAACCGCCGAGCAGCTTGTAGACCGGCATGTTGAGTTTGCGGCCCATCAGATCCCACAGCGCCTGCTCCACAAAAGAGAGCGCGCGTTCGGTCAGCTGGTGCGCGCTGCCGCGCTGCCAGTGCGCCAGATCCTGCCAGATACGCTCCCGGTTAAAGGCGTCCTGACCAATCATCACCTTACGGAAAAAGGTGTTCACCACAAAGGGACGCACCACTTCCGGCGGCGCGAATGAGTACCCTTTGGTGCCATCGTCTGCGGTGATGGTCAGCATCGCCATTTTCGCGAGGTTCTCCGGGCCGGGGTGCGAATGCCCGGCGGTATCGGATACCCGCCGCGTGGGATACTGAAAGACGGTGACGTTTACGGATTCAATTTTCATGACAAGTCCTTGAGGCAGAGGTGAAGTAAGCTTTTGAAAAGCTGTTTCAGTAATCAATGTATGCAGAAAAAACAGCCAGTGCCTCGGACAAATTACGTTAAGCAGAGGTTAAATGTTGTGCATGTGCACGAAGGGATGTGAGGTTTTCCACAAAAGAATGGTGAAATGTGAAGTGGATCTCCCCTCACCCTAACCCTCTCCCCAGGGAGAGGGAACGGTCCGCGTTCGCCCTCCAGCACCGGGAGAGGGATGGTCCGCATTCTCCCTCTCCCGCCGGGAGAGGGCCGGGGTGAGGGGCCGTTATCAGGCGATCGTCACTTTGCTGTCGAGATAGACATCCTGCACGGCGTTAATCAGCTTCACGCCGTCCGTCATGGATTTCTTAAAGGCTTTGCGGCCCAGGATCAGCCCCATACCGCCCGCGCGTTTGTTGATCACCGCTGTGCGTACCGCATCGCTCAGGTCGGTGTCGCCCCCTGACGCGCCGCCGGAGTTAATCAGCCCGGCGCGGCCCATATAGCAGTTCGCCAGCTGGTAGCGCACCAGATCGATAGGGTTATCGCTGGTCAGTTTGCTGTAGACGCGTTCGTCGGTATAACCGTATTTCACCGCGTTATAACCGCCATTATTTTCCGCCATTTTCTGCTTCACAATATCCGCGCCAATGGTGGCCGCCAGATGGTTGGCCTGGCCGGTTAAATCGGCGGAGGCGTGATAATCGACGCCGTCTTTCTTAAAGCCGCTGTTGCGCAGATATGCCCAGAGCACCGTCACCATGCCCAGTTCGTGCGCCCGCTCAAAGGCGGCGGAGATCTCCTCGATCTGGCGACGGGACTCCGGCGACCCAAAATAGATGGTCGCGCCCACGGCCACCGCCCCAAGGTTAAACGCCTGCTCTACGCTGGCATACAGCGTCTGGTCATAGGTGTTGGGGTAGCTCAGGGTTTCGTTATGGTTAATTTTTACCAGGAACGGAATACGGTGCGCGTAGCGGCGGGATACGGAGGCCAGCACGCCATAGGTGGAGGCCACACAGTTACAGCCCGCCTCGATAGCCAGCTCAACAATATTTTTGGGATCGAAATAGAGCGGATTCGCCGCAAAGGATGCGCCAGCGGAGTGCTCCACGCCCTGATCGACGGGCAGGATAGATAAATAGCCGGTGCCCGCCAGGCGGCCGGTGTTGTAAAGCGTCTGCATGTTGCGCAGTACCGCAGGCGGACGGTTGTTATCCATCATCACGCGGTCAACGAAATCATGTCCAGGAAGATAAAGCTGATCGGCCGGAATGGTCATACAACGATGTTGCAGCAGGCTGTCGGCGTCGTTGCCCAGCAATTGCGTAATATCAGTCATAGCGATGCTCCCGTAAGTTGATAAGCAGAGTAAGCCTGGTACCGACCTTTGCGGAACGCCACCCTGGAAAATTTATTCAGCACAATCTGATGGCACGATCCATAACTCAAAAAAATGTTATTCTGATCAAAGATCCAGCACAAAGGTATCTAAAAGGTATTATTAACTGGTATGGTCATACCGTACCCTTTGCTTGTCATGAAGGAAGACCGATGAAAACAACTGCTAAGCTGTCGTTCATGATGTTTGTGGAATGGTTTATCTGGGGAGCGTGGTTTGTCCCGCTGTGGCTGTGGTTAAGCAAAAGTGGCTTTACCGCCGGGGAGATTGGCTGGTCCTACGCCTGTACCGCCATCGCCGCGATCCTCTCGCCTATTCTTGTGGGTTCGCTGACTGACCGCTTCTTCGCGGCGCAGAAAGTGCTGGCGGTGCTGATGTTTGCCGGCGCCGTTCTGATTTACTTCGCCGCCCAACAAACGGAGTTTGCTTACTTCTTCCCACTGCTGCTGGCCTACTCCCTGACCTATATGCCAACCATTGCGCTGACCAATAGTATTGCTTTCGCGCATGTGAAGGATGTCGAGGCTGACTTCCCGCGCATCCGCGTGATGGGCACCATTGGCTGGATCGCCTCAGGGCTGGTGTGCGGCTTCCTGCCGCAAATGCTCGGCTATGCGGATATTTCCCCGACCAATATTCCGCTGCTGATCACCGCCGGCAGCTCTGTGGTGCTGGGTGTCTTCGCGCTGATGCTGCCGCATACGCCGCCGAAAAGCACCGGCAAGCTGGACGTCAAAGTTATGCTCGGGCTGGACGCGCTGGTGCTGCTGCGCGACCGTAATTTCCTCGTCTTTTTCTTCTGCTCCTTCCTGTTCGCCATGCCGCTGGCGTTCTATTACATCTTCGCCAACGGTTATCTGACCGAAGTCGGCATGAAAAACGCCACCGGCTGGATGACGCTGGGGCAGTTCTCTGAAATTTTCTTTATGCTGGCGCTGCCGTTCTTTACCAAGCGCTTTGGTATTAAAAAGGTTCTGCTGCTGGGCTTACTGACCGCTGCTATCCGCTATGCTTTCTTCGTCTATGGCGGGGCGGATCACTACTTTACTTATGCCCTACTGTTCCTCGGCATTCTGCTGCACGGCGTTAGCTACGACTTCTACTACGTCACCGCCTATATCTACGTCGACAAAAAAGCGCCGGTGCATATGCGTACTGCCGCGCAGGGTTTGATCACCCTTTGCTGCCAGGGCTTCGGCAGTTTGCTGGGCTATCGTCTTGGCGGCGTGATGATGGAAAAAATGTATGCCTACAAAGAGCCGGTTAACGGCCTGACCTTTAACTGGGCAGGTATGTGGGCGTTTGGCGGCATCATGATCGCCGTCATCGCGGTGCTGTTTATGCTGTTCTTCCGTGAATCGGATAGAGAAATTACCGCGATTGTGGTGGACAACGATAAGAGCCCCACTCGCGGAGAGGTCCCACAAGGAGAGGTAAAATGAAATCAGAACGTATTCTCGGTGCGTTATACGGCCAGACATTAGGCGATGCGATGGGGATGCCGTCAGAGCTGTGGCCCCGGTCACGGGTGAAGGCGCATTTCGGCTGGATCGACCGTTTCCTGCCAGGTCCGGCGGAAAACAACGCCGCCTGTTATTTTGATCGCGCCCAGTTCACCGATGATACGTCGATGGCCCTTTGCCTTGCCGATGCCATTTTCGAATGCAACGGCAGGATTGACGCCGAGGTTATCGCCCGGCATATCCTGCACTGGGCCGAAGATTTTGATGCCTTTAATAAAAACGTGCTTGGCCCCACCTCAAAAATCGCCCTGCGGGCGATCCGCGAGGGGCGCCCGGTGAGCGAGCTGGAGAACAATGGCGTGACCAACGGGGCGGCGATGCGCGCCTCCCCGCTGGGCTGCCTGTTGCCGACGCACTCCCTCGATCAGTTTATCGATCAGGTGGCGCTGGCCTCCAGCCCGACCCACAAGTCCGATCTGGCGATTGCCGGGGCGGTGGTGATTGCCTGGGCGATTTCCCGCGCAATTGACGGCGATCGATGGCAGGATATTGCCGATGCTCTGCCCGCCGTGGCCCGCCATGCGCAGGAAAAACGCGTCACCACCTTTAGCGCATCGCTGGCGGCACGCCTCGAACTGGCGTTAAATGTGGTGCGCAATGCGTCCGGCGTGGAGTCTGCCAGCGAGCAGATTTATCAGCTGGTCGGCACCGGCACCAGCACTATTGAATCGGTGCCTGCCGCCATTGCGATGGTGGAGCTGGCGCAAACTGACCCGAACCGCTGTGCGATCCTGTGCGCGAATCTGGGGGGCGATACGGATACCATCGGTGCCATGGCTACCGCCATCTGCGGCGCGCTGCACGGAGTTTCCGCCATCAATGCCGCCTTTAAGCAGCAACTGGATGACGTCAATCAGCTCGATTTTTCGCATTACAGTGAAAAGCTCCTGGCTTATCGTCAGGAGCGGGAGGAAGCATGAAACCAGGCTATCTCGTCAGCCTTCTGCACCGGCTTGAAACCCGGCGTCCGGTGACGGTGTTAGGGGGCGCGGTGATCGACGTTATCGCCAGCGCCTATGCGCTGCCATTTCGCGGCTGCGACATTGAACTGAAACAGCAAAGCGTCAATATCGGCGGCTGCGCGCTGAATATTGCTGTCGCCCTGCATCGTCTGGGCATGCGCGCGCAAAACGTGCTGCCGGTAGGACACGGCATCTGGGCAGACATGGTCAGCAACGCGCTCAATTCCCACGGCATTGAAAGCGTGCTGAACGTGGATGAAGGGGATAACGGCTGGTGTCTGGCGCTGGTGGAGCCGGACGGCGAGCGCACCTTTATGACCTTTTCCGGCGTCGAAACCCGCTGGGCGAAGGCATGGCTGGATCCGCTTACCGTGCCGCCGGGCAGCCTGATTTCACTGTCGGGTTATCAGCTCTCCGCCGCCTGCGGCGAAGTGCTGGTCAACTGGCTGGAAACGCTGCACGACGTGACGCCCTATATCGATTTCGGTCCGCGTATTGAAGACATTGATCCGGCGTTGCTGGCGCGTATCCTGGCGCTGAAACCGATCGTCACCTTAAACCGCCGCGAATCAGAGATCGCCGCGCAGCTGCTGGACGTGGAGCCGGAACTTTTAGGCCCGGCGTGGCAGAAAGCGTACGGCGCGCCGCTGATTATTCGTCACGATCGCGACGGGGCCTGGTACTATGATGGCGATGAGCAGGGCTTCGTACCGCCCTTCCCGGCCACCATGGTTGACACCATAGGCGCAGGGGACAGCCATGCGGGCGGCGTGCTGGCGGGGTTATCCTCCGGCCTGTCGCTGGCGGATTCAGTCTGCCTTGGCAACGCCATTGCGGCGATAGTGGTCAGCAAGCGCGGCGGCGACTGTGCGCCGACGCGCGAGGAATTACTCCTCGCATACAAAGACGTATAAATCGCTGCGACAGGTACTGATGCTGTACTCAATGGGCCGGTTTTGTTGATCAAGCGCCACCTGGCTTATCACCAGAACCGGCACCATGTTTTCCAGCTGAATATGCGTCTGAAATTCAGCGTCCGGCATCCGGGCGCTGACCCGCGATTTTGTGCGCTGGGGATAGAGACGCTGGCTGCGGAAATAGTCATACAGCGAAACGCCAATGGCATCCACATCCTTGATGAGCGGCGCGGGCACCCAGGATTCCTCAATGGACACGGCGTCCTCATCCACATAGCGAATGCGCTTAAGCAGAAACACGTCGGAATCGGTGTCGATGGCGAGTTTTTCCGCCACCTCCGCCGGGCAGGGAACAATGCGTTTGTTCACCCACAGGGTATCCGGCTTCTTACCGCGCAGCACCACCTGCTGGGAAAATCCCCGCGCCTCTTTCAGTGAATATTCGAAGATGTTGTTGATTTGCGTGCCGTAGCCACGTGAACGCGTGACCACGCCTTCATCCTCCAGCATCTGCATCGCCTTGCGCACGGTAATGCGCGAAATCCCCGTTAACCCGCTGAAATCACGCTCGCCCGGCAGAATATTGCCGTGGGCCAGCAGCCCGCTCCGCACGGCGTCTTTCACCGTCCCGGCAAACTTCAGATACAGCGGCATGTTGTCCGCGGCGGCAATCCGCTCTTTCAGCTGTTCGATTAACTGGATATGCGCTTGTTCCATTTCGGGTATCCTGGCAAAAAAGTCCGGTGGTTATACTACCACCACTCATGGAAATGATGCACCGGCCCGATCCCCTCCCCCACTTCCAGCGTGTCGGCCTGCGCCAGCGCGGCGCTGAGCCAGCCTTTGGCATGCTCCACCGTGGTCGCCCAGTCTGTACAGCGCGGGCGCAGCGCCGCCAGCGCCGCCGACAGGGTACAGCCGGTGCCATGAGTATTTTTAGTGTGAATACGCGGTGCGGTAAAACGCGTCGCCCCGTCGCGGGTAAACAGCCAGTCCGGGCTTTCGGCATCCTCCAGATGACCGCCTTTCATCAGCACCGCTTCACAGCCGAGCGCCAGCAACGCGCGGCCCTGCTCGTGCATCTCCTGCTCGTTGCGGGCGTGAGGCGCGGCCAGCAGCGCGGCGGCTTCCGGCAGGTTGGGCGTGATCAGCGAGACCTGCGGCAACAGATGCCGACGCAGGGCGTCAACGGCACCGGGGGAGAGCAGCGCATCGCCGCTTTTGGCGAGCATCACCGTATCCAGCACCACATTCTGCACCTGATAACGCCGCAGCCGCTCCGCCACGGCTTCCACAATGTCGGTTTCGGCGAGCATGCCGATTTTGGTGGTGTCGATACGCACATCGCTGAACACCGAGTCCAGCTGTGCTGCGACAAACTCCGGTTCGATGCGGTACACCGACTGCACGCCGCGGGTATTCTGCGCCACCAGCGCGGTAATGACTGAACAGCCATAGGCGCCCAGCGCCGAGAAGGTTTTCAGATCTGCCTGGATACCCGCGCCGCCACTGGGATCGGTACCTGCAATGGTCAGCGCATTAATACGTTTCATGCCAGCGCCTCCCCGTCCAGACGATACAGCGCATCGAGAAACGCCGGGATAAACGAACCCGGCCCCTGACTGGCAGCGACGGCACGGCTGCCCGCCTGCGCCATAATGCCGCAGGCCGCCGCCACGTTAGTCAGGCGATCCCCCGGCAGCGCACAGCTGGCGGCCACCACCGCCGAGAGCGCGCAACCGGTGCCGACCACCCGCGTCATCAAGGGATCGCCCCCCGGCACCGCGAGCACACGCTCGCCGTCGGTGATGTGATCCACCTCCCCGCTCACCGCCACCACCGCCCCGCTCTGCCGCGCCAGCGCCACGGCGGCAGGCAACGCCGCACGGATGGTATCTGTGGTGTCAACGCCGCGACCGCCCGCCTGCATGCCCGCCAGCGCGAGGATCTCCGAGGCGTTGCCGCGAATAGCCGCCGGGCGCAGGTTCAGCAGTTCCCGGCAAAAATCGGTGCGGAACGTCAGGCCGCCAACCGCCACGGGATCGAGCGTCCAGGGTTTTCCCGCCTCGCGGGCGCTGTTAATGGCGACACGCATGGCTTCGGCGCGATCCGCCGTCAGGGTGCCGACGTTAACCAGCAGCGCATCGGCGATAGCGCTGAACTGCACGGCCTCTTCCGGCTCGATTACCATCGCCGGGGACGCGCCGAGCGCCAGCAAAACGTTAGCGGTAAAGCTCTGCACCACGTCGTTAGTCATACAGTGAACAAGGGGGGAATGGCGGCGGAAGTGTTGTAACAGAGTGGCGATATCCGCCGGATTTAGCAGGTCAGGTTGCATTTTTTGCTCCTGCCAGACTGCGAAGAAGGGACGCCGGCAGAGGCATCTGACTTCCCTACGCTGGCATTATCCAGATCAGGTGGTACGGGTATTTCTCAGCCTTCACGCAGAAGGGCACCCCGAGTCATTTGAATCAAAATCAATTATTTACAGTTAACACTGCAACAGAATTTAGTGTAGCCGCGGGCTGTTATCGGGCACAAGGAATTTCATAAAGTTTCTGCCGCCCGGCTTTTAACCTCTTTTAGGTATTCGTGCTTAGTGTGATCTGGATCAACATTTACAAATCTTGACAGGAGGATAGTAACGGCGCTGAACTAATGCGTCTCTTTTATAGACACAAAATTTACTATTCACGAAGTCAATCAATATGAAAATCTCTACTCTCGCCGCGGTCGTCTTAGCGGCTACTGCCTTTAATACAGCGGCAAATGAAAGCGTTTCCATTATGAACGATCGCCTTTCCAGCGCCATGCAGGATCAAGCCAATAACCATAATGATGCGACAGCGAGCCGTGTACATGATGCGTACAACGCCGTTAAGCAAGCTGAAAATGGTTCAATGGATAACTCGCACATGGGGAGCACGACGCAAGCCACACCAACCGCAGCCAGCTATGGTTTTAACGCGTACTCCGGATACTCAACCCGCCCCGGCACCTTCGCGCCAACGGCAGACGATCGCAATAATCATATTCCGGACGCCATACCCTCTGTGAAAACAGATGGCGTTCCGCAGGCAACGCCGCAGCGCGTGCCCGGTTTGCAGCTGACTCCGAAAGCGGTTGAACAACGTACGCCTGTGCTGAATCTTACGCCTGCAGCCATTGCGCAGAAAACACCGCAACTTACCAACGCTGTGCCCACACAGCTCACGCCACAGCGCGTGCCTGGCGCTATTCCGGCACAGCGTTATCAAAAAGTGCCTGTTGCCAATTTACAGGCGCCGGGCACGCTAACGCCTGTAGCCACCTATTCTGTACCCAAGCAGGCAATCAGCTATAGCGGTGCTTCTCGCCGACCGGGCACTTATCAACCTTCTGTGACCGCTCCCGCCATGGTGAAAGGTATTATGCAGTCTCCTGCAGTCGCCACACCTGAGCAGGTTGACAGCATTAATGTCAGCGTTAACAGCCTGAAACCAGATACACAGGTTAACGTCACTGTCGAAGGCAAAACCTTCACCACAACGGCGGGCGCTATTGCTAAGGTCGATCCTCAGGCGCAAATTAGCGTGCCACATATGCCGGTACTGGTTCGCACCCAATATAACGGGGCTAATCACGGTAACAATGGCGCACGGAAAGGCGAGTCTAATGGTCGCGGTGCAGATAATGCCCATTCCCATGCCTTTGGCGGACATGGCTATGGTCATGATAATAGCCGATCAGAAGGCTTCGGCGGCCATTCGCATTTTCATTAATAACCTTAGTCTGTATTTGATAAGAATACAGCAAATTACCGGGTTGATTCATAATAATCAGCCTGCTCAATATAAAAAATGCTCAAATACATTTTATGTAGCGCCCTGCTCTATCTGTCCTGTTTTGTCATTGGTTTCACAGGCGGCATGGAGTATATAAAAATATTTACCGACTCATGTGATATTTATAAAATAAGCGACAGCAATAATGAAAAAGTTAATGATGATAGCAATCATAACTGGATTAGTCACTTCTAATGCCTTTGCCATAAATGCCAGCTTTCGTAAGCAACTTGAAAAATCAGGCTGCACACAAGTTACTGAAGCTAATGGTACATGTGACATAAATAAAACAAAGGCACAAAACAAGAAAAGTAAAAGCGAGGAAACTAAGAATATCCGGAATAAATAATTAACGTCACTGCCGTCCATTCTGCACAACGGGCGGCAGTGACAGCTTGCCGCAAAAGTTTTACTTATCCTCGCGCCCCGCCGATTAAACTTACTTAATCCGAAGTGAAAATTTCTCACTTTGTCACCCTCTCTTACACGCCAGCATGATTAATGTAGAGGTTTATCAAACACTTAAATTCAATATTTACTTACCTGACTAAGCGTTCCGCATCCGGTTAGCTCATTTTTTAATCAAATCCTGAAATCTCATACAAGAGATATTCTGCCTGCCATGCAAAATGAAGTTCGACTACAGACGCATTAACTTTTGGGCAGGAGAGAACCGTGAGTATCGAAGAAAAAATTGAAAATCATATACGTCAGTTTCCGGTATCGCTGGTGAATTACCTTAAAAGCGATTACCAGGAAGATCTGATGGTGGTGATAGATGATTTGCTGCCGCATGACGTTCGTGAAGGGATGGAAACGGAAGCGCGCCGCCTGTTGAGCGAAGAAGCATTACGGCGTGAAGTGATAATTGCCCAGAGCGGTAATACGCCGCGTGCTTACGACAGTGTTGGACGGAATGTCATCCGCGAACAGGGGGAATATATTCCCGCGTTTTTTGACAGCCCAAGCATTCTCAATTTTTTCAGCCGCATTACCGGCGAAACGCTTTATCGGGTGCCTTACGCCCCGGAAGAATTCATTATTAATTCACAAAACAAAACCGGCGATACCCACGGCTGGCACTGGGATGACTACTCCTACGCGCTGGTGTGGGTGATCGACGAGCCGGACGTTTTCGCCGGTGCGCGCGTGGAGTTTATTCCCCGTGTCCCCTGGAAAAAAACCGCCACCCGGGAATGGATTAAAGATGTGCTGACGGAAAACACCATCCGTAGCCGCCATGTCTCCCAGGGACAATGTTATCTGCTGCGCGCCAGAGATGCGTTACACCGTATCTCCCCGTTAACCAGCGCGTCCCGCAGAACCGTAATCGTCTTCACTTATGCCAACGATTTAGATCTTAACGATCCTGAACTCACCCATGACTCCATGGAAACTATTTATCCGCAGGACACCCAGGCGCAGCTGTAAATAATAACGAAGAAGGAAGACATCATGAGTATTAATGAATGTGCGGGCGGGATGAATGACCAGGGCGGATTCCCGGTATTTTTTACTGAAATCTCTGACGATCTGGGTCGCTATGATGAATATACCGACGCCGCCCGGGCAATTTCCCAGGCTTTTCCTCCGGCTTCTTATCCCGCCGCGCTCGATATTTGCTGCGGCATTGGCAAGATGAGTAAAGCGCTCCATGAGTGTGGCTATCGCGTCACGGGACTGGATTTATCCGCCGCGCAGCTGGAGATTGCCCGTCAGATTTCCCCTGGCCCGCACTATATCCGCGCCGACATGGCAACGCTGCCTGCCGGAGAGTTTGATTTATTACTGAACGTTTATACCAGCTTTGGTTATTACCAGAGCGAAGAAGAAGATCTCAGCGTGCTGCCCGCCTGGTTCGCCGCGCTGAAGCCCGGCGGCGTGCTGATCATGGAACTCGCCGACATGGATCGGGCGCGTAACCGCATAGATACCTCAGGTCTGCTGGTACGTCATCATAACGGCGTACAGGAGACATTAACCATGGACTGGGAAAAACGAATTCTTACCGTTGCCTATGAAAAAAATAGCAGTCAGTGGACCTGCTTAACGCGCCTGTATGAAAAAGAGTATTTGCGGGAGGCGTTACTGGCCGCCGGGTTTATTGATGTCGGGATCTTCGGCAGCTTCGATCTTAAATCGAAAGAAGTTGACGACAACCTTGTTCTTATTGCCACCAAAGGTAAATAACATGTCTAAAACAATCTGCATCGTTGATGGTTATTCCACGGGCGCGGAACTGGCGCCGCTGTTCAGAAAAGAAGGCTGGCGCTGCGTTCATATTCAAAGCAATCCGGTTATTCCGGGGGATTATCTTTTATCCTTTCGCCCGGAAACCTTTGATAAGCATTTAATCTTAAAAGATCATTCGCCTGCTGCGATGCGGGAACTGGCGGTCAGCCTCGCCTTTTATGGCCCGACGGTTATTATTCCCGGCACGGAAACGGGCGTCGAACTTGCCGATTTTCTCGCAACCGAGCTGGGCACCGCGGGCAATGACTATGCCACCAGCGCATTACGCCGTAATAAATTCAAAATGCAGGAAGCGCTGCGCCAGGGCGGTTTACGCGCCATCCCGCAGATGGTGACGGATTCGCTGGCAGATGCCTGGATTTGGGTGAAAACCTCCGCCTGCTGGCCGGTGGTGGTGAAACCGGTCGACAGCGCAGGGGCCGATGGCGTGCGCTTTTGTCATAATTTTGAAGAGCTGAACGAGGCCTTCAACGATATTCACGGCAAAACCAACCGTCTGGGTTTACATAACAGCGAAGTGCTGTTGCAGGAGAGATTAATTGGCCGCCAGTTTATCGTGAATGCCGTCAGTATTGACGGCGAGCATTTGATCAGTGAAATCTGGTCTGACGATAAAAAGCAGGTCAGAAACGCTTCACTCATTTGTGAGAAAGAGGTGCTGCTGCCCTATCAGGGTAAAGAGCAAGAAGCGTTAATTGCCTATGTGCAAAAAGCCCTGACGCTGTTAGGCATTAAAAACGGCCCGTCGCACAGTGAATTAATGATGACCGCCAAAGGCCCGGTATTAATCGAAACGGCAGCCCGTATGCAGGGCACTATTATGCACAACGCGGTAGTGGCAGCCCTGGGTTACAGCCATGTGACCTTAACCGCTGAGCGTTATCTTAACCCGCAACGCTTCGCCGCCCGGCTACAGCAGCATTATCAGCTCATGAAAACGCTCTATTGCGTCACGCTGGCGTCGGATGTGGATGGCGTGGTTAGACAAAACCGTTGTCAGGAATTGCTCGCGCAACTGCCCTCTTTTTATGGCGTTATGCATACGCCGGATGCGGGTGAAAAAATCTACCGCACCACCGATCTGTTTACCAACCCTGGCATTATTTATCTGTGTCATGAAAGCCAGCAGCAGATCGAAGCGGACTATGCGCAGATCAGAGAGTTTGAAAAAAATGGCGTCTTATTTGAATTAGCCTGAGATAACTATGAATAATTATAGTGGTGCAGTGTTCGGTTTTATTATGGTTTTCATTTACAACTTTCTGGACGCCGGAAAAGAGGTCTATTCGGGATTCCTGGTACAGTCTGCGCATCCGATGATGGTCACCTGTATTGTCTTCTCAACCGTGCTGGTATTTTTTCAGATCTTCTGCCTGCTCCGCTTGCGAAAGGAATACCTGCGTCCTTACAGAACCTGGAAGCCTCTGGTTGCGCTTAATATGACAACAGCGGGATCGTGGATCACTTTTTTCTACTGTTTAAAATATTTAGAGCCTGCCAGCGCGTCGGCGATTATCACCGGCGTTGCACCACTTTTAATGGTTATGATTGTGCCTTTCTTTATCAGAACCGAAAAACGGGAATACCGCTGGTTGTTACTGACAGGCATTGCCTGTAGCTCATTATGGCTGGGTGTTATCAGTCTGCAGGAGGGGCGTAATACCTATAATTTATCCGTACAGGAAGTGATCATCGGTATTGCCCTTTCCGTCGGCTGCGCCCTGTTCAGTATTTTCTCCAATATCCTCAGTAAGAAACTCAGTGAGGATGAATGTCGTCCGGAATCCATTATGGCGCACCGCTTTTACCTGACGGTGCTGGTGACGCTGCTGTTCAGTTTTCAGCTACAGGATATGCAAAGCGATATGCAAAACCTGTTTCCCGGCGTGCTGCTGCTGGCAGTCCTGGGGTTGATTATTCCGTTATGGTGCTTGCAATATGGCATAAAATCCTTAGCGCCTTCGCGGGTGATGGTATTAATTTCTGTCAGCCCGGTCTTTACCTTTGGCTTTCAGATTTTTGACCCCCGACTGTCGCCGACAGCGTCCTCCTTTGTTGCCATTCTGTTAATATGCTTCTTTTCTCTGGCTGCGGAAGTGTGGCGTATTCAGCATACAGGACGGGTGAACGATGGCTATCACAGGGTATCGGAAGACAGGAACGGTTGAGATCACGCTTTCTGACAGCACCAACCATGTTTTTCCCCGGCACTCCCACGATGAATTTTATCTGGGCGCAAACCTGGCCGGCAGGGAGAAAATCTGGCTTGACGGTAAACGTTCTGAAGCCAGTATTGCGGATATTACCGTTTATAATCCCGGCCAGGTACAGGCCGCCACGCCCACCCCCTATAACTGGGTTTATTACAGCTTTTACATTCCGCCTCAGGTGCTGGCCGAACTTACCGGCCTGCCTGAGGATGATGAATTCAGAAAGAGCGTATTCACCGCGCCCGATATTGCCGACGACATTATTAAAACCGGGGCGTATTGCCTGGATTACGCGCATTCCGATGATGAAGTGCTGGAACGCCTGGCGGTATTATTAAAAAAGGTGCTGCAACGCACCGGTTGCCGCACCAAACTTATTCTGTTCGATCAGGACGCGGTGCTGGCCGCGAGGATCGCCGCCCAGCTGAAAGATGAACTGCTCGAACCGCCGTCCCTCAACGATCTTTCCGCGCAGTACGGACTCAGCGCCGTGCAGCTGGTGCGTATTTTTTCTGCCTCTTATGGCCTGCCGCCCTTCGCCTGGCTGAAAGTGGAAAAGTTAAAAATAGCGAAAAATTTATTATTACGCGGCCTGAGCTTATCGGATATTGCCGCCGGTCTTAATTTTGCCGATCAATCCCATTTCACCCACAGCTTTAAGGAAATGTTTAATATCACGCCAGGGCGAATGTCGCGTTTATATAAAGGGGCGTGATTTTCACTCCCGGAGGATAAGTCCTGCATTTTGCGCCGGGTGTTTCCCGCGCCGGTGGGCGGCTATGCTGAATACATTCGCTCAACGCTATGGAGTAGTTATGAAAGCAATCGCCATTACCGCCGCCGCGCAGAACGGCAGCAACATCGATTTCCTGCATGATATTGATATTGAAAAGCCTGTCGCCCGCGGTCACGATCTGCTGGTACAGGTTCATGCCATTTCCGTTAATCCGGTGGATACCAAAGTGCGTGCGGGCTTTAACGCTGATGCGCCGCGCATTCTGGGCTGGGATGCCGTGGGCGTCGTCAGTGACGTGGGCGAGTCCGTGACCCTGTTTAAGCCAGGCGATACCGTCTGGTACGCCGGGGCGCTGACCCGTCCGGGCAGCAACGCCGAATATCAGCTGGTAGACGAGCGCATCGTGGCGCATAAACCGGCCTCGCTGGATAACGCCTCTGCGGCGGCCCTGCCGCTCACCGCCATTACCGCCTGGGAGATGCTGTTTGATCGCCTTGGCGTCGCGGAAAACGGCAACGAGGGCGATGTGCTTTTGATCGTCGGCGCGGCGGGCGGCGTGGGCTCGATCATGACCCAGCTGGCGCGTAAGCTGACGAAAATGACGGTGATCGGCACCGCCTCACGCCCGCAGAGCCAGCAATGGGTACGCGATCGCGGGGCGCATCATGTCATTGACCACAGCAAACCGCTCAGCGAAGAACTGGCGCGTATCGGCATCAAACAGGTGACGCATGTCGCCAGCCTGACCAATACCAGCGATCACTATCAGCAGTTGATTGACGCGCTGATCCCGCAGGGTAAGCTGGCGCTGATTGACGATCCCGAGACGCTGGATGCCCGGCCGCTGAAAGCGAAAAGTATCTCCCTGCACTGGGAATTTATGTTCACCCGCTCCATGTTTGAAACCCCGGACATGATCGAGCAGCACCACCTGCTGACCCGCGTGGCCTCCCTTATCGACAGCGGCGTGATTGAAACCACGCTGGGTGAGCATGGCGGCACTATTAATGCGGAAAATCTGCGTAAGGCGCATAAGCTGATCGAGACACAACGGGCGGTGGGCAAGATTGTCCTTGAAGGTTTCTGAGCCAGGAATCATCCCAAAAGCCTTTCCCCGATGAAAGCGGAGCGCGGTTAACGCGCTTCGCTGCTTCTGCTTTGCCCCGCCTTTGCTTACACTTTTTCGCAAAGCGCTGTTGCTTTCAGTCATAAATCGCAGCAATGTTAGCGCGCATGATTTACCAGAGGGCGGTAGAAAAATAAAACGCCTGTCAAAAACGGAGAGATTATGGGTAAGACGAAGATGTTACTTCTGGGCGCGCTGTTGATGACCTCAGGCGCGGTACTGGCTGCGCCGCAGGGAACCGGTATTCAGAAGTATGAAATTCAGGAATTTATTGCCGACTTCACCAAATTTAAACCAGGCGATACGGTGCCAGAAATGTACCGCACCGAAGAATACAATATTAAACAGTGGCAGGCGCGTAACCTGCCGGCGCCGGATGCCGGAAGCCACTGGACCTATATGGGCGGCAACTACGTGCTGATCACCGATGCCGACGGGAAAATCCTTAAAGCCTACGACGGTGAGATTTTCTACCACCGCTGATCGACAGGCCGGGATAAGAGATGCGCATACGCAACTGGACAGAGAGCGATCGCCCTTTTTTACGCACGCTTTATTTGCAGGCACGTCGTCACAGCTGGACATGGCTTGAGGGCGAGGAGTGGCAACTGGAAGATTTCGACGCCGCCACCCTGGGCGAACAGATTTGGGTTGCGGAAGAAGACGGGCACCGGCTGGGCTTTGCCTCGGTTTCGGTGAGCAATAACTTTCTGCACAATCTGTTTGTGGATCCCCATGCGCAGGGAAAAGGCGTCGGCAGCGCGCTGCTGAAAAAGGTGCAGTCGGAATTTACCAGCACCGGGGCGCTGAAATGTCTGGCGCAAAACAAGGCTGCGCTGGCATTTTATCAGCGTCATGGCTGGCATGTGGAAGCGAAAGGCGAGTCGCCGGAAGGGGAATATGTGCTGCTGCACTACCGGCTAAGCTGATGAACGAAAAAGAACCCCTCACCGGACGGCGAGGGGTTTTGTTTTACAGCGCGCGGAATGCGATTTCCGCCGGGATCACATCGCCCTGCCAGTACAGCTGCGCGGCGACACGCCCCGCCAGCTTACGGTACATTGCCGTAAACTCGCTGTCCGGACGGCTGACCACGGTCGGCGTGCCGTTATCCAGATCTTCACGCAGGCTGATGTGCAGCGGCATCTGGCCCAGAAGCTGGGTGTGATACTGCTCCGCCAGCTTCTCTGCGCCGCCGGTGCCAAAAATCGGTTCGTGGTGGCCACAGTTGCTGCAAATATGCACGCTCATGTTTTCCACGATGCCCAGCACCGGCACTTCCACTTTCTCGAACATCACGATGCCTTTTTTCGCATCGATCAGCGCAATATCCTGTGGCGTGGTGACGACCACTGCGCCGGTCACCGGCACGTTCTGCGCCAGCGTCAGCTGAATGTCACCGGTGCCCGGCGGCATATCCAGCACCAGATAATCCAGATCCGGCCACAGAGATTCCTGCAACAGTTGCAGCAGCGCTTTGCTGGCCATTGGCCCGCGCCACACCATCGCGTTCTCGTCGGTAACCAGATAGCCAATGGAGTTGGTGGCAAGGCCGTGGGCCATGATTGGCGCCATGTGCGTACCGTCCGGCGATGTCGGACGTTCACCTTCGGCACCCAGCATGGTGGGGATCGACGGGCCATAAATATCGGCATCGAGAATGCCAACTTTCGCCCCTTCCGCCGCCAGCGCCAGCGCCAGGTTGACCGCAGTTGAGGATTTCCCTACCCCGCCCTTACCGGAACTGACCGCGATGATATTTTTCACGCCGTTGATGCCCGGCTGATTTTTCACGCGCTTTAAGGTGGCGACCGTGTGCGACAGCTTCCAGTCGATGGCTTTCGCGCCGGTAAGGCGCAGCAGCTCGGCGCTGCACTCCTCTTTCAGCTCTTCAAAAGCGCTGCGCCACGGGAACGGCATCAGCAGTTCGATGTGCAGCGTGTCATCCATCCAGGCGACATGATGGACGGCTTTCAGGGCCGTAAGATTATGGGTCAGCGTGGGGTGCTGGAAATTTGCCAGGGTTCCGACAACTATTGCGCGCAAGGCTTCCGGGGATTTGGCCTGGGATTGCGAGTTCATCCCGACTCCTTTGTATTTGTATGATTAGCTCGTCATGCAAGTTTACCTGAAAGAGGCGGGTTTGTGCTTACTTAATAATTGCTGTTTTGGTAATATCAAAACCCCTTTTTTCACAGAAGAAGTAATGTTCACTATGACTCAAGTCGCGAAGAAAATTCTGGTAACGTGCGCGCTGCCGTACGCCAACGGCTCCATCCACCTCGGCCATATGCTGGAGCACATCCAGGCTGATGTCTGGGTCCGTTACCAGCGAATGCGCGGCCACGAGGTAAACTTCATCTGCGCCGACGATGCTCACGGCACGCCAATCATGCTGAAAGCTCAGCAGTTGGGGATTACCCCGGAGCAGATGATTACCGAAATGAGTCAGGAACATCAGACTGATTTTGCCGGCTTCAACATCAGCTACGACAACTATCACTCCACGCACAGCGACGAAAACCGCGAGCTGGCCAGTGTGATTTACGGTCGCCTGAAAGAGAACGGGTTTATTAAGAACCGCACCATCTCTCAGCTTTACGATCCGGAAAAAGGCATGTTCCTGCCGGATCGTTTTGTGAAAGGCACCTGCCCGAAATGTAAATCCCCGGATCAGTACGGTGATAACTGCGAAGTGTGCGGCGCGACCTATAGCCCGACCGAACTTATCGAGCCGAAATCCGTGGTGTCCGGCGCGACGCCGGAAATGCGTGATTCTGAGCACTTCTTCTTCGATCTGCCGTCCTTCAGCGAAATGTTGCAGGCGTGGACCCGCAGCGGCGCGTTGCAGGAGCAGGTGGCGAACAAAATGCAGGAGTGGTTTGAATCCGGTCTGCAACAGTGGGACATCTCCCGCGATGCCCCTTACTTCGGCTTCGAAATTCCGGACGCGCCAGGTAAATATTTCTACGTCTGGCTGGATGCGCCTATCGGTTACATGGGTTCCTTCAAGAATCTGTGCGACAAGCGCGGCGATAGCGAAAGCTTCGACGCTTACTGGAAAAAAGACAGCGATGCCGAGCTGTATCACTTCATCGGTAAAGACATTGTCTATTTCCACAGCCTGTTCTGGCCGGCAATGCTGGAAGGCAGCGGCTTCCGCAAGCCGACCAACCTGTTCGTCCACGGCTATGTGACGGTGAACGGCGCGAAGATGTCTAAGTCCCGCGGCACCTTTATCAAAGCCAGCACCTGGCTGAACCATTTTGACGCTGACAGCCTGCGCTATTACTACACCGCCAAGCTCTCCTCGCGTATCGACGACATCGACCTGAACCTGGAAGATTTCGTCCAGCGCGTGAACGCCGACATCGTTAACAAAGTGGTCAACCTGGCATCCCGTAACGCAGGCTTTATCGCCAAACGCTTTGACGGCGTGCTGGCGTCTGAACTGGCGGATCCGGCACTCTATAAAACCTTCACCGATGCCGCACAGAGCATTGGCGAAGCCTGGGAGAGCCGCGAATTTGGCAAAGCGGTGCGTGAAATCATGGCGCTGGCTGACGTGGCGAACCGCTACGTTGACGAGCAGGCACCGTGGGTGGTGGCGAAACAGGAAGGCCGCGACGCCGATCTGCAGGCCATCTGCACCATGGGTCTGAACCTGTTCCGCGTGCTGATGACCTGGCTGAAGCCGGTGCTGCCGGAGCTGAGCGCCCGCGCCGAAGCTTTCCTCAACACGACCTTCGAATGGGATGCCATTAACCAGCCGCTGCTGGCGCACAAGGTCAACACCTTTAAGGCGCTCTACAACCGTATCGAAATGAAACAGGTTGAAGCGCTGGTGGAAGCCTCGAAGGAAGAAGTGAAGGCGGCAAGCGCACCGGTTTCCGGCCCGCTGGCAGACGATCCGATTCAGGACACCATTACCTTTGATGATTTCGCGAAAATCGATCTGCGCGTGGCGCTGATTGAAAACGCCGAATTTGTGGAAGGTTCAGATAAGCTGCTGCGCCTGACGCTGGATCTGGGCGGCGAGAAACGTAACGTCTTCTCCGGTATTCGCTCTGCATATCCGGATCCGCAGCCGCTGATTGGCCGCCTGACGGTCATGGTCGCCAACCTTGCGCCACGTAAAATGCGCTTTGGTATTTCTGAAGGCATGGTGATGGCCGCAGGTCCTGGCGGCAGCGACATTTTCCTGTTAAGCCCGGATGATGGCGCAAAACCCGGCCAGCAGGTGAAATAATCCCAAATACGCTTAACTGGGCGCTGTTTATACAGCGCCCTTTTTTTATTGCACTATGATTGCAGGGATGGTGATTTTTTCTCATATTAAGGAGCAGTATGAACATTTTAAAAAAATTAGGCGCACTCGTCTTCACGGCGTTCGTGGTTGTCGCGCTGAGCGGCTGTGGCGATAAAGAAGAAAGCAAAACCTTTACCTGGTCAGACGGTAAAACCGATTTATCCCTGACCTATTACTACAAAAATGACGTAGTACTGCGTCAGACAGCGAAAAATACCCTGCACTATGCAGGTCTGGGCGTGGCGAATAAAGAAGAAGCGATGCAACGTCTGGGGCCAATCAGCGAAAAATATAAAGAGATTAAGGGCGTGGAAGAGAGCCTGGAATATGGCGATACCTCTGCAACCGAAACCCTGACCGTGGATTACAGCAAAGTTGACCGTGACGCGCTGCAAAAAATTCAGGGCGCGGAGTTTACCGGTGATGTGAAAGAAGGCGTCAGCATGTCCAAGTCTGAAGCCCTGCTGAAATCTCGTGGTTTTAAAGAAGTTAAAGAATAAGTTTGATATTGCCCGGCGGCGCAAGCTTGCCGGGCCTACACAAACCTCATCGCCCTCCAGGCCGGTGTAAGCGAAGCGCCACCCGGCAAATCCCACGCCAGTTCACCCTACCTGTAGGCCGGCGTAAGCGCAGCGCCACCCGGCACAAAACCCTTATTTCGCGGCGTGCACCCGGGTCGCCAGACCACGCAGGAAATAACGCAGGAACTGATCCCCACATTCACGGAAATTTTTATGATCCGCCGCGCGCATCATGGCGGTGATCTCCGGCATCGACACACGGAACTGCTGCGCGGTTAAAATCGCCAGAATATCGTCGGTTTTCAGGTTATAGGCGATACGCAGTTTTTTCAGCACGATATTGTTATTCACGCGACGCTCTACCGCCAGCGCAGGCGCCGATTCATCCCGGCCACGCTTTTCATAAATCAGACCATTCAGGAAGCAGGCGAGCAGAATATCCGGGCAGCGCACAAAGCCCTCTTCATCTTCCTTGCGCAGCCATGGCACCAGCTGTTCTGCGGTGACATCCGCTTCACCCAGCGCGAAAATACGCAGCAGATCTTGATTGTTGAATTTAGAGATATAGCGGACGCTTCGTAAAATATCGTTACTGATCATAGTGCCTTCGGTGGAGAAAAATACAAAAACGCAGTTTACCACGATCCCCGCGTTTTACAGACCCAGCGCTTCTTTTAGATTTTTCAGATAACGACGGCTGACGGGCACCGTATGCCCTTCACGCAGCAGTAATTCAGCCTGACCATTATCCTCAAAGCGGATCTCTTTTAAGTGCGCCATATTGACCAGATATTGCCGGTGACAGCGCATCAGCGGCGTACGGCTCTCCAGAGTGCGCAGGGTCAGCTCCGTAAAGCCCTCTTTGCCTTCGTGACTGGTCACATACACCCCGCTGAGGCGGCTGCTGACGTACGCCACATCGTCCATCTGCAACAGATAAATGCGGCTGTGCCCGGTGCAGGGAATAAACTTCAGCGGCGCCTGATTTTCCGGCAGCACCGAGACGTCCTGTACTCCGCGCTCCTGGCGCAAACGCGTCAGGGTTTTTGCCAGTCGCGGCGATGCAATGGGTTTGAGCAGATAATCAAAAGCATGCTCTTCGAAAGCCTTCACCGCATATTCATCAAAGGCGGTGAGAAAGACCACGTAAGGCCGGTGCTCAGGATCGAGCATGCCCACCATTTCCAGCCCGCTGATGCGCGGCATCTGAATATCCAGAAACAGCACGTCGGGGCGCAGTTTATGCACCGCGCCTATGGCTTCCACGGCGTTGGCGCACTCGCCGACGATCTCAATATCGCTTTCATCTTCCAGCAGAATACGCAGATTTTCCCGCGCTAAGGGTTCGTCATCGACGATCAGCACTTTTAACATGCGCTTTCCTCCACAGGTAAACGTAGGGTAATTCGGGTAAATCGATCCGGCTCGCAGGCCACGGCGATACCGCAATCATCGCCAAAACGCGCCCGCAGGCGCTTATCCACCAGGCTCATGCCCAGCCCGCTGGCATTGGCCTTCGGCTGGTACAGACCCGCGTTATCTTCAATATCCAGCACCATATACTGCCCGTCGAGACTCGCCCGGATAGTGATTTCCCCCACGCCCAGCAGCTGTGAAGTACCGTGCTTAATGGCATTTTCAACGATGGGTTGCAGCGTAAAGGCGGGCAGTTTGTGCCAGGACAGCGCCTCCGGCACAAACAGCTGCACCTGCAAACGCGACTGGAAACGCGCCTGCTCGATTTGCAGATAGGCGTTCACATGCTCCACTTCATCCGCCAGCGTCACCACTTCCGACGGGCGTTTTAAGTTTTTGCGGAAAAAGGTCGACAGGTACTGCACCAGTTGCCCGGCCTGCTCGCTGTCGCGGCGGATCACCGCCTTCAGCGTGTTAAGCGCATTAAACAGAAAATGCGGGTTCACCTGCGCATGCAGCAGTTTGATCTCCGACTGGGTGAGCAGCGCTTTTTGCCGCTCGTACTGCCCGGCAAGGATCTGCGCCGACAGCAGCTGCGCGATCCCCTCCCCCAGCGTGCGGTTAATGGAACTGAACAGGCGGTTTTTCACTTCATAGAGTTTGATGGTGCCCATCACCCGCTGATTCTCGCCGCGCAACGGGATCACCAGCGTCGAGCCCAGCTTGCACTGGGGATGCAGTGAACAGCGGTACGGCACTTCATTGCCATCCGCATAGACCACTTCCCCGGTTTCCAGCGCTTTTTGCGTCCAGCGTGAGGAAATAGGCCGCCCCGACAAATGGTGATCGTCGCCGATGCCTTTAAAGGCCAGCAGCTTTTCGCGATCGGTGATCGCCACCGCGCCAATGTCCAGCTCCTGATACAGCACCTGCGCCACTTTCATGCTGTTCTCTTCGTTAAATCCCTGGCGCAAAATGCCTTCGGTGGAGGCCGCCACCTTCAGGGCAGTGGCGGAAAAGGCGGAGGTATACTTCTCAAACATCGCCCGTTTATCCAGCAGGATGCGCATAAAGAGCGCCGCGCCGACGGTATTGGTCACCATCATGGGCGCGGCGATGCTGCTCACCAGATGCAGCGCGTCTTCAAACGGGCGGGCGATCAGCAGGATGATCAGCATCTGTACCAGTTCCGCCACCAGCGTAATGGCCCCGGCGGTCAGCGGACTGAATACTTTATCGGTGCGGCCGCGTTTGATGAGGAAACTGTGCACCAGGCCGCCCAGCAGCCCTTCGACGATGGTGGACACCATGCAGCTGAGCGCCGTCATGCCGCCCATGGAGTAACGGTGTAATCCACCGGTCAGCCCCACCAGCCCGCCGACCACCGGCCCGCCGAGCAGACCGCCCATCACCGCGCCAATGGCGCGCGTGTTGGCGATGGAGTCTTCAATGTGCAGGCCGAGATAGGTGCCCAGAATGCAGAAAATGGAGAAAGTGACATAGCACAGCAGTTTATGCGGCAGCCGGACGGTGACCTGCATCAGCGGAATAAACAGGCGCGTTTTGCTCATCAGCCAGGCGATGACCAGAAACACGCACATCTGCTGCAGCAGCAGTAACACCAGATTAAACTCGTACATACCCAAACACCGAAACCGCATAAAGCGCGTAACATACAGGGCGCCGGGGATCCTTTCTGTGAAACCGCCGGAAAAAATCAAAAAAACGTGCCCGCCATCACAATAACGCCGCCTGTTGTCACCCTTTCGTATGCCTGGCGAATAAAAAACAAGCAAATGAGAGCCGTTCGCATAACAGCGTCTACAGTTAGACCAGGACCCGTGCAAAGGTGAAACTATGGCGCTATACACCATCGGTGAAGTGGCTCAGCTGTGCGACGTTAATCCTGTTACCCTGCGGGCCTGGCAACGCCGTTACGATTTGCTGACGCCACAGCGCACTGATGGCGGGCACCGGTTATTTAATGATGCGGACATAGACCGCATCCGCGAAATCAAACGCTGGATCGACAGCGGCGTGCAGGTCGGCAAAGTCAAAACCCTGCTGTGGAATGGCGCGACGGACAGCGAATATAACTGGCGGGAGCAACAGGAGCGTCTGCTCGGTTACCTGCAATGCGGTAATCTTCCCCGTCTGCAGCTGTGGATCAAAGAACAGGGGCGCGCGTTCCCGGCCCATACTATCATCACGCAATTACTCATTCCTTTGCGTCTGCGCCTGCGCTGCCAGGATCCGACGCTGCTCGCCATGCTGAGTCTGCTGGACGGCGTGCTGATCAACCATATTTCGCTGTGTCTTACCTCGTCGCGGAAGAAAAGCAGCAATGATGCGCTGGTGGTCGGCTGGAATATTCACGATACCACGCGGCTGTGGCTGGAAGCCTGGATCGCAAGCGAGCAGGGCTGGCGCACCGGCGTGCTGGCACATTCCCTGACGCAGTTGCGCCCGGAACAGTTTACCGGGCATACCTTAATGGTGTGGTGCGGCGATGCGCCGACGATTTCACAGATGCAGCAGATGGCCAGCTGGCGTGATGCCGGGCATGCGATCCAGATGCTCGGCATTTAATGGTTCGTTAACACTTGCGCTTCACGTTATACTCCCTGCGTTAATCATCAGGAGTAAAACATGAAGGCGTCCAAAATCCTTGTCACCACCCTCTTTCTACTTATGGCTATCGGCGGCACGGGCGGCGTGATGCTGGCGGGTTACTTCTTTATTCTGCGTGCTTAGTCATTGCCCGCGCCAGGCGCTCGAATCCGCGATCGACAATAATCGCGGCCAGCGCCACCAGTAGCGCGCCCTGAATGACATAGGCAGTATTAAAGCCGGAAAGTCCGATGATAATTGGCGTGCCGAGGGTATTCGCCCCCACGGTCGAGGCGATCGCCGCCGTGCCAATGTTGATGATCACCGAGGTGCGCACGCCGGCTAAAATCACCGGCGCCGCCAGCGGTAATTCCACTTTCATCAGCCGCTGCCAGGCGCTCATCCCCATACCTTCCGCCACGCTTATCACCCCCGCCGGTACGGCGCTAAGCCCTGCCAGCGTGCCCTGCAAAATCGGCAATACGCCGTAGAGGATCAGCGCGATTATCGCCGGATCCCTGCCAAAACCCATCACCGGCACGGCAATCGCCAGCACTGCCACCGGCGGAAAGGTTTGCCCGACCGCGGCGATGGTTTCCACCAGCGAGCGAAATTCCAGCCCTGCCGGACGCGTCACCGCGATCCCCGCCCCGACGCCGATGATCACCGCTATCACGCTGGAAATCCCCACCAGCCAGAAATGCGCCAGAGTTAAGGTAAGAAAGGATTCCTGCTGATAAACCGGGCGCGGCAGCTGCGGAAACCAGGCGCTGAACAGCGTGGCGCTGTGCGGCAGCGCCAGCAGCAACGCGATAAAGAGGGCGATAAGCCACAGCAGCGGATCACGGATGACCTTCACGGTTGGCCTCCATGCTGAGCAGATCGCGAAAATGCAGACTGCCGCAGGCAATACCTTGCGCATCCACCACCGGCAACACGTCGCGCTGCTGCGCCACGAAGGCCGACAGGGCGTCGCGCAATGTCAGGTTTTCACTGAGCGGCTCGCCTGCTGCCGCATCCCCGGCGCGCTGATAATCGCCGACCCGGCGCAGGGAGAGCAGGCGCACGCCCAGCTCGCTGCGACCGAAGAATTCGCGCACGAATGGCGTGGCCGGACGGGTGAGCATCTCCAGCGGCGTGCCCTGTTGTACCACTTTGCCGTTATCCATCAGCACCAGATGATCCGCAAGCTGTAAGGCTTCGTCGATGTCGTGCGTTACCAGCACGATGGTGCGCCCGAGCAGCTGATGAATGCGGCGCATCTCCTGTTGCAGCGCCCCGCGCGTCACCGGATCGAGCGCGCCGAACGGCTCGTCCATCAGCAGCACTTCCGGATCCGCCGCCAGCGCCCGCGCCACGCCGACACGCTGTTGCTGACCGCCGGACAGTTCATGGGGATAGCGCGAGCGCAGGCCGGGATCCAGCCCGAGCAGCGCCATCAGCTCATCCACCCTTGCTGCGATACGCGCCCGCGACCATTTCTGCAACTGCGGCACGGTGGCGATGTTTTCCGCCACCGTCCAGTGGGGAAACAGACCGATGGACTGAATGGCGTAGCCCATGCGCCTGCGCAGCGTCAGCATCGGAAAGGAGCGGATCTCCTCACCGGCAAACAAAATGGTGCCGGTATCGTGCTCCACCAGCCGGTTGATCATCTTCAGCGTGGTGGATTTACCGGAGCCGGAGGTGCCGATCAGCACCGTGAACGCCCCGGTTTTGAAATGCAGATTCAGATCGCTGACCGCGTCCTGACCATTAAATGCTTTGCTGACCTGTCGAAATTCAATCATGCCTGTTTTACCTTCAGCAGCGCGAGCCACAATCCGAATAATGCGTCCACCACCACTGCCAGCGCGATCACCGGGATCACGCCGAGCAGCACCAGATCCAGCGCGCTACTCAGCAATCCCTGGAACACCAGCGCCCCAAACCCGCCCGCGCCAATCAGTGCCGCAATGACCGCCATGCCGATGGTCTGCACCGTCACCACCCGCAGACTGCGCAGCAATAAAGGCAACGCCAGCGGCAGGCGCACCTGCAAAAAGCGCTGCCGGGCGCTCATGCCCATGCCGGCGGCGCTTTCCAGCACCTCGCGCGGTACCTGGTTTAAACCGGCCACCACGCCGCGCACCAGCGGCAGCAGCGCATAAAGAATGAGCGCGATCAGCGCGGGCGTCAGGCCGGTACCGGCAATGCCAAGCTGTCCCAGCACCGGAAAGCGTTGCACCAGACCGGCAAGGGGCGCGATCAGCAGACCAAACAGCGCCACCGAGGGCACTGTCTGAATGACGTTAAGCACCGCGAACACCGGCCCCTGACGCGACGGATGGCGGTAACACCACAACCCCAGCAGCCCGCCCACCAGCAGCGCAGGCAGCAGCGTGCCGACCAGCAACAGCAAATGGCGGGTCAACGCATCGTCAAACACGTCCTGACGGTTGGCGTACTCTTTCAGCAGGGAGAGATCGTTAAGATAGCCATAGTGCAGCAGAAACAGCGGCAGGATCCAGATTTGCGCATGTAACAGCCAGCGCCAGACGGGGCCTGCCGTCAGGCGACGAATGGTATCGCTGGCGGCAAGCAGCGCCAGCGCCAGCCACAGCCACAGACCGCTGCCCATGGACGTACGGGCAAGCGTACTGCCCTGCTGCGCCAGATCCGTCGCCGCCCGGCCTGCCGCCCATACCAGCACAATAAACAGCCCTTCCGCGAGGATAAGCGTGGCGGCCTGAGGCCAGCGACGGGGCAGAAAACAGAGCGCCATCAGCAGCAACGGCGCTGCCAGCCACAGCCATGACGAGGCCGGCCAGACCTGCCATAACAGGCGGCTTTCGCCGGACACCAGCCGGTTAGGCGCATAATTAACAAAGGGCAGCAGCGAGGCTGCCAGCGCGATCAGCGCCAGCAGCAACACCACGCGATTATGACAACGGATCAATACCATCCCATCCTGTGATTACTTCACCAGTCCTTTTTGCTTCAGGTAGTCAGCGGCGACTTTCTTCGCGTCCAGCCCTTCCACGGCGATGCTGGCATTCAGCTGTTGCAGCGTTTTTTCATCGAGGCTGGCGAAGACCGGCTTCAGCCATTCGTCCAGCTGCGGATACGCTTTTAGCACCGCCTCGCGCACCACCGGCGTTGGGGCGTAAATCGGCTGTACGCCTTTCGGATCGGTCAGGGTTTGCAGACCCAGCGCCGCTACCGGGCCGTCGGTGCCGTAGGCCATGGCGGCATTCACGCCGGAGGTTTGCTGCGCCGCAGCTTTGATGGTCACAGCGGTATCGCCGCCCGCCAGCGACAGCAGCTGATCCTGATTCAGGTTAAAGCCATAGGCCTTTTCAAAGGCGGGCAGCGCATCGGCGCGTTCGATAAATTCCGCGGACGCCGCCAGTTTGAAGGTGCCGCCCTCTTTCAGGTAACGGCTCAGATCGTCAAGGGAGGTCAGCTTGCCCTTCTCCGCCACGTCTTTACGCACGGCGATAGTCCAGGTGTTGTTGGCGGGCGCAGGCGTCAGCCATACCAGCTTGTTCTGTTCGGCATCCAGTTTTTTGACTTTTTCATAGCCCTGCTGCGCGTTTTTCCACGCCGCGTCGTTTTCATCTTTAAAGAAGAACGCGCCATTGCCGGTGTATTCCGGATAAATATCCAGCTCGCCGGAGGTGATCGCCCCGCGCACCACCGGCGTGGTACCGAGTTGCACTTTATTAACGGTCTTCACGCCGTGGCTTTCCAGCACCTGCAAAATAATATTGCCCAGCAGCGCGCCTTCGGTATCAATTTTTGAACCGACCTTAATTGGCTCCGCCGCCAGCGCCGGCAGGCTCACCGCCGCGATCAACGCCAGTGAGCCAAGCATCCCCTTTTTGATTGTCATCGTGCTTTCCTCGTTTTTTGCCGTCTGCTATCAGCAGCTTGTGTAAAAAGCGTAGACGATATATCGCTAGTCTGCGGGGTTCTCTGGCAGCTTTAACGGTACGGTCATAATACTGGCCGAAAAATAGAGCAGCGCAATGACCCACAGCGTGCCTTCCACGCCCAGCGGACCCACGCACAACGTGACGATAACAGGCCCGGCAAAATTGCTCAGCCCCGAGCCAAGATTAAGACAGGAGATGGCGGTGCCTTTATTTTCCGGCAGCAGCGAGGGGACCAGCGCGCTCAGCGGCCCAAAGGCGCCGAGGCCGATGGCATAGAGCGCAAGCGCCATGAACAGCGCGGCATTGCTGTGACCAAAGATCACCGGCGCATAACAGACCGCCAGCGATGCCAGCCCGCAAAGGGTGCCGGAAAACCACATCACCGTATTGCGCCAGCCGATGGTGTCCCCCAGCCAGCCGAACAGATAGCTGGCGAAAATGTTCACCACATTGACCAGTCCCCAGATGGTCAGCCATTCGGCGATGCTGAAGCCGAAGCGCGGCAGATACATCGGCATGAGGATCACCAGCGAAAATTTGCCGATGTCATTGATGGTTTTGACCATCACCGCGAGCCGCATTTTCGGCTGGCGCACCAGCACCATAAGTCCCTCGCCCATCGCCTGACGGATGCTCTGGCTGCGGGTGAAACGGGGTCTGTCGCTATTGAGGATCAGCGCGCATACGGCTCCCAGCGCAACAAAAATAAAACCGCTGGCCAGGGTGGCGGTTTCCCCGATGGCGGGCAGCATCAGTCCTGAATACCAGGGTCCGACAATGGTCATGCCGACGCCAAAGGCGATCCAGAACCACGACACCGCGCGGCCTAATATCCGCGCTTCGCAGCGCTGGTTGATCCACACCAGAAAGGAGTAGGCAAACAGCGGATAGGCCACGCCGCGCAGGGCATAGCTGACGATCATCATCGGATAGTGGTTATCCGGCAGAGCGACAAAAATAAAGGGCACCGATCCGGCGAAATAGCACACCGTCGCCGCCCACATCAGCCGCCGCACGCCCAGTACGCCAGCGCCGATGCCGGAAAACCACGACACCGCCGCCACGCACAGGCCGAAAATTGAGGACAGCAGGCTGATATCGGTGGCCGCGAAGCCGCGCGTTTGCAGCATCGATGCCAGCCAGCTCTGTTCGATGGTCGCGCCGGTGATAAAGAGAAAGACGCCGATAAATCCCCAGCAAAGCTCGCGGGGCAAGCCGAGGCGCGCCCAGACGCCCCGCTGGATAAAAAGACTTTGATCCATGATGTTATCCTTAACAAGATTTTCGTCCCTGAAGGTGAAGGCCGCATTATGCGGATTACCGCCCGCCATTTTTGTGACGCGCTTTCTGAGTCTGGTGAAAACGTACTACAGTGTGCCGATAAATCTTTTACAGGACAGGTTAAGCGAGTATCAGATGTCACAATACTGGTGGAAGGATTTACTCGACCGCAATGGCCACTGGCAGGGGCTGGAACTGCAGGTGCAGGAAAGCGACTCTCCCGTGCAGGCCATGGAAATGTTAAGCGGCCATCATGGCCGTATGGCGCTACAGCTCCAGGGAGAAACACTGTTCTGGGCCACGATGCTTGCGGATCACTCAGGCGTCTGGCTGGTGTTTAATGCCGATCATCCGGGCCAGCAATCCTTGTTGCCGCCGGTGACTTCCGCAGACGTGGAATGGGTCCAAAAGCAGGCCGTACACGATCCGCTAAGCGAATGGTGTCGCTATTTTGCCCGACAGTTAATGACGGCCCCCACGCCGTTGTTGTCCGCGCGTCGGTGGTTGTTAAGACCCATGATGCCAGTAAGCGCAGCTCCGCGCCCCCTGGCGCAGCGACAGCCCGTTGCCGACTGGCGTTTTGAGTCGCCGACAAGCGCCGGAAATATCGGCTGCGACTGGGTGCTCTATGGCGAAGATTTCCCGGATGTAGCAGACCCGCAAAAAGTCATGCTGGTGGACTGGTGGTGGGGAGGCAATTTACTGCGGGGCCGCTATCCGATCGACCGCGATGCGGGACGCCTGAAATGGTGGCGGAAAAAAAGCCGTGAAGGGACATTGCCGCCGGTACTGGTCTGGTACATTGCCGGGCTGGCCTCCTTTGTGATCCTCGACGGACATTATCGCCTGCAGGCAGCAATCGATGAGGGCATTGCCCCTGAATTTGTGGTGCTCAGTGAACTGAATGAGCGGACGTTTACGCCGGATCCGGGCCAGCAGGCGCGGGTCGTTAAGGCATTAGAGATGCAGCAGCAGCGTAATCCGGGGTTTAACGTTGAGGGGATCAATCAGACCTTGATTAACCTTTATGATACCCGCTATCTGTACGCGTCCACCCACAGTCGGGCGATCCTCGGCGAGGGCACGGGCTGGGCGCGGGATTTAAGGAATTATTTGCAAAAGCATCAGTTGAGTGAATATCTGGGACGCATCATGGCACGGGTGAGTGAATAATAAATTTTGTATCCATTGTGACGCGCAGGAAGGCTTTGGCATGTTACACATGAGCAATGCGTTGCCCGGCGGCGCAAGCTTGCCGGGCCTACAAATTAGTCCGCAGACCGGATAAGCCCGTAGGCCGGGTAAAACGGTAGGCCGGGTAAGACGCCGTCGCCACCCGGCGAAACAGAAAAGCAAAAAAAACGCCACCGGACGGTGGCGTTGGGGATTACGGAAAAAGGATCACAGCAGTTCGAACTCGCCCTGCTTCACGCGGGCGGAATCGGTGCCGATAAAGACGTTAAATTTGCCCGGCTCCGCATCGTATTTCATCTGCTGGTTCCAGAACTTCAGCGCCTCAATATCGATCGGGAAGCTGACGGTCTGGGTCTCACCCGGTTTCAGGGTGATTTTTTCAAAGCCCTTCAGCTGTTTCACCGGACGGCTCATCGAGGCGGTCACGTCCTGCAGATACATTTGCAGTACCGTTGCGCCTTCGCGTTTGCCGGTATTAGTCACCTCAACGCTTGCCGTCACCGTGCCGTCACGCTTCATGGTTGGCGCAGACAGTTTCACATCAGACACGCTGAACGTGGTGTAGCTCAGGCCATAGCCAAACGGATACAGCGGGCCGTTCGCTTCGTCGAAGTAGCGCGAGGTGTACTTGTTCGGCTTATCAGCGTTATACGGACGACCGGTGTTCAGGTGGCTGTAGTAGACCGGGATCTGCCCGACAGAGCGCGGGAAGGACATCGGCAGCTTGCCGGACGGGTTGTAATCGCCAAACAGCACATCGGCGATAGCGTTTCCGCCTTCGGTGCCCGCAAACCAGGTTTCGAGGATCGCATCCGCCTGCTGATCTTCTTTCACCAGCGCCAGCGGACGACCATTCATCAGCACCAGCACCAGCGGTTTACCGGTGGCTTTTAGCGCCGCGATCAGATTGCGCTGGCTTTGCGGCAGGGTGAGATCGGTACGGCTGGAGGCTTCATGGGCCATACCCTGGGCTTCGCCGACCACGGCCACCACCACGTCAGACTGATTCGCCACTTTTACCGCTTCGTCGATCATCGCCTGCGGCGTGCGTTCATCCACCTGCACCGCCGGTTCGTACTGGTTTAAGAAGGTGACAATGTCTTTGTCATCGGTGATATTCGCGCCTTTCGCGACTATCACTTTGCCCTGGTCGCCGATGGCGTTTTTAATGCCGGTCAGCACGGTCACGGACTGATCCGCCACCCCTGCCGCCGACCAGCTACCCATCACGTCGCGCTTGCTGTCAGCCAGCGGGCCCACCACCGCGATGGTGGCATTCTTTTTCAGCGGCAGCGTATCAAGACGGTTTTTCAGCAGCACCAGGCTTTCGCGCGCCACTTCACGGGCTTCTTTACGATGCAGACGGCTTTCGGCGTTGGTGTCCTGCGGATCGGTCTCTTTCGCGCCCAGGTGGCTGTACGGATCGTTAAACAACCCCATATCATATTTCACGTTCAGCACGTGACGGGTGGCGTCATCCAGTTCAGCCATGGTCACTTTGCCGTTTTTGATCAGATCCGGCAGGTATTTGCTGTAATACTCATCGGCCATGCTCATATCGACGCCGGATTTCAGCGCCACGCGCACGGCGTCTGCCGGATCGGCGGCGGTACCGTGTTTAATCAGCTCTTTGATCGCGCCGTGGTCAGAAATGGTGATGCCTTTAAAGCCCCACTCCTTGCGCAGCAGATCTTTTAACAGCCAGGGATCGGAGGCCGCAGGGGTGCCGTTAAGGGAGTTCAGGGCGATCATCACCCCGCCGCTGCCCGCGTCCAGCGCCGCTTTGTACGGCGGCATGTAGTCGTTGAACAGACGCTGCGAGCTCATGTCGACGCTGTTGTACTCTTTACCGCCTTCCACCGCGCCGTAAGCGGCGAAGTGTTTCACGCTGGTCATTACCGAATAGCGATCCGCCGGGCTTTTACCCTGCATGGATTCCACCATGGTTTTACCCATGCTGGCGGTCAGGTAAGTATCTTCCCCGAAGCCTTCGGAACCCCGGCCCCAGCGCGGATCGCGGGAGACGTCGACCATCGGCGCCCAGGTCATGTTCAGGCCATCGTCAGCGGCTTCATAAGCGGAAATGCGGCCGACGGTTTTCACCGCCTCAAGGTTAAAGGAGGACGCGAGACCGAGGCTAATCGGGAAGACGGTGCGCTGACCGTGCACCACGTCGTAGGCAAAGAACAGCGGGATTTTCAGGCGGCTGAGCTGCATCGCCTGATCCTGCATGGCGCGAATGTCCTGGCGGGTAACGGTGTTAAAAATCGCCCCGACCTGACTTGCTTTGATCATCTCGCGGATGGCTTCTTTCGGGTTATCCGGCCCGACGCTGATAAGACGTAACTGACCGATTTTTTCATCGGTGGTCATTTTGCCGAGTAATTCGGTGACAAAGGCATCACGCGCTTCCGGCGTAAGGGGATGATTGCCGGTCGTTTCTTCCGCCAGCGCGGGTTGCAGCGCCAGACTCACAGCGACACCTACAGAACATAGCCATTTCATGTCGTATATCTCTCGTAATTACAGCCGTATCAGCGGCAGAGCGTGCGAAAACCGCAGTGTGCCATAATCGTAGTAGCTGTTGCAGGGTTATTCTCTTATTTTTCTGACGATTACTTCCGCGTGATGTATTTTCCCGCGCTATGCTTTAAAGCGTCAATTTTGCCCCGCCACAAGGAGTGGATCATGTCTGGTCATCATCCTGATAATAACGCTGCTTTTTTGCAGGAACTTACCCGCCTCGTGGGCCACGCCCATCTGCTGACTGAACCGGCCAAAACCGCGCGCTACCGTAAAGGCTTCCGCTCGGGCCAGGGCGATGCGCTGGCCGTCGTCTTCCCCGGCTCGCTGCTGGAACTGTGGCATGTGCTGAGCGCCTGCGTGCGCGCCGATAAAATTATTCTTATGCAGGCGGCGAACACCGGTCTTACCGCAGGATCAACGCCGGACGGCAATGATTACGACCGCGAGATCGTCATCATCAGCACGCTGCGTCTCGATAAGCTGCACCTGCTGGAAAAAGGCGAGCAGGTGCTGGCGTATCCGGGCACCACCCTTTATTCGCTGGAAAAAGCGCTCAAACCGCTGGGTCGTGAACCCCACTCGGTGATTGGATCCTCATGCATAGGCGCGTCGGTCATTGGCGGCATCTGTAACAACTCCGGCGGCTCGCTGGTACAGCGCGGCCCGGCCTACACCGAAATGTCGCTGTTTGCGCGTATTAATGAAGACGGCCAGTTACAGCTGGTGAACCATCTGGGGATCGATCTGGGCAGCACGCCGGAGCAGATCCTCAGCAAGCTGGACGACGATCGCATTAACGACGCCGATGTGCGTCACGATGGCCGCCACGCCCACGATCACGACTATATTACCCGCGTACGCGACATCACGGCTGACACTCCGGCGCGCTATAACGCCGATCCGGATCGCCTGTTTGAATCCTCCGGCTGCGCGGGCAAGCTCGCGGTCTTTGCCGTGCGTCTGGACACCTTCCCGGCGGAAAAACGCCAGCAGGTATTTTACATCGGCACCAATCAGCCGGAGGTGCTGACGGAGATCCGCCGACATATTCTGGCGAACTTCACCCATCTGCCGGTGGCGGGTGAGTATATGCATCGCGATATTTACGACATCGCCGCGCGCTACGGGAAAGACACTTTCCTGATGATCGACAAGCTCGGCACCGACAAAATGCCGATGTTCTTCACCCTGAAAGGCCGCACCGACGCGATGCTGGAAAAAGTACCGCTGGTGAAACCGCACTTTACCGACCGGGCGATGCAGAAGCTGGGCAATCTGTTCCCGAACCATCTGCCGCCGCGCATGAAAACCTGGCGGGATAAGTACGAACATCATCTGCTGCTGAAAATGTCCGGCGAGGGCATTGCGGAAGCACAGAGCTGGCTGAAGTCCTACTTCGCTGATGCAGAGGGCGATTTCTTCGCCTGTACCACCGAAGAAGGCAATAAAGCCTTCCTGCACCGCTTTGCGGCGGCGGGGGCGGCAATCCGTTATCAGGCAGTGCATGCGGAGGAAGTGGAAGATATTCTGGCGCTGGATATTGCCCTGCGGCGCAACGACGAGCAGTGGTTTGAAACGCTGCCGCCTGAAATCGACAGCCAGTTAGTTCACAAGCTCTATTACGGGCATTTCATGTGCTACGTCTTCCATCAGGATTACATCGTGAAAAAAGGCGTCGATGCCCATGCGCTGAAAGAGCAGATGCTGGCGCTGTTGCATGCGCGCGGGGCGCAGTATCCGGCGGAACATAATGTCGGTCACCTGTACGAAGCGGCAGAAAGTTTAAAACAATTTTATCGCAGCAATGACCCGACAAACAGCATGAACCCCGGCATCGGCAAGACTTCAAAGCTAAAAAACTGGGCGTAATGCAAACCGAAAGCGTAACCGCATAGCGCAAGCCCGGCGCTATGCATTGCACTGTGATGTATGGGGTATTCCGTGTTCCTTTTTCGTACTAGAGTAGCGCTATGTCGCCATAGAAACGTTTCTATGGCATGCCATTCAGGAGCCTATGCCCATGTCTGTTATTGATGTTTTAACGGGAATTGAAGTGGAGGTTCGCGATGCACGGCCTGACGATGCCCATGCCGTAGCCGCGATCTACGCCTGGCATGTGCTCCACGGGCGTGCCTCTTTTGAAGAAGTCCCGCCCACCGTCGATGAGATGCGCGAACGCATCGAGGCGGTGACCGCCGACGGGCTGCCCTGGCTGCTGGCGCTCTATCGCGGCATTGTGGTCGGCTACTGCTACGCCAGACCTTATCGTCCGCGCCACGCCTACCGTTTCACTATTGAAGAATCCATTTATGTGGACGCCAGCATGACCGGTCACGGCATTGGCGGCGCGCTGATGGATGCGCTGATCGCGCGCTGCGAAGAAGGCCCGTGGCGGCAGATGATCGCCATTGTCGGCGACGGCCATAATAATGCCGGTTCCCTGCGCCTGCATGAAAAACACGGCTTTACCGTGGCAGGCCAGCTGCGCAGCGTCGGCTATAAGAAAGGTGACTGGCGGGATACGTTGATTATGCAGCGCCCGCTCAACGACGGTGACTGGACGCTGCCGGAATAATTAATCGTTCTGCGCGGTTTGCTCGCCTGCGGCACTGCCGCCGCTGCTGACCATTTGCGCCGCTTTCTGGCGCTTATAGGCCAGCGCCGCCGCCGGTACAGGCTGCGCTTTACCGGTTTCGATCCAGGTGCGCAGACGGCTGGCATCCGCAAAGTGGGTGTATTTGCCGAAGGCATCCATCACCACCAGCGCCACGGATTTGCCGTTAATCACCGTACGCATCACCAGGCAATGACCCGCCGCATTGGTGAAGCCGGTTTTGGTCAGCTGAATATTCCAGTTATCGCGGTATACCAGATGGTTGGTATTACGGAACGGCAGCGTGTAGGCCGGGCTGCTGAAGGTCGCCATCTCTTCCCGCGTGGTGCTTAACTGACCGAGCAGCGGATACTGTTTGGTCGCCACCAGCAAGCGCGTCAGATCCCGCGCCGTAGAGACATTATGGATCGACAGCCCCGTCGGCTCCACAAAGCGCGTGTTACGCATTCCCAGGGCTTTGGCTTTGGCGTTCATCGCGCGGATAAAGGCGTCATAGCCCCCCGGATAATGGTGCGCCAGGCTCGCCGCCGCGCGGTTCTCCGAGGACATCAACGCCAGCAGCAGCATATTCTTACGGCTGATTTCACTGTTTAAGCGCACGCGGGAATAGATACCTTTCATCTCCGGCGTATGGCTGATATCCACTTTCAGTTTTTCATCCAGCGGCAGGCTGGCGTCCAGCACCACCATCGCCGTCATCAGCTTGGTAATGGACGCGATCGGACGCACCAGATCGGGGTGACTGGAATAGATCACCTCATTGGTTTTCAGATCGACAATCATCGCGCTGCCGGAGGCAATTTCGGGCTGGGCAGAAGTCGCGACTGCGGAGGTTTTCGCCAGCGCCTGTGGCATGACAGGCACGCTCAGTAATAACGCAAGGCTTAATAAGGAAACACGGAATTTCAGCATGGTGAGGCTTCTGATAATTATTCACGCACGTAATAACGCGCACCGCTAATGTCGGCAATTAAAAAATAACAAAAGCTGGCTAAGGCATGATAGCCGCCCGTTCGGGTTGTCGCCACAGAAGAATCGTTGCATAAGGTTGCATTGCTGGCATTCACGCCAGCAATGCAATTAGCTCAGAACAGCCGGTAACCGTAGCCCCAGAGGATCACCGTCAGCGCCAGCAGCACTTCCAGCACCAGCACGCCGATGGCGAGGGTCGAACCGGAAAAGTTTAGGCTTTCTTCACGATTGATATTGAGGAAGGTGGGAATGCCGACATAAAGCAGATAACCGGTCCACAACAGCGCCGCGGTGCCCACCAGCGCGCACAGCCAGACCAGCGGATAAAGCGCGACGATACCGCTTAAAAACAGCGGCGTGGCGACATAACCGGCAAACACCATACAGCGCGCCAGCGACGGACGCTGCGGTATGTTACGCGCCATCCAGTAAATCACCCGGCCCATCACCGCCACCCCTGCCAGCATCAGGGCGTAAAACAGAACGCCCAGATAAAAGCCGGTGAACAGCGAGAGTTGCATGACGTTGCCATCGCCAAAGTCCCAGCCGATCTGCGTGGTGCCGATAAAGGCGCAGATCACCGGAATGGCGGCCATCAGTAAAACGTGGTGCGTATAGTGGTGCGAAACCGTTTCGTTTTCGCGTTTAATTACCTGCATTTCACGATCGGGATGGGAAAAGAGTCCCCAGACATGGTTCATAACGCCCCCTTGCAGTCAGCCGAACGTCGACCCTGTAAGTATAATGCATGAATTGGTTATTTTTTGAGCGAAACGATAAGTCTGATAAATAGTCAGTCAACGGACGTTGCGATCCGGTTCGCGTTTGAGGGTGTATGCTTTAAAAAATGGATGTAAACAATGAGTTGAATTTGTCGTGGATATAAACGGTCTGATAGCCCAGTACGGCTATGCGGCGCTGGTGATCGGCAGCGTGGCGGAAGGTGAAACCATTACCCTGCTCGGCGGCGTGGCGGCCCATCAGGGTTTGCTTCGTTTCTGGCTGGTGGTGGCGGCGGTGGCGCTCGGCGGTATGATTGGCGACCAGCTGTTGTACCTGCTCGGGCGGCGTTACGGCGAGCGCATTCTGCGACGCTTTTCCCGTCACCAGAAGAAAATCACCCGCGCGCAGAAACTGATCCAGCGGCGGCCTTATCTCTTTGTGATCGGCACGCGCTTTATGTACGGTTTTCGCATTATCGGCCCGCTACTGATTGGCGCGAGCCGCCTGCCGCCAAAAGTCTTTCTGCCGCTGAATATTCTGGGGGCCATTGTCTGGGCGCTGATTTTCACCACCCTGGGCTATGTGGGCGGCGAGGTGATAGGACCCTGGCTGCACCATCTGGATCAGCATCTGAAGCATGGGGTGTGGATCGTTCTGGCGCTGGCGATTGCCCTGGCGCTGCGTTACTGGTTTACCCGCCGTCGCGATAAGGACGACGAATAAGCCGGGCTACGGCCCGGCCTGTAAAGCTTATTTTGCGTTGAACTGCGGGTTCGCCAGCATAAAGCCGCCATCGACGATAAACGACTGGCCGGTGGTGTAGCTCGACTCTTCCGAGCACAGCCAGCCCACCAGGCTTGCGATCTCCTGGGTTTTACCAGGGCGGGTCAGGGGGACAATCGGCAGCGAGCCGTCTTTGGCGTCTTCGTCGTCCATATCGTTCATTGGCGTGGCGATAGCGCCAGGGGCGACGGCATTAACCAGAATACGGTGATCCACCAGCTCCAGCGCCATGGATTTGGTCAGCCCGCCCAGTGCATGTTTGGCGGCGGTGTAGGCGCTGGCTTCCGGCAGCGGGGTGTGTTCATGCACTGAAGTGATATTCACGATGCGCCCGCCCTGTCCCTGCTCCGCCATTTTGCGCGCGGCGATTTGCGAGCACAGAAACGCGCCATCGACATCAACGGTAAACACCTTACGCCAGTCGTCAAACGCCACTTCAAGGAAGGGCGCTTTACTCATCGCCCCGGCGTTATTCACCAGCGCATCAATACGACCGAAACGTTCGATCAGCGTGTTGATGGCCTCTGCACCTTCCGGCAGGTTTCCCAGATCAAGGTGCACATGTTCTGCGCGTCGCCCCAGCGCCTCCACTTCCTTAGCGGTGGCTTTGGCGCCTTCCTCATCGGAATGCCAGGTAATACCAATATCGAAGCCCTGCTTAGCCAGCACCAGCGCGCACTGTTTGCCGATACCTGAATCTGACGCCGTAACGATGGCAACTTTATTCGTCGAAACCATGTAGAACTCCTCCGGGAAATGAGCCTTTAGCGGCAAAGAGGTAAGTATAGGTAATTCACGAGGGTTAACAGGCTGATGCAGAAACGATCTTCGCGATCGACCAGGCAAAGCTGCCAATGTGTGCCTAAACTTATTCGTGCAGGCATATGACTCTTAAAAGGAAAGGACGATGAAAATTTTACTATGGGCGGTTTTGATTATTTTTCTGATTGGGCTGTTGGTGGTGACCGGCGTGTTTAAAATGATTTTCTGAAAATTGCCCCCGTTATGGGGGCAAGTCATTTATAAAGCTACTGAATCTATCGCCGCCGCAATGGCGGCCGAATGTTTCAGGATGCGCACCTGTTCAAAGAGCGCGGTGGCTTCAGCATATTCTTTACGTAAATATCCTAACCACTGCTTGATACGCGCCACGTGATACAGCCCGGTATCGCCCTGCTTCTCAAGCTGGCTGTAGCGCTGCAACAGTTGCACCACTTCCGGCCACGGCATGCGCGGCGCGTTGTATTTCACCACCCGGCTTAAGTTCGGCACATTGAGCGCCCCGCGGCCAATCATCACCGCATCGCAGCCCGTTGCCGCCATGCAATCCTGCGCGCTTTGCCAGTCCCAGATCTCACCGTTAGCCACCACCGGGATGGTCAGGCGTTTGCGGATCTCGCCAATCGCCGCCCAGTTGATGCGCTCGGCTTTGTAGCCGTCTTCTTTGGTACGGCCATGCACCACCAGCTCGCTGGCCCCTGCCTGCTGCACGGCATCGGCGATTTCAAACTGTTTATCGCCGGAATCCCAGCCGAGACGGATTTTTACCGTCATCGGCAGATGCGCAGGCACCGCTTCGCGCATCGCTTTTGCGCCCCGGTAAATGAGGTCAGGATCTTTCAGTAAGGTGGCCCCGCCGCCGCTGCCGTTCACCAGCCGCGACGGGCAGCCGCAGTTGAGATCGACGCCCCAGGAGCCCAGTTCGACGGCGCGGGCGGCGTTTTCCGCCAGCCATTGCGGGTATTGTCCCAGTAACTGCACGCGCACCGGCGTGCCGCTGGGGGTACGGCTTTGATGCTGTAATTCCGGACAGATTTTATAGAAGGATTTTACCGGCAGTAGCTGATCGACCACGCGCAAAAATTCGGTGATGCAGTGATCGTAATCGTTCACGCTGGTCAGCAGCTCACGCACCAGCGAATCGAGCACGCCTTCCATCGGAGCCAGTAATACACGCATAACAATACCCAATAATTAAGAGGCGCGTATGGTAGCGTCTCTGTGGCGGGGAGGAAAGAGGCCAGCCGCCGGAGGGCGGGCGGTTTTACGCCTAATCTTGTGTGAATGCATAACGTTAATCTCAGGATTCTTTGTTATGCTCGGCTGCATGTTGTGATCGGTAGCACATTTCAGATTTTAATTGTATGATGAATGCATCTCGTCAAGGGTAGTCACCATGAATAAATCACTCATTGTTGTCTGGCAATATCTGCGTGCGTTTGTCCTGATTTATGCCTGTCTGTACGCGGGTATCTTTATCGCCTCGCTGCTGCCGATCACCATTCCGGGCAGCATTATCGGCATGCTGATTATGTTCCTGCTGCTGGCGCTGCAAATTCTGCCGGCAAAATGGGTGAACCCCGGCTGCTATGTATTGATCCGCTATATGGCGCTGCTGTTCGTGCCCATTGGCGTCGGCGTGATGCAATATTATGACGTGCTGATCGCCCAGTTCGGGCCGGTAGTGGTCTCCTGCGCCGTCAGTACGCTGGTGGTATTTCTGGTGGTCAGCTGGAGTTCGCACATTGTGCACGGCGAACGCAAAATCGTCGGTGAGAAGGAGCAGAAACAATGATGGCTTCGATCTGGTGGTCTTTGCCGCTCACGCTGGCGGTATTCTTCGCGGCGCGCAAACTGGCGACCCGTTTTCGTATCCCGTTACTGAACCCGCTGCTGGTTTCCATGGTGGTGATCATCCCTTTTCTGCTGCTGACCGGCATTCCTTATGAGCGTTACTTTCAGGGCAGTAAAATTCTCAACGATCTGCTGCAACCGGCGGTGGTGGCGCTGGCGTATCCCTTATACGAACAGCTGCATCAGATCCGCGCCCGCTGGAAATCCATCATCACCATCTGTTTTGTCGGCAGCCTGGTGGCGATGATCACCGGGACATCTATTGCGCTGCTGATGGGAGCGACGCCGGAAATCGCCGCCTCCATCCTGCCGAAATCCGTGACCACGCCCATTGCCATGGCGGTAGGCGGCAGCCTCGGCGGTATTCCCGCCATCAGCGCCATGTGCGTGATTTTTGTCGGTATTCTGGGCGCGGTGTTCGGCCATACCCTGCTTAATGTGATGCGTATTCGCACCAAAGCATCGCGCGGCCTGGCGATGGGTACCGCCTCGCACGCGCTGGGCACTGCCCGCTGCGCCGAGCTGGATTATCAGGAGGGCGCGTTCAGTTCGCTGGCGCTGGTGATCTGCGGCATTATCACCTCGCTGCTGGCCCCCTTTGTCTTCCCGCTGATCCTTGCGGTGATGGGCTAAAATTTGCGATGCGTCGCGCATTTTTCATTTGAATTTCATAAGTTGCATATACAGTGTGATATGAATCACATATAAAGGCCTGACCGGCCCGTAAACTACGCTCCCATTACACTGTTATGAGGCAATGCCATGCATTCACGTTTTCACGCTGCTTTCGCAAGTCTCGCGGCGGATCTGCAATCCGCGCTGGCGCCGGTTCTGGCGGATGAGCACTTCCCTGCCCTGCTGACCGCGGAGCAGGTCGCCATGCTTAAAAACGCAACGCGACTGGACGAAGACGCACTGGCTTTCGCGCTGTTACCCCTCGCCGCGGCCTGCGCACGCACGCCGGTGTCGCATTTTAACGTCGGCGCTATTGCCCGCGGCGTCAGCGGCACCTGGTATTTTGGCGGCAATATGGAATTTATCGGCGCGACCATGCAGCAAACGGTGCATGCCGAGCAGAGCGCCATCAGCCATGCCTGGCTGCGCGGCGAAAAATCTCTCGCGTCTGTCACCGTTAACTACACCCCTTGCGGTCACTGCCGTCAGTTTATGAACGAGCTGAACAGCGGTCTGTCACTGCGTATTAACCTGCCGGGGCGCGATCCCCATACGCTGGCCGATTACCTGCCGGATGCCTTCGGGCCGAAGGATCTGGAGATTAAAACGCTGCTGATGGACGAAGAAAATCACGGCTTTGCCGTTACCGGCGATGCGCTGACGCAGGCAGCCATTACTGCGGCGAACCAGAGTCATGCGCCTTACAGTCAGGCTCCGGCCGGGCTGGCGCTGGAGTGTCGCGACGGCACGGTATTCTCCGGCCGTTACGCCGAGAACGCCGCCTTTAACCCGTCGCTGCCGCCGTTGCAGGGCGCGCTGAACCTGCTCAGCCTGAATGGTTATGATTACCCGGACATTCAGCGCGCGGTGCTGGCCGAAAAAGCCGATGCGACCCTGACCCAGTGGGACGCCACCGCCGCCACGCTGAAAGCCCTGGGCTGCCAGAATATCGATCGCGTACTGCTGGCCTGATCCCCTTTACTGCGGACGTTCGCGTCCGCAGTGATGAAAATCTTCGCAATCGAACCGCCGTTTCTTGCGCAAAACCGGCGCGTAAAGTAGCCTGAGTGAAATTTCTTCCTTTACTGAGCTATCTGCATGTTGAAGCGTTTGTTTTACAGCCTGTTAGTCCTCATCGGCTTGCTGCTGTTTACTGCGCTTGGACTGGACCGCTGGATCAGCTGGAAAACTGCGCCTTATATCTACGACGATTTGCAGGATTTGCCCTACCGACAGGTGGGGGTGGTGCTCGGTACCGCCAAATATTACCGCACCGGCGTCATCAATCAGTATTACCGTTACCGCATTCAGGGAGCGCTCAACGCCTATAACAGCGGCAAGGTGAATTACCTGTTGCTGAGCGGCGATAACGCCCAGCAGAGCTACAACGAGCCGGTGACCATGCGTAAGGATTTGATTGCCGGTGGCGTCGATCCGCAGGATATCGTGCTGGATTACGCGGGCTTCCGTACGCTGGATTCCATTGTGCGCACGCGTAAAGTCTTCGATACCAACGACTTTATTATTATCACCCAGCGTTTTCACTGCGAGCGGGCGCTGTTTATCGCCCTGCATATGGGGATCCAGGCGCAGTGTTATGCCGTGCCGTCGCCGAAAGATATGCTGACCGTGCGCATCCGTGAATTTGGCGCGCGGCTCGGCGCGCTGGCGGATCTGTATGTCTTCAAACGCGAGCCGCGTTTCCTTGGGCCGCTGGTGCCTATTCCGAACGTCAGTGAAACTACTGACGACGCGCAGGGCTATCCGGCGGTGACGCCGGAGCAGCTCAGTGAGCAGCTGAGCAAGCCTAAAGGCCGTTAGGCCGAGATATTATCGGCCCACTCAATCGACTGCTGCATCGCCCCGATAACCGTCGCCTGATCCAGCTTAAAGCTGTCCAGCAGCGCGCCGGCGTTATCCCAGTCCTGTTCCTCGTAAAGACGGGCCAGCGTCAGGAATTGCCAGATCACCCCTTCGTGCTTCGTTAACGCGTTCATGACGTTCTCCGGCAGCAGAATTTGCCGGAACAGATCTTCCATGGAAATGCCCAGAATGGTGTCGAGCAGCGAGAACAGGCCGCAGAAAAAGGCATCGCCCGAAAGCCGCGCGTTGCCGGTTTCTTTCGCCATCAGTTCACAGAACATGCCGCGCACCAGGCTCATATGATAGAGCTGGTCGGTTTTCACATCCGCCATATTGGTCAGGCAGGAAATGGAGACAAAGCGCCGCACTTCGTTAATGCCTAAATAAAGCAGCGTATCCCTGAGGGTGGCGTTTTTACCCAGTACAATGCCGCGGTTTTTAAACAGCACATTTTTGGTGTAACGCATCAGGGTATAGGAGAGGGTCAAATCACGCTTGAGGTAATTCTCAACTTTGAACATATCAGGATTAGGGGTGTTCACTTCCTGAATAAGCTGAAGCTGTAATACCTTACCGGGGGCCAGGCGCTTGTTTTTGATAATTTCCGGCTTACTGTAGAAATAACCCTGATATAAGTGAAAACCGAAGGCTTTGTAGCGTTCAAATTCCTCGGCGGTTTCGACTTTTTCCGCCAGCAATTTTACCTTACTGAGGTGTTTCTTATGCTGGTTGATGTACTGGGTAATTTCTTCAAAGGAGTAAGCGCGGATGTCGAACTTCACAATGCTGATGTACGGCATAAAGCGTTCCCAGCCGTTCTCCAGCGTAAAGTCATCCAGCGCAATCTTGAAGCCCCAGCCAAACAGACGACGCACCGCGTCAAAGAGCTCATCGGTGGGTTTTGCCGTTTCGAGGATTTCGATCACCACTTTGTCATGAGGCAGCGTATCCGCAAAGCCCTGGACGATCATCTCCGGCGGGAAATTGATAAAACAGTTATTATTGCCGACCAGCTTGGGTAGTGAGGTCGAGAGAAACAGATCGGAGATGATCTGTCTGGTGGCGTATTCCGGCGAGACATCCGGAAACCGATTCGTCATGCCGTCGCGAAAGAGCAACTCATAGGCGACCGTCGACATGTTCTTGTCAAATACCGGTTGCCGGGCGATGAATGAATACATGAGATTGCCTCCATGGCGTATACGCATTGACGGAAATGAATGTCGCGATCCGCCCTCTTAAAACCTGTTTTATCTTATACCATGATTTGGCAATTTATTCCCGGCACGCACGGTGACCAGCTTTAATAGTAATAGCATAGTCTGGCAGCTTTAAACGCGCCTCGTTAAACATCTCACCTATACTGATGGCAGGATTTACAAAACATGACGAATTAGTACGTTTTCCATTTTGCATGGAGAGGCTATGAAAATCAGGTCATCATCTTCCACACCCCCTTCCCATTCACAACCCGTATCGGAAAATGCGTTCTGGCTGAATTTTGAAGCGAATGCCCGACGCTACGGCTTTTTTCTGCTGCTGTTAATCGTCATCGCGGCGCTGTGCGGCGCGTTTTCTAAGGGCTGGCTCAGCCACCAGCAACGTACCACGGCGGACGGCGGCCTGACGCTGGAGTATGAGCGCTTTAACCGGCTGATGAGCGATGCGGAAATGAAAATTGTCGTCCATGCAGGCACCCGTAAAGAGGTCACTGTGGTGCTGGGAGGGGATTTTATGGAAACCTTCCAGATTACCACCCTCCAGCCGCAGCCCGATCGTATGCAGGCGCAGAACAACCGGCTGGTGCTGAGCTGGTCACGCGACGCGCTTCCGGCAGACCATGCCATCTGGCTGGGCGTGCAGCCTTTGCAGTGGGGCCAAAGCCAAAGCACGGTAGCTGTGGATCAGGGGCCCTCTCTCCCCTTCTGGCAATTTATTTACCCGTAGGAGCTTGTCATGGATATGGTTTTAAGAGCGATTGCTATCTATCTGATCCTGGTGGTGGTCTTCAAGATCGCCGGACGGCGGGCGCTGCTGCAAATGACCTCGTTTGATTTGATTTTACTGCTCATCATCAGCGAAGCGACCCAGCAGGCGCTGCTCGGTAATGACTTTTCCGTGACTGGGGCGGCCCTGACCATCATTACGCTGGTGGTGGTGGACATTCTGTTTGGCTTACTGAAAAAATATCTGCCGTCCGTGGAAGCGGCTATTGACGGTACGCCGGTGATCCTCGTCGAAAACGGGCGACTGCTGGAAGCGAAAATGAAGAAAGCAGATATTTCCTGTGCTGATATTATAGTGTCCGCCCGCAATAACCACGGCATTGATAAGTTGTCGGATATTAAATTCGCTATTCTTGAACAAAACGGGCACATCTCGATTATTCCGCTGTCAGAGTCTTCATAAAGGCCGACAGGCACATCTTAAGGTTACCTTAAGCTGATAAGCACTATACTTACTGAGGCTTTAACATTATTTTTACACTGAGCCAGCAAGAAGGGGCCTCACCATTGACAGAATAGCCAAAATCGCACTGCGTCGCCGGGGCATTGGCGTAAGAGAAAAAATTGTTCGCTATCGCGGTCAGTCGGTCTTATTCCGGCTGAACGGCGAGGCGTATGATGTGTATACCAACGAAGAAAAGATCGCTTCTCTTGAAACCAATAATATTAACGAAGCCATCCAGCTGTATAAAATTTTAGAAGCGAAACATTAAGTTGCCGGGTGGCGGTTAATTGCAGGCCCGGCAAACAGAGCCATAAAAAAACCCACGCTAACGTGGGTTTTTTGTTTAAGCCGGTACTTATTTTTTGCGCGCGTACTTCAGGGAGTCCAGCGCCACGGCGAAGATGATGATGCCGCCTTTAATAATGTACTGCCAGTACGGGTTCACGCCGATATAGGTCAGGCCATAGTTGATGACGGTAAAGATGATCACACCGGTCACCACGCCAAACACCGTACCCACGCCGCCGCTGAAGGAGACGCCGCCCACCACGCAGGCTGCGATGGCGTCCAGCTCATACATAAAGCCGAGGTTGTTGGTTGCAGAGCCGATACGCCCCGCTTCCAGCATCCCGCCGAAGGCGTAGAACACGCCGGACAGGGCATAGATCATCAGCAGGTTCAGCGCCACGTTCACGCCGGAGACTTTTGCCGCTTCCGGGTTGCCGCCGATAGCAAAAATGTTTTTGCCGAAGCGGGTTTTGTTCCACAGCACCCAGACGAAGGCCACGGCGATCAGCGCGTAGAAGGTGATGTAGGACAGACGGAAGGTGCCGAGCGCCACAAAGCCCTGGGTAAAGGTCGAGAAGCCGCTGTCAAAGCCGGAAATCGGCGACGCGCCCACGAAGTCGTAGTACAGGGAGTTGATGCCGTACACGATGATCATGGTGCCGAGGGTGGTGATAAACGGCGTTACGTTCAGGTACGCAATGATAATGCCGTTGATAAGGCCGATGATCGCGCCAATCACGCAGACGATAGCCACAACAGCAATAATCGGCATGGTCGCCATTTCCGGGAACACCTTGTTGGCGTTCTCCATCGACTGCAACAGCGTCGCCGCGACCACCGCCGCCAGACCGACCTGACGACCAGCCGACAGGTCAGTACCCTGGGTGACGATCAGCCCTGCCACGCCCAGCGCGATGATAATACGCACTGAGGACTGGGTAAGAATGTTACTTAAGTTCAGCAGGCTTAAGAAGGTTGGATCCTGGAAAATAATAATGGCCAGTAACACTAAAAGAACGACGTAAATACCGCCCTCTTTCAGATAAGTGAGAAAGCTTTTTTTATTTAACGCACTCATGAGGAGCCCCTGATCTTAAAGGTGCAAAGACGCAAGACGCAAAATTTCGTTTTGCGTTGTCGTTTTAGTGTCAACAATTCCGGAAACGAGGCCATTGCTCATTACCAGAATACGGTCAGTGATCCCTAACAATTCCGGCATTTCAGACGAAATGATAATGATCCCTTTGCCTTTCTTAGCCAGCTCTGCAATCAACTGGTAAATTTCAAATTTCGCACCTACGTCGATACCGCGCGTCGGTTCATCGAGCATCAGGATTTCCGGCTGGGTCAGCAACCAGCGGCCGATAATGACTTTCTGCTGGTTACCACCGGAGAGGGAACCAATCTGCGTGCGATGACCCGGCGTTTTAACGCGCATGGCGTCAATTACCCACTGGGTATCGCTCTTCATGCGGGAGTTATCCAGCAGACCGACTTTGTTTTTGTAGTTCTGAATATTGGAAATAAGTGAGTTAAATCCAATGTCCAGATAGGCGTAAATGCCCGTTGAGCGGCGCTCTTCCGTCACCAGCGCAAAGCCGTTATTAATGGCTTCGTTAGCGGTGTGGTTATTAATCGGCTTATCGTGCAGCTTAATGGTACCGGATGATTTTTCGCGGATACCAAACAGGGTTTCCACAATATCGGTACGCTTCGCCCCCACCAGCCCGGCAATACCGAGGATTTCGCCTTTACGCAGATCGAAAGAGACATCGCGAATGGAAGGCTGCCGCAGTGAGGTCAGGTTGCGCACTTCCAGAATGGTTTCGCCAGGGACGTTTTGTTTGTCCGGGAAACGCTGGTTCAGCGAGCGGCCCACCATCATGGCGATGATCTTGTCCATATCCAGCCCTTCCAGCGGCTGGGTGGCAATCCACTGTCCGTCGCGCAGAATGGTGATTTCATCACACAGCTGGAAGATCTCTTCCATTTTGTGCGAGATATAGACGATGCCGCAGCCGCGATCTTTCAGCTTGCGGATAATTTTGAACAGATGATTAACTTCTTTTTCCGTCAGCGATGAGGTCGGTTCATCCATGATGACGATTTTGGCGTCATAGGAGAACGCTTTAGCGATCTCAATCATCTGCATTTGCGAAACAGATAAGGTACCGACGCGCGCTTTCGGGTCAATATCAATATCCAGTTCGTCGAAAATATCTTTGGTGTCTTTATACATTTTGTCCTGATCGACAAACACGCCTTTGGTGGGATAACGCCCCAGCCACATGTTGTCCATTACAGAACGCTGTAATACCAGGTTTAATTCCTGGTGAACCATAGAGATACCGTTTTCCAGTGCTTCTTTAGTTGAATGGAAATCGATCTCTTTCCCCTGAAAAAGAATGCTGCCGGAATCTTTTTGATAGATCCCAAAAAGGCATTTTAACAATGTGGATTTGCCCGCCCCGTTCTCACCCATTAATGCATGGATGGAATGTGGACGAACTTTTAAATTCACATTATCGAGCGCCTTAACGCCAGGAAACGACTTGTTGATACCGCTCATTTCCAACAAGAATTCGCCTGACGACTGAGTAGTATTGCTGACCATATTTATACCTTGTTGGCCTGGCACATCGCGTTATAAAAGGGCGCAAATTAATGCGCCCAGTGGAACCTTCTTATTTGTTGCTGAACTGAGAGAGGTTTTCTTTATCAACACCAACGTAAGGAATACGGACAACTTTATTGTCGAGTTTCCAGTTGGTGCCGGCAGTGGCTTCTTTACCGTCGGCCAGGTTTTTCGCCAGATCGAAGGTGGCTTTCGCCTGGTTGTTGGCATCGTTCAGAACGGTACCGGCCAGCGCGCCAGATTTAACCAGTGCCAGCGCTTCTGGCAGGGCATCCACGCCAAATACCGGCACTGCTGATTTGTTGTGGGCTTTCAGCGCTTCTACCGCGCCCATTGCCATCGCATCGTTGTTGGCGATAACCACTTCGATTTTGTTAGCGTTCGGGCCAGAGAGCCACGCGTCCATTTTGTCTTTCGCCATTGCGGTATCCCACATGGCGGTATCCATTTGCAGCTGCTGGGTTTTGATGCCCTTGTCATTCAGCTCTTTGATAACGTAAGTGGTACGTGCTTCAGCATCCGGGTGGCCCGGCTCGCCTTTCAGCAGCACGAACTGGATCTGGCCGTCTTTGTTCAGATCCCAGCCCTGGTTAGCCGCCCAGTGTTTGGCAATCAGATCGCCCTGGATAATACCGGACTCTTTAGAGTCAGTACCGACGTAATAAGCTTTGTCGTAGCTGTCCAGCGCTTTACGTGAAGGTTCTTTGTTGTAGAAAACGATAGGAACGTTTTGACCACGTGCTTTTTCGATAACCGTGCCCGCCGCTGCCGGGTCAACCAGGTTAATAGCCAGGGCTTTCACGCCTTTTGCCAGCAGAACGTCGATCTGGTCGTTCTGTTTGGACTGGTCGTTCTGCGAGTCGTTCATCAGCAGTTCAACGCCCTGCGCTTCTTTAGCATCTTTCTCAATTGCTTTACGTACAACAGACATGAAGTTGTCGTCGTATTTATAAATGGTCACACCAATGCGGGTATCCGCAGCATTTGCAGCCGCGCCAAAAAGCATGCTTGCCATAACAGCAGACAGAGTCAAAACCTTCTTATTCATGGTATCTCCGGGTTTATGCAGGGTAGTTCTTGTGAATAATGATCGGCAGGACAGCAGGTTGGTGAAACGTTACTGTCGCCGAAGGTCACTTAAAATTATTTTCTTCCGTGTTCGGTAACGCTCCAGAATTCGAACGGTTCGTCGTTTTGGGGCCACGGTACGACGAATTAGCTTCATTACCGTTACATGATGTTTCAGCCCCTGGAACGCTGACATCATAGACATGGCGATGTTAAGATACTGTGAATTTACTCACAGATTGAAAACGGTTACATACAACATCGTTATAAGTTAGTGATCGGCGACACAGTTTGCCGCACCGCCACGGAATGACGGCGTACCAGCGTGGGCATAAAGCAATGAGAATCAGCAGGATCCAGCATTCCCGCCGCGCCCTGCAGGGCCAGCTCCGTCGCCAGTTTCGCCATAGAGGCTATCGGATAACGCACCGTGGTGAGCTGCGGATCGGTGTAGCGGGCAATGGGAATATCATCGAAGCCAATGAGTGATAAATGCTGCGGCACCGCAATGCCATTATCTTTCAGCGCCGTCAGCGCCCCGGCGGCCATGCTGTCGTTATAGGCAAAAACGGCGGTGAGTTGCAGGTTGCGGCCCAGCAGTTCCACCATCGCCGCCTCCCCGCCCTGCATGTCCGGCTCGCCGGTGCCGATCCAGTTCTCCGGGGCCACAATCCCCTGCTCTGCCAGCGCCCGCTGCCAGCCTTCACGACGTAAGTCGTTGTCTTCAATCTGATGTCTGGACGCCAGATAGCCGATGCGCTGATGACCCTGGCTCAGCATCATGCGCGTGGCCATCATCGCCCCGCTGACGTTATCCAGCGCCACGCAGCGATGGGCATAGCCCGGCACCACGCGGTTGATTAATACCATACCGGGGATCTGCTCCATAAAACCGGCCAGCTCTTCATCACTTAAGGCTTTTGAGTGCACAATCAGGGCGTTACAGCGCTGACGTATCAGCACCTCAATGGCATGACGCTCTTTTTCAGCTTCATGATAACTGTTGCCGATCAGCACATATTTTTGATGCTGTTGGGCGACCATATCCACCGCTTTGACCAGCGCGCCGAAGAAGGCATCGGAGACATCCATCACCACCACGCCAATGGTATCGCTGACCTGCGTCGCCAGCGCCTGGGCGTTGGCATTCGGGCGATAGCCCAGCTGCGCCACGGCTTTCATGACGGTTTCACGCGTATCAGGGCTGACCAGCGCGCTGTTATTCAGCACACGGGAAACCGTCGCGACGGAAACGGCCGCAAGGCGGGCCACGTCACGAATGGTGATCATAGATATTTTCCTTTCTCAGGTTGCAACAGCTCACAGACACCCCCTGTGTTAAGCAAGGGGGTATTCTGTCAGGCAGAGCGGACAACCAGCGTGAAGGACATCACACAGATGGAAACGGTTACATCCGTTTTGTTAATGATTGTGATCCAGATCGTTATCTGGATGTATGGGACAATGAAACGCCTGACGCCCGCGCGGTAAGCTGACGCCACAGCCATTCCACCGGTCCCTGACGGAAGCGGCGCAACCAGCAGACCGAGAGCAACAGATTAACGGCCCAGATGAATGGCACAAAGGCCAGCAGTTGCAGACGGTCAAATTTCATAAACAGCCCCAGCTGATAAAACAGCGTGGTGCATATCAAAGTTTGCAGCAGATAGTTAGTGAGCGCCATGCGGCCGACGCAGGCCACCGCATGCACCAGCTTCAGGCGGCTTAACTGCGGCCAGTAGCCATAGGCCAGCGCAGCATACCCCAGGGTTTGCAGCGGCGCGCTCAGTTCGCGTGGTACCTGCAGAAAGAAGGCGCACCAGCGATAATCCCAGCCGAGCTGCCACTGGACGAGGGTTGACGGAAGGTTGATCAACAGGCCGACCGCAATCAATACCAGGGCGGTGCGGCGATAATGACGCAGGCTGAACTGCCCTTTTAACCAGCCGCTGCGCATCAGCGCCGCGCCCACCAGCATCAGCCCCGCCAGCTGCCAGCCATACTGCGCGCCGATGGCGAGCAGCGTGTCGGACAGCATATCCGCCCGGTTGCCGATAGCTTCCAGACCGCCGGTGGTTTTCCACCAGGCTTCATATTGCAGGTTAGCCGCATCGGGGATCCAGGCGCGGTTCGGCTCATTGCCGGCGATAAATCCCAGCAGCAACAGCACCGCAATACCGATGAGATAGAGCGCCACGCCGGTGTTAAACAGCGTTTTCAGGGATGCCGCATCGCGTATCATGCGCCAGCACACCAGCCCGACCAGGCCATAGGCGAGCAAAATATCCCCGTCCCAGAACAGCAGCCCGTGGATAAATCCCAGCAGCACCAGCAGCGTTAAGCGACACTGGATCCAGCGCTTGCCCCGCCCCTGCAACAGTTGCAGCCCGGCGCCGAACAGAATGGCAAATAAAGAGAGGAATTTCGCCTGCGCGAAGATGTCCAGCAGTGCCCAGGTCCAGGCGTCCCGCGAGGTGATCTCGCCATACCAGGCCGCATTCAGATAAGCCGCCTTTGGTAAACCAAAGGCGTTAATATTCAGCAGTAAAATACCCAGAATGGCAACGCCACGAATGAAATCCAGCGTGACATGACGTTCCATGGGGTTTGCCTGCCTCAATTATTGTGATGACGCACAGCGCGCAGGAACTCCTGGCGGGTGTTCTGGCTGGATTTGAATAACCCGCCCAGCGAGGTGGTGGTAGTGGCGCTGGTGGCATCGCGAATGCCGCGCGCTTTAACGCAGTAATGCACCGCATCAATAGACACAGCCACATTGTTGGTGCCAAGCAGCGTTTGCAGGGCGATGAGGATCTGCTGGGTTAAGCGCTCCTGCACCTGCGGACGTTGGGCAAAAAACTGCACAATGCGGTTAATTTTGGACAGGCCGATCACCGCATCTTTCGGGATATAGGCCACGGTCGCTTTGCCGTCGATGATCACAAAATGGTGCTCGCAGGTGCTGGTCAGCGTGATGTCACGCACCGTCACCATCTCGTCGACTTTCATTTTGTTTTCAATAACGGTGATCTTCGGGAAATTGGCGTAATCGAGGCCGGAGAAGATCTCATCGACGTACATTTTGGCGATACGCTGCGGGGTTTCCATCAGGCTGTCGTCGCTCAGATCGAGATTTAACAGTTGCATGATCTCGGTCATATGCCCGGCAATCAGGCGTTTACGGGTTTCGTTGTCCAGGTCGGCCGGTGCGCGCAGCGGGGTTTCCAGGCCGCGGGCGACAAGGGCTTCATGAACCAGCGCGGCTTCTTTACTCAGTGATGGCATCTCTTTATTCTCCTGCAGGTGTCGCTACCTTTGCCGCTCAGCAGGCAAAGTGCGCAGTCATTGTGCGTGAGGTCACGCACATAATCCAGTGTATTCACCGCGATAATTAGTGAAATCGTTACGGCCTTTCATGCTGACGTTTCCACACCAGCCCGCCGCCGATAAACAGCGCCGCCCCCGCCAGGCCAAGGGCAGGCTCCAGCTGATGCGTCAGCCAGGTGGAGAGCGCAGAGGTCATCGGGCCGACCAGTTGTCCGATGGCGTAACCGGTGGTCAGCAGCCCGGCCATATAGCGCGCATGGGCCGGAGCCAGTTCACGACCACAGACCAGCGACAGCTGCACCGCGCAGAGAAAACCGCCGCCCACCAGCAGCGCCCCGCTCACCAGCCCCGCCATACCCGGCAGCAGCCAGGCGGCAATCACGCCCGCGCCCTGTAACCACAGCACCACCGCCAGACGCTGATGGCTGTGTCCGACATGACGTAAGGCGATGCTGAGCGCAATGCCGATCACCGCCGCCGCGCCGAACACCGGCCAGACAAACTGGGCGAAGACGCTGCCGGGGAAGCGCTGCGCCGCCATCTGCGATAAAAAGGTAGCCGGAAGGATGTAGCCAAAGCCCGCGAGACTGTAGCTCCAGACCAGCCGTTTAATATCGGCGGTGAGCTGTAACGGCTGCGGTTTGTCGCCGCTGCGGTGTAACTGTCCCGGTCGCGGCAGCCAGCGGGCGATGAACGCGATCAATACCAGCGCCAGCACGCCGTACACCTGCCAGCCCGCTGAGGCGGACAGCGCCTTTGACTGGATGCCGATGGCCAGCAGACCGCTCAGGGCGATACCTGCCCCCGGCCCGGCAAACACCGCCGCGTTCAGGCCCGGTTTGCCCGCATGGGCCAGCTGGTCGGTGATCCAGGCTGCGGTCAGCACCATCGCCCAGCCGCTCATCATGCCGATCACCAGCCGCAGCAGACCGTGTGCAATGGCGGTATCCGCCAGCGCGGAAAGAAAAGTCAGCGCCACCGCCCCGAACACACCGGCATACAGACGGCTTTCCACGTGCCGGTGCGCGCGCATGGCATCCCATGCGCCAAGCAGATAACCGAGATAGTTCATGGCGGCCACCAGCCCGGCGCTGGTCAGACTGAGCTGACCGTCGCGGATCATTAGCGGTACCTGCGGCGTAAAGGCGAAGCGGCCAATTCCCATCGCCACAATCAGCACCACAAATCCACTGAGCGCAATTCTGAGCGCCATGGTTATCCCGTAAGTTAATGTAAAGTTGTGTTTATGATGCAATATGTTGCAGGGATGCGGAAGTGAAAGTTACTCACAGCAAAGTGAATGCCTGTATGATGATGCCTTCATTCTGAGTATGACGAGTAGAGGAACTTCGCATGGAAATGCTTGAAGAACATCGTTGTTTTGACGGCTGGCAGCAGCGCTGGCGTCATCACTCCGCCGTACTGAACTGTACGATGACGTTCAGCGTGTTTTTACCGCCTGAACGCCGGGAAACGCCGCCGCCGGTGCTCTACTGGCTCTCCGGCCTGACCTGTAATGACGAGAATTTCACCACCAAAGCCGGGGCGCAGCGCGTGGCGGCAGAGCTGGGGATTGTGCTGGTGATGCCGGATACCAGTCCGCGCGGCGAGGATGTTGCCGACAGCGAGAGCTATGATCTGGGCAAAGGCGCAGGTTTTTATCTGAACGCCACGCAGCAGCCGTGGGCGGCGCATTACCGGATGTATGATTATCTGCGTGATGAGCTGCCGGATCTTATCCGTGAGCAGTTCAACGTCAGCGATCGCTGCGCCATCAGCGGACATTCGATGGGCGGTCACGGGGCGCTGATCATGGCGCTGAAAAATCCGGGCCGTTATACCAGCGTGTCGGCCTTTGCGCCTATTGTGAATCCCTGCCAGGTGCCCTGGGGGCAGAAAGCCTTCAGCGCCTATCTTGGGGATAATCCTGCCGACTGGCAGGCGTGGGACAGCTGTGCGCTGATGCTGAACAGCAAGCCGGATGATGCGATCCCGACGCTTATCGATCAGGGCGACAGCGATCAGTTTCTGGCCGATCAGCTACAGCCTGCCCGCCTTGCGGAAGCCGCCCGTCAGACCGGCTGGCCGCTGACCCTGCGCGTGCAGCCAGGCCACGATCATAGCTATTACTTTATTGCGTCCTTTATTGAGGATCATCTGCGCTTCCATGCGCAGCATTTATTGAAGTGACGTTTTGCCCGGCGGCGCAAGCTTGCCGGGCCTACAAATCTGTCCGTAGGCCGGGTAAGGCGCAGCCGCCACCCGGCACCCGGCACCCGGCACCCCCATCAGAACCGGTAATCCACCGCCATAAAGTAACGACGTCCGTCTTCGTTATAGCTGTAGTCGTCGCGGCTGAGATCTTTATCCATCAGGTTCAGCACACCCGCACGCAGCTTGACGTTTTTCGTCGCCTGCCACGCACCGCCGGTATTCCAGATCACATAGCCGCCCGGCGTGGTGCCGGTGGCGCTGATATTGCGTTTTTCGCCACTGTAATTCCCGGACACATAGAATGACCAGTCCTGCACCGGCTGCCAGTCCAGGGTACCATTAGCCGTATGGAACGGCAGCTCCTGCAACGGCGTATTGCCGCCGTTACTCAGATCGCGCCCGTCGTTATAGGTGTAATTCAGCGTCAGCTTCCACTGATCGTCAAACGGCACTTTCAGCTCGGTTTCCACCCCGCGGATACGCGCCTTGTTAACGTTGTAATAGCGGAAAATCGGTTCACCATCGGCATTCAGACCGACGTAGTTCGGGTAGCCCTGCGCCGCGTTGACGTCGGCCGTACGGCTGATGCTGATACGATCTTCCACGTCATTCTGGAAGGTAGTGATGCTCGCCTGCACGCCTTCCAGCCAGCCCTCTTCCCCGGCGTAATACAGACCGAATTCGTAGCTTTCGCTGGTTTCCGGCTTCAGATGCGGGCTGCCGACGATTTCGCACGCGCCGCGGCAGGAGCCGGTGACCCAGTCCGGGCTGAGCTGTAACAGCGATGGCGCTTTGAAGGCTTTCGCCCAGCCGCCTTTCACCGTCAGCGTGTCGGTAGCGTTGTACACCAGATAAGCACGCGGGCTCCAGTGATCGCCATAGGTCTCGTGATCGTCCATACGCACGCCGGTGGTCAGCGCCAGCGGCTCAAGGAGACGCCATTCATCTTCAACAAAGAGTGCGTACTGACTGGTGGAGGTTTCGCTGCTACTGCTGCCGGTAATGTTGACGGGATCTTTCAGCTTATCGTGCCGCCATTCACCGCCAAAGGTGACGAACTGATTAATCGCCTCCACCGGCAGCACGTATTTGCCGTCGATGGTGTTGCTTTCAGAGGTGATGGTGTGGCTGTTGCCGGGGTTTTTGTTATCGACTTTCTCGCCGTAATATTTCAGCTCGCTGTTACCCAGATCCCAGCGTCCGTTGTGGCTCAGGGAGAAGTTCTGCCGCTCCAGGCGGTTCTGGTCGAGGGAGTCGGAGCTGCGATCCTGGCGGTCAAAACCATAACCGGCAGTGAAATCGTGATTGTCATTCGGCGTCCAGGCGAACTCCACGTTCGCATCGCGGCTGGTAAAGCCTTCAATTCGCGGCGTTTCGCCTGTGGCAGCCGTGTCTGAGGGTTCCGCTTTATCTTTTTCGCGTTTCGCCACGCTGCCGAACGCTTTCATGCCGAGCACGCCGTCAATCAGCGGGCCGCTGGTGAAGAACTGACCGTTCCAGGTATCGCCGCGATCGCGTTTTTCCTGAATAGTGGTGTCGGCGGTGAGGCTACCGGTCCACTGTTGACCAATTTTTTTGGTGATGATGTTGACCACCCCGCCGAGGGCATCTGAACCATACAGCGACGACATCGGTCCGCGTACCACTTCGATGCGCTCAATGGCATCCACCGGGATCCAGTTCAGGTCGAAATCATTGTGACGGAATACGGCGTTGCGGGAATTCACGCGTTTACCGTCGACCAGGATCAGCGTGTAGCTGCTGTCGAGGCCGCGAATGCTGACGCCTTTGCGGTTATCGCCTTCGTTGGTGAGCTGTACGCCGGGTACTTCCTGCAGTACATCTTTGAGGTTCTGTACCGGCCTGCGTTGCAGATCCTGCTGCGTGATCACGCTGATGCTGGCCGGCGCGTCTTTCACATTCTGCTCGGTGGCAGCGGCAGTGACCACCATGGTTTCACTGGCAAAGGCTGGCAGCGCGAGTGAAATTGCGGACGCACAGAGTCCTCCCCGCACGACGGGATTCAGGGTAAACATTCCAAATTCTCCATGAACTAAATACAGCAAATAAAAAAGAAGTTGCTCACAATGCGCAGATTCCCGCCCGCTACGGTGGCGAAGGCGGTGATAATAATGCAGGTGACCCGCCGCGTTACGCCGGGTTTTTATCATTCTGAAAACGAGCGTAACGATAATGCAAACAATAACAATTATCAATTGAATTGTTAAAAGTTATGTCAATATGGGAGATTAAGGAGAAGGGATAGCAAAGAAAAGGCCGGGTGGCGCAAGCCCCACCCGGCCTGATAACATCGATTACTTCTTAACGCGTTCCGGGAATTCCATCTCGCGATAGCTGACGAACTTAGTACCGCGACTCAGTTTGTAGCCAAACCAGATGATCAGGAACAGCGGAATACCGATATAGGTCGCCGCCACGCCGCCCCAGTCAATGGTATCTGACAGGAAGGCTTCGTAATTCTGACCGAGGGTGATGATAAGGCACAGCACAAAGGCGAAGATTGGCCCCAACGGGAAGAAACCGGAACGGTACGGCAGTTCGCTCAGATCGCGCCCCTGCACCTCATATCCACGACGGAAGCGGTAATGGCTGATGGCAATGCCGAGCCATGCGATAAAGCCGGTCATGCCAGAGGTGTTCAGCAGCCACAGGTAAACGGTCTGGTTACCAAACATGGAGGTCAGGAAACAGAGTCCGGCGATCACCGTAGTGGCATAGAGCGCATTACGCGGCACCCCGCCCTTCGACAGCTTGCTGAAAATGCGCGGCGCTTTGCCGTCACAGGCCAGGGTATAGAGCATACGGGTTGACGCGTACATGCCGGAGTTACCCGCCGACAGCACCGCCGTCAGGATCACCGCATTCATGATCGCCGCCGCCGACAGCAGGCCCGCATGCTGGAACACCAGGGTGAACGGGCTGACGCTGATGTCTTTCACATCGTTACGCAGCAGGCTCGGATCGGTGTACGGAATAATCAGGCTGATCACCAGAATGGCGAACACATAGAACAGCAGGATACGCCAGAACACCTGACGCACCGCGCGCGGGATGTTCTTCTCAGGATCTTCGGATTCACCGGCGGCAATGCCGATCAGTTCGGTGCCCTGGAAGGAGAAGCCGACGATCATCGCCACGCCAATCATGGCAGCGAAACCGCCCGCGAACGGCGCTTCGCCGATGCCCCAGTTGCTCCAGCCCGCAGGCTCTGCGCCCTGGAAGATACCGAAAATCATCATCACGCCGACAATAATAAAGATGATGACGGTGGCGACTTTAATTAAGGAGAACCAGTATTCCGCTTCGCCGAAGCCTTTTACCGAGATCCAGTTGAGGAGGAAAATCACGCACAGGAAGAGCGCGCTCCAGATCCAGCCTGGCGTATCCGGGAACCACCAGCTCATCACCAGCTGCGCCGCCACAAGGTCAACGGCGATGGTCACCGCCCAGTTGTACCAGTAGTTCCAGCCCAGCGCGAAGCCGAAGCCTTCTTCGACGTATTTCTGGCCGTAGGTGGCAAAAGAGCCGGAAACCGGCATATAGGCTGCCAGCTCGCCCAGACTGGTCATCAGGAAATAGACCATCAGGCCGATCAAAATATAGGAGAACAGTGCGCCGCCCGGCCCTGCCTGGGAGATGGTCGCGCCTGATGCAACAAACAAGCCTGTGCCGATAGAACCGCCAATGGCGATCATCGTCAGGTGACGCGCCTTGAGTTCACGACGGAGCGTGGGCGCTTGTGTGGTTTTAGATTCGGAAACCATGGGAAAATGCTGTCCTTCCAAAAAATGAGGCCGGATTGTAGCAGACCAGACGGCATCCTTCCGGCACAAATGCGCTGTTATAAGAGACCTTCATGACCGGCCCTGGATTATAAGTAAAGCAGTGGATGGGCCGCTTTTCGATAATAAAATGCAATGACGCTATTCACCGCAATAACGCAAAAACCGCTTCAGGGCGCTGGAGAGATGTTTTTGCCGGTGATGAATACGCCACAGCGTGCGTACCAGGCGCGGCAGCGGGATCGGCACTTCAACCAGCGAGCCGGAGTCGAGCTGCTCGGCGATCACCCGCCGGGATAAACAGCTGATGCCCAGCCCGTGGCGCACCGCATGTTTAATGGCTTCGGAATTGCCCAGCTCCATTGCCAGCTGAAACTGCGGCAAATGTGACAGCAGCAGATAATCCACCAGCTCGCGGGTGCCGGAGCCGCGTTCGCGCAGGATCCAGGGCGCGGCCGCCAGCTGTTCCAGCGTCACGTCATGCTTTAACAATGGCGATGATGGCGCGGCAAAGACCACCAGCTCGTCCTCAAGCCAGGGTTCGGCGATGATTTCCGCCGTGTGGCATGGCCCTTCGATAAGCCCAATATCCACGCGAAAATCCGCCACGGCGTTGATCACCTCCTGGCTGTTACCGACGCTCATCTCCAGCGGCAGATCGGGAAAATCACGGCGATAGCGGGCGATCACTTCCGGGAGAATATAGTTGCCGATGGTGCTGCTGGCAGACACGCGGATCGCGCCGTTATCCTCGCGGAACAGCTGCTCGATCTCTGTGGCCTGCTCCAGCAGCGCCAGCGCACGGGGATACAGCAGCCGTCCGTGCTCATTGACCACCAGCCGTTTGCCGACGCGATCGAACAGCTGTACGCCGAGCTGCCCTTCCAGATCGCTTAACGCCGCGCTGACCGCCGACTGGGATAAGGCCAGCATTTGCGAGGCCTGGGTTGTCGAGCCACTTTTCAGCACTTCCACAAATACGGCCAGTTGCCGCAACGTAATATGCATGGTTCACCGCATCCGGTAAGGCATTGCTTACCACTTATAAAGATTAATTATAAATATATAATCAATTTTATTTTTAAGCCAGCAGCCCTTACGCTTTGTCCACACAAAGGAGAGAGGTTATGACTGAGCTTACCTTACACACGCATTCTTCATTTCAACGTTATGCGCCCGGCCTTGCGCTGAGCGCGCTGGTGGCGGGCTTTGCCCTGTGGGTTGGCGGCATTCCGGCCATCGCGGGGGCCGGATTCAGCGCCCTGACGCTGGCGATCCTCGTCGGGATGCTTCTCGGCAACACGCTTTACCCGCAGGCCGCGCACCATTGTGATACCGGCGTGCTGTTCGCGAAACAGCATTTATTACGGCTGGGGATTATTTTGTACGGCTTCCGGCTGACCTTCTCGCAGATCGCCGATGTCGGCATCAGCGGGATCATCATTGACGCCCTCACCCTTTCCAGCACCTTCGCGCTGGCCTGTTTTCTGGGACAAAAAGTTTTCGGGCTGGATAAACAGACCAGCTGGCTGATAGGCGCGGGCAGCAGCATTTGCGGCGCGGCGGCAGTGCTGGCAACCGAACCGGTGGTAAAAGCGCAGGCCAGTAAAGTTACTGTTGCCGTGGCGACGGTGGTCATTTTCGGGACGCTGGCGATCTTCCTTTATCCGGCGGTCTATCCGCTGCTGAACACGGTTTTCAGCCCGGAAGCCTACGGCGTTTATATGGGCTCGACCATACATGAAGTGGCGCAGGTGGTGGCTGCCGGTCATGCGGTTGGCCCGGAAGCCGAAAACGCTGCGGTGATCGCAAAAATGCTGCGCGTGATGATGCTGGCCCCCTTCCTGATCCTGCTGGCAATGCGCGTCAAACGCCTCGCTCCGGCAGATGATAACCAGCGCAGCAAGATCACCATCCCGTGGTTCGCCGTGCTGTTTATCGTGGTGGCGGGTTTTAACTCCTTCAGTCTGTTGCCCGCTGCGCTGGTGCAGGCGCTGGTCACGCTGGATACCGTACTGCTGGCCATGGCGATGGCAGCGCTCGGCCTGACCACCCACGTCAGCGCCCTAAAAAGCGCCGGGGTGAAACCTCTGCTGATGGCGCTGGCGCTGTTTGTCTGGCTGATTGTCGGCGGCGGGATGATTAACCTGGCGGTGGAGGCGCTGACTAAATAAATTCCTGGTTTGGCGAAAGGGTGATGCATCTCCGGATCCGGGACGGGTGATGAGGTAAAACATCACCCTCTTCCACTTACAGGGTAAAAAAAATGAAAGGGAATTTTTGCGGTATCAATAACTTTAAGCCAGGCCAAAGAACGCGGGATGCACTGGCGGAAGTGGATCGGATCACACGCTCGGCAAATATCCTCACTTATTTACTTTCCGCCGTGCCGCTATTCCAGTTTTTCGCGGGGCGCAGTAGCTATCTCGGCAGCAGCGTTTTTAGTAGCAGTTATAACATCAGCACTTATGACTGGAGCAAACTTGCCAATGCGCTTTCGAGCGTGGATAAGGTTAAGCGAGAGCAACTTGAGATACTCGCATGGAATATGAAGGAACAGACATCCTCGGAAGAAAGCAAGTTTTGGGAGTGTGTTTATAATGCGCTTTAAAAGCAGAACCGTGCTCTGGTTAGCCTGTTGCCTTTATATATCTCCGGTCTTCGGTGGTTTGTCTCACATTGAAAAACTCACTCAGGAAACAACCACTGCCCGGCAGGTACTTGAACACCAATACGGACTATGCAGAGCATTGCGCGATCGCGAAGTGAACTATTTTGACTTCTGGCTTCAGGCGCAACGCCGGGACGTTAAAGTCAAAATGCTCAGGGAGCTTTCGGAAATTGCTTTCAATAACTGTATTAAACCGCAGTCCGATGCCTATACCCTTATAGTTGTGCGCCTTGCGGCCATCAGCAAAGATAAAAGTAAGCTGGAGGAGTGGCTTGATCTCTATCCTGAAGATAATCGTGATGATTTTACGCAAACCGCGATACCGGAATATGTTTACGAGCAGCAGCTTCAGCGGCTTAGTCAGTCACCCACCTTTCATTTCCCCTTTAATCCAATGGACGCATCTAACACCATTATTCATGGCGACGAAAAAAAATTAATGGAAACCCTCAGTGAAACCGTTATAAGAGAACCCTATATCCAGGGACTTATCCCGCCCCTGTAATGGCTGCGGCCCTCACAACCATAACCCCCCATGTAAAATTCCTGTTAACCCGTTATCATAGCGTTTTTGCCCGGCCGGGTTTGCCAGGAGTTTTTATGAAATACATTGGAGCGCATGTCAGCGCCGCGGGCGGTGTCGCCAATGCCGCAATGCGAGCGGCGGAAATCGGGGCCACGGCCTTTGCGCTGTTCACCAAAAATCAGCGTCAGTGGCGCGCCGCACCACTGACCAGCGACACTATTGATGACTTTAAAGCCGCCTGCGAAAAATACGGCTACACCTCAGCGCAGATCCTGCCGCACGACAGCTACCTGATCAATCTGGGGCATCCGGTGAGTGAAGCGCTGGAAAAATCCCGCGAGGCGTTTCTTGATGAAGTGACCCGCTGCCAGCAGCTCGGCCTGAGCCTGCTGAACTTTCACCCCGGCAGTCATCTGATGCAGATCCCGGAAGAGGAATGCCTGGCGCGCATCGCCGAGTCGATCAATATCGTGCTGGATAAGACGGAAGGCGTCACCGCGGTGATCGAAAACACCGCCGGTCAGGGCAGTAATCTGGGCTTTAAGTTTGAACATCTGGCGGCGATCATCGACGGCGTGGAAGATAAATCCCGCGTCGGCGTCTGTATTGATACCTGCCATGCCTTTGCCGCCGGTTACGATCTGCGAAGCTTTGCAGAGTGTGAAAAAACCTTCACAGAATTTGAGCGCATTGTCGGCTTTAAATATCTGCGCGGTATGCACCTGAACGATGCGAAAAGCGCGTTTGCCAGCCGCGTTGACCGTCACCATAGCCTGGGCGAAGGCAATATCGGTCATGAGGCGTTTCGCTGGATCATGCAGGATGCGCGCTTCGACGGCATCCCGATGGTGCTGGAAACCGTCAACCCTGATATCTGGGCAGAAGAGATCGCCTGGCTGAAAGCGCAGCAGTATAGCGAAGTGACCGCATAAAAAAAGGACAGCCTGGGCTGTCCTTTTTGCATACCTCATCAGGGCGATGCAGGCCGGGTAAGCTTTGCGCCACCCGGCAACTCGTCCTCAGGCGACTTTCTCAGCCACCACCGTTTCCGGACGTTTCAGGAAGGCGTAAGCCAGACCAGCCAGCAGGGTACCGGCAATAATCGCCAGCAGATAACCCACTACCGGTGTGATTGCGCCCGGGATCAGCAGTACGAACAGACCGCCGTGCGGCGCCATCAGCTTCGCGCCAACCGCCATCGAGATAGCGCCGGTCACCGCGCCGCCCACGATACAGCATGGGATCACGCGCATCGGATCACGGGCCGCGAACGGGATCGCGCCTTCAGAGATAAAGCACAGACCGAGCACCAGCGCGGCTTTGCCCCCTTCCTGCTGACCTTTGTCGAACTTTTTACGGGCAATCAGGGTGGCCACACCCATCGCCAGCGGCGGCACCATACCGGCGGCCATAATGGCAGCCATAGGCGCGTAAGTCTGGGTACTCAGCAGGCCCACACCAAAGGCGTATGCCGCTTTGTTCACCGGGCCGCCCATATCGGTACACATCATACCGCCGAGGATCGCGCCCAGCAGAACCGCGTTAGCGGTGCCCATGGTTTGCAGCCAGTGGGTCAGACCCGTCAGGATGCCCGCGACCGGTTTGCCGATCAGGTAGATCATCGCCAGGCCAACCACCAGGCTGGAGAACAGCGGAATGATCAGGATCGGTTTCAGCGCTTCCATGCTCGGCGGCAGCTTCAGTTTCTGGCTGATGGCTTTCGCCACATAACCGGCAATAAAGCCTGCGATGATACCGCCAATAAAGCCGGAGCCGGTGCTTACCGCCAGCATACCGCCGATCAGACCCGGCGTCAGGCCCGGACGGTCAGCGATGGAGAACGCAATGTAACCTGCCAGTACCGGCACCATCAGCGCGAAGGCTGAACCACCACCGATTTGCATCAGCGCGGCGGCAAGGGTATCCGGCGTTTTGAAGGCTTCTATACCAAACGCAAAGGAGAGCGCGATACACAGACCGCCCGCCACTACCATCGGCAGCATGTAGGACACGCCGGTCAGCAGGTGACGATAAGCACCGCCGCCCTCTTTCTTGCCTTCGCTTGCCGCCTGCGGTTTACCCGACGGTTGATACGGCTTCGCTTCCGCCTGGGCTTTATCCAGTTCCTGCGCGGTTTTCTTCAGCGCCAGACCGGTCGAGGTGCGGTACATCGGCTTACCAGCGAATTTCGCCAGATCCACTTCGATGTCGGCCGCCACGATCACCAGATCCGCTTCCGCCACTTCTTCCGGGGTGATGGCATTGCCCGCGCCCACAGAGCCGCGGGTTTCCACTTTCACCCACCAGCCGCGTTTTTTGGCTTCGGTTTCTATGGCTTCCGCCGCCATAAAGGTGTGCGCCACGCCCGTCGGACAGGCGGTAACCGCCACTACGCGCTTCACGCCGCCGGTTGCAGCGGGTGCAGCCTCGGCCACTGGCGCGCTGTACGGCGCGGCGTGGTTTTTGGCTTCACTTAAAAACAGCTCCGGGTGGGCCACGGCGCGATTGATATCGCCCAGCCACACTTTTTTGCCGTTCAGCGCGCTGTCGTCCGGCACGCGGGTTCCTAATACAATAGCCAGTTCTGCATCATGCGGATTGTCGATGATTTCGACATTGGCTTTTTGCGCCGCCACTCCCAACAAGGTTTTCGCCATGTAAGCGCGGGCCTGGCCGAGACTGGAGTCAATTATCAGCAGCGTTTTCATTATGCTCTCCTGCTGTTAGTTAAAGGGTTTTAAGTCAACGCGCGCCATCATCGCGGCCAACTGGGTACGGTCGGTAATGCCGACGTTGCTCTGGCTGACAGCCAGGGCTGCGACGGCGGTAGCAAGACGTAATGTATGCTCACTGGATTCACGCATCAGCAGGCCATAAATCAGGCCGCCAACCATTGAATCCCCTGCGCCAACGGTGCTGACCACTTCCATTGACGGCGGTTTGGCGATCCATTCGCCAGAGGCGTTAACCCACAACGCCCCTTCAGCGCCCAGAGAAATCACCACATGGGCGATGCCCTGCTCACGAAGTGCATGCGCCGCTTCGATAACATCTTTCAGTTCCGGTAATTTACGACCGGCCCAGATTTCCAGCTCGCGGCGGTTTGGTTTAACCAGCCAGGGCGCGGCTTTCAGACCGGCCACCAGCGCTTCGCGGCTGCTGTCAAAAATGATGCACGGACACTGGCTGCGCAGGCGCGTCATCCAGTCGGTGAAGGCTTCCGGGCTGACGCCAGCCGGCAGGCTGCCGCTCACGCAAACCATGTCGAACTGGCCCAGCCAGCTCAGGGAATCCGCAACGAAACGCTCCCAGTCCGCCGGGGTGACATCAAAGCCGGAGAAGTTAAAGTCGGTCACTTCGCCGTCTTTTTCGGTCAGCTTGACGTTGATACGCGTACGGCCCTGCACCACCTGAAAACGGTTGGCGATACCTAATTCGCTGAACAACTGCTGAAAGCCGTCCTGGTTATCTTTACCGAGGAAGCCGCCAACGGTGACATCGATGCCAAGGTCTTTCAGCACCTTAGCCACGTTAATGCCTTTACCTGCCGCATGCAGACCGGTAGTCCGCACCAGGTTGACTTCGCCGCGCTCCACTTCCGGGGTGTAACCCACCAGATCGTAAGCCGGGTTAAGAGTGATAGTCGCAACACGTCTGCTCATTATGCGCCCTCCCCAAGACCAGCCGCGATGGCGTCGCCAATCGCTTTCAGCGCCTGTTCAGCATCTTCGCCCTGTGCGGTAAAGCGCAGGCGATGGCCTTTTTTCACGCCCAGCGCCACCACTTTCATCAGGCTGCGGCCATTGGCCGGTTTGCCGCTGCCGTCGAGGTTGGTGACGGTCACGTCGCAGTTAAACTGCTTGATGGTGTTGACCAGCATGGTGCCCGGACGGGCATGCAGACCGTGTTCGTTACGCACCACGAACTCCGCGCTCAGCACGTCTTCCGCCAGCGCGTCGTCGCTGGTCAGCAGTGCCAGCAGCGTGGCGGCATCCGCCGTCAGCAGACGGTCAGCTTTATTGTTCAGCAGCAGATCCGTCAGACGGTTGAGCACGGCGACCGGCTGGTCGTCGGCCATCGCCACGCTGATCAACAGCTGGGCGTTTTCACCGTCAACGGTAAAGGCGCTGGCGGCGCGGCTTACTGCAATGGCGCTGCCGAGGTTGCCTTCGGCGCTGTCGTTCAGCCATACACCCTGGCCGAGGTTCAGCGGTTTTTCATTAATGGCGCGGGTCACAAAAGCGGTGTCAACGGCACCGGCCTCTTTCAGACGTCCGGCGTTTACGGCCTGGAGAGTTACAATATCGCTGGCAGTGATGTCGAGCGTCAGCAAATCGTTATCCAGCTTCAGCGCTTCACTCTGTTTTTCACCCATCAGCAGGGCGCGAAGCTCTTCAGTCGTGGTGGCAGACTGCAACTGCGCCGCCACCGCATCGTCGCTTAACACGTGCGTCAGCTGACGCAGCAGGCCGAGATGTTCGTCAGAACTGGCGGCGATGCCAATAGCGACGTAAGCCACCTGCCCTTCGCCCCACAGTACGCCCTGCGGGAACTGATAAACCTGAACGCCGGTTTTCAGCACCTGATCGCGGGTATCTGTCGTGCCGTGCGGGATGGCGATGCCATTGCCGAGGAAGGTGGAGGTTTGCTGCTCGCGGGCGAGCATGCCGTTAACATAGCCGTCGGCCACGTTGCCAGCCTGCACCAGGGCGGCGGCGATCTGACGGATAGCGTCTTCTTTATTGGTGGCCTGCTGGCCGGGATGAATATCCTGAACGGATAACTGGAACATAGATTTCCACTCCTGCTGAAGTTGAATCGTTTCAGCCTTCTGGTGAATTAACGCGCCAACCGGTAACGGGGAAGTTAAAGGATAGCGCTGAAACGTTTCAAGAAGTCTTGCTCTTTATCCGTCAGCACGCAAGAAATCTCGTCTTTCCGCTTAAAAAATTTAGATGTACAGCACATTTTTGCTGCGGCGCTGGTTTTTTTGCTGATGCTGCTGACGCCGCCGCTGCGTCTGTTTCAGCAACTTCAGCCGTAATGAGAATTATTTTGAAATGCTATTTTGATTTTTTGTGGCACTTTTTCGTTAGCGTCTGTCTATTTTCTGAGTAGCGGCGTAAACTCCGCGTCTTCTTCAGAACGCAGAACCGAAAAGATGCACATTACCCCCGCAGCCGCCTCTCCCAAACCGTTTGACGTCACCTCCACGGCGTTTTTGATTGTGGCCTTTCTCACCGGCATTGCTGGTGCCCTGCAGACGCCGACGCTGAGCTTATTTCTGACTAACGAAGTGCACGCCCGTCCGGCGATGGTCGGCTTTTTCTTCACCGGCAGCGCGGTGATCGGCATTCTGGTCAGCCAGTTTCTTGCCGGGCGTTCGGATCGCAAAGGCGACCGTAAAAACCTCATCGTCTTCTGCTGTCTGTTCGGCGTGCTGGCCTGTACGCTCTTTGCCTTTAACCGTAACTATTTCATTCTGTTGTTTATCGGCGTCTTCCTGAGCAGCTTTGGCTCAACCGCAAACCCGCAGATGTTCGCCCTTGCCCGTGAACATGCGGATCGCACCGGCCGCGAAGCGGTGATGTTCAGCTCGATCCTGCGCGCGCAGGTGTCGCTGGCCTGGGTGATCGGACCGCCGCTGGCCTATGCGCTGGCAATGGGATTCGGCTTTACGATGATGTATCTGAGCGCGGCTATTGCCTTTGTGGTGTGCGGGATCATGGTGTGGTTTTTTCTGCCAACCATGCGCAAAGAGCCGGTGCTGGCGACCGGTGTGCTGGAAGCGCCGCGCACCAACAGACGTGATGCGCTGCTGCTGTTTGTCATCTGCACGCTGATGTGGGGCACCAACAGCCTGTATATCATCAATATGCCGCTGTTTATCATTAATGAGCTGCATCTGCCGGAAAAGCTGGCGGGTGTGATGATGGGTACCGCCGCCGGGCTTGAGATCCCGACCATGCTGATTGCGGGTTACTACGCTAAACGCTTCGGCAAGCGCTTTCTGATGCGCATCGCGGTGGTCGCCGGGCTGATTTTTTACGCCGGGATGCTGACCGTGCACACGCCGGTATTACTGCTTGCTTTACAGCTGCTGAACGCCGTATACATCGGTATTCTTGCCGGTATCGGCATGCTCTATTTTCAGGATCTGATGCCAGGCCAGGCGGGGGCTGCCACCACGCTTTATACTAATACCACCCGCGTCGGCTGGATCATCGCCGGGTCGCTGGCGGGCGTGGTGGCGGAGTTCTGGAGCTATCACGCGGTATTCTGGTTTGCGCTGGTGATGATCGTCGTCACCATGGCATGCCTGGCGCGCATAAAAGATGTTTAAGGCGCGGTCAGCCTTTCCAGATCGATAAGGTAAACCATCGCCTGGGCGCGCGTGCTGCCGCACATCTCGCGGGAGGGTTGCAGTCCGGCGCAGACTTTCGGGCGCAGCGGCGAGCGGAACAGCTTACAGCGCTGCTGCTCGTCAAGCTGAACGCAGGGGGTATTGGCGGGTTTGCCGTCCGGCATACCGGGGATCGGGCTGCTGATGGATGGCGCGGTACAACAGGCTCCGCAATCGCTGCGACACTCCATAAACGGCTCTCTTTTGGCGGGGGTGATCGGGGTTGTCATCCCACGTTTGCGCACGCTATCACTTTTTGTGGTGAACATGCAAAACATGCTGATTCCCCTTGCCTGAAACGCCCCTCGCGAGTAATTTGTCGCGATATTTTTACCCTTTTCCCAAACAGGATTAATAATGCCAAGAGCGAATGAAATTAAAAAAGGTATGGTGCTGAATTACAACGGCAAACTGCTGATTGTGAAAAATATCGATATTCAGTCACCGAGCGCCCGTGGCGCAGCGACGCTGTATAAAATGCGTTTTTCTGACGTCCGTACCGGGATGAAAGTTGAAGAGCGTTTTAAAGGCGACGACATCGTGGATACCGTGACGCTGACCCGTCGTTTCGTTGACTTCTCTTATGTCGACGGCAACGAATACGTGTTTATGGATAAAGAAGATTACACGCCGTATATCTTCACCAAAGAGCAGATCGAAGACGAACTGCAATTTATTCCTGAAGGCGGTATGCCGGACATGCAGGTGTTAACCTGGGATGGTCAGCTGCTGGCGCTGGAGCTGCCGCAGACGGTGGATCTGGAAATTGTGGAAACGGCACCGGGCATTAAAGGCGCTTCAGCCAGCTCCCGTACCAAGCCTGCCACCCTGAGCACCGGTCTGGTGATCCAGGTACCGGAATACCTGACCACGGGCGAGAAGATCCGCATTCATATCGAAGAAAGCCGTTATATGGGCCGAGCGGATTAAGGCACATTTTCGCCCGGCGGCGCAAGCTTGCCGGGCCTACATGTAGGCCGGGTTAGCGCAGCGCCACCCGGCAATTGTTTTACCATTTTACCGTTCTAAAGCAGTTCCGGGAACAGCGTATGTTTCAGCGCCAGTTCCACGCCGCGTACTTCCGCCATCCCTTTCAGACGACCAATTGCCGAATAGCCAGGGTTGGTTTTCTTACGCAGATCGTCCAGCATCTGGTGCCCGTGATCGGGACGGAACGGGATCGGTCGTAAATCTCCGGCCTTCTTACGACGCAGTTCTTCAGTGAGGATCGCTTTCACCACCGCCACCATATCAACGTCGCCCTGTAAATGCGCGGCTTCGTGGAAGGTTTTCGGGTTCGCCTCGCGGCAGGTAGAACGCAGATGCGTAAAGTGAATGCGGTCGCCAAAGGTTTCCACCATCTTCACCAGATCGTTATCTGCCCGCACGCCGTAAGAGCCGGTGCACATGGTGAAGCCGTTATGGATGCTGTCGACGCACGTTTTCAGCCACTGCATATCTTCAATGGTGGAAACAATACGCGGCAGGCCAAGGATCGGGCGCGGCGGATCGTCCGGGTGAACGGCCAGACGCACGCCCACTTCTTCCGCAACCGGCACAATGGCTTTCAGGAACACGGCCATGTTTTCACGCAGCTGTTCTTTATTAATGCCATCGTATTCCGCCAGGCGCGCGCGGAACTGATCCAGCGTATAGCCCTCTTCCGCCCCCGGCAGACCGGCAATAATATTACGCGTCAGCTTTTCAATTTCCGCGTCGCTGGCGGCGTTAAAGAATTCCAGCGCCTGACGCTGCTCTTCTTCGGTGTAGTCTGCCTGCGCCCCTTCGCGTTTCAGGATATGCAGCTCGAAAGCGGCAAAAGCAATCTGATCAAAACGCAGGGCTTTGGAGCCGTCCGGCAGCGTATATTCCAGGTCGGTACGCGTCCAGTCGAGGATCGGCATAAAGTTGTAGCAGACGGTATCGATGCCGCAGGCCGCCAGATTACGGATACTCTGCTGATAATTGGCAATCCAGGTTTTGTATTCGCCGCTGTGGGTTTTGATGTCTTCGTGTACCGGAATACTTTCCACTACCGACCAGGTAAGGCCTTTTTCAGCCAGCTGCGCCTGGCGCTGTTTGATTTCTTCCACCGGCCATACCTGACCGTTAGGAATATGATGCAGTGCGGTGACCACGCCGGTTGCGCCCGCCTGACGGACGTCATCAAGAGATACCGGATCGTTCGGTCCATACCAACGCCAGGTTTGTTCCATCGCCTAACCCTCTAAAAGTTGTTATACCAATACAGTCAAAGCCAATGACGACTACCATACATGTTTATTTCCGGCGATCAAACCCCACCGTATCCCAGATTGATCCAGCTCACATTCCCCGTAAAATTAAGGCATACCAATTCAATTTGCTGTCATATAACTTTACACTGCATCTTGTTAATTATTAGTTAATCAGGTGTTTATTAATGAAGACAATCGCCTCGCAAACGCTGCCGGAAAACGTCCGCTTACCGCAGTATGATCGCTCCCTGCTGCGCTCGCGCATCGTGCATTTCGGCTTTGGCGCTTTTCATCGCGCGCATCAGGCGCTGTTAACGGACCGGGTGCTGAACGCCCGGGGCGGCGATTGGGGGATCTGCGAAATCAGCCTGTTCAGCGGCGACCGGTTAATGATGCAATTGCGTGAGCAGGAGCACCTGTTCACCGTGCTGGAAAAAGGCGCGACGGGCAACGAGGCGATTATCGTCGGCGCGGTTCACGAATGCCTGAACGCCAAACTGGACTCCCTGCCTGCCATCATCGAAAAATTCTGCGAGCCGCAGGTGGCGATTGTGTCGCTGACCATCACGGAAAAAGGTTACTGCATCGATCCGGCGACCGGCAAACTGGATCTTAATCAGCCGCGTATCGTGCACGATCTGCAAAACCCCACCGAGCCGCACTCTGCGCCGGGTATTCTGGTGGAAGCGCTTGCCCGCCGTCGCGATCGCGGCCTTGCGCCTTTTACCGTCCTCTCCTGCGACAATATTCCCGACAACGGCCATGTGGTGAAAAACGCCGTGCTCGGCATGGCGCAGCAGCGCTCCGCTGAGCTGGCACAGTGGATCAACGACAAAGTGAGCTTCCCCGGCACCATGGTCGATCGCATCGTACCGGCGGCAACGGATGAATCGCTGGCGGAGATTACCCGCACGTTGGGGGTGGAAGATCCCTGCGCCATCAGCTGTGAGCCTTTTATTCAATGGGTAGTCGAAGATAACTTTGTTGCCGGACGCCCGGCATGGGAAGTGGCTGGCGTGCAACTGGTGCAGGATGTGCTGCCGTGGGAGCAAATGAAGCTGCGTATGCTGAACGGCAGCCACTCTTTCCTTGCCTATCTGGGCTATCTGGCGGGTTTTGCCCATATCAGCGACTGCATGCAGGACGCGCATTTCCGCCGCGCCGCCCGCCGTCTTATGCTGGAAGAGCAGGCACCGACGCTGCGCATCACCGATGTGGATCTCACCGCTTACGCCGACAGCCTGATCGACCGTTTTGCCAACCCGGCGCTGCAACACCGGACCTGGCAGATCGCCATGGACGGCAGCCAGAAATTGCCGCAGCGTATGCTGGACGGGATCCGCGTGCATCTGCAACGCGGTACGCCCTGGCCGCTGCTGGCGCTGGGCGTCGCTGGCTGGATGCGCTATGTCAGCGGCGTTGACGATGCCGGGCAGGCGATTGATATTCGCGATCCGCTGGTGGAAAAATTCCGCGCCATCGTCGAAACCAGCGAGCCGGACGATCGCGTACCCGCCCTGCTGACGCTGACGGAAATCTTCGGCAGCGACCTGCCGGCCGATCCGGCGTTCGTCAATGCGATCCAGGCGGCCTGGCAACAGATTGCTGATAAAGGCGCGCATCAGGCGGTGATTGACACGCTCGCTCATTAACAATTCCTGCCATTAAAGCGGACAGAGAAGCCATCTGTCCGCCCTTTCACTTCTCTTTTCCTTCTTTTTTCGCCAGGATTAGCATTATTGTTACTTAATAACAGTTAACAGATCTAATCATGGAGCTTATATGACCAGGACCAACCTGATCACCGGTTTTCTGGGTAGCGGTAAAACCACCTCTATTTTGCATCTGCTGGCGCAGAAGGATCCCGCCGAAAAATGGGCCGTGCTGGTGAATGAATTTGGTGAAGTCGGCATTGACGGCGCATTACTGGCGGACAGCGGCGCGCTGTTAAAAGAGATCCCCGGCGGCTGTATGTGCTGCGTGAATGGTTTGCCAATGCAGGTGGGGCTGAATACCCTGCTGCGCCAGGGTAAGCCGGACCGTTTACTGATCGAGCCTACCGGCCTGGGCCATCCGAAGCAGATCCTCGATATGCTTACCGCCCCGGTTTATGAGCCGTGGATCGAATTACAGGCCACCCTCTGCCTGCTCGATCCGCGTCAACTGCTGGATGAAAAGGCCGTGAATAATGAGAACTTCCGCGACCAGCTGGCGGCGGCAGATATTATCATCGCCAACAAAGCGGATCGCCGCACGCCGGAAAGCGAGCAGGCGCTGGCGCAGTGGTGGCAGCAGTACGGCGGCGATCGGGAGTTATTCACCGCCACCCAGGGAAATATCGACCCCGCCCTGCTGGATCGCCCGCGCCGCAACCAGCGTGAGCTGCCCGAAAGCGCCGCGCATCAGCACAGCCATGGCGATAAAAAAGGCCTTGCCGCGCTAAGTCTGCCTTCCCATCAGCGCTGGCGTCGCAGCCTCAACAGTGGGCAGGGCCATCAGGCCTGCGGCTGGATCTTTGATGCTGAAACCCGTTTCGACACCATTGGCCTGCTGGAGTGGGCGCGGCTGGCGCCGGTGGATCGTGTAAAAGGCGTGATGCGCATTCCCGAAGGGCTGGTGCGTATTAATCGTCAGGGACAGGATTTGCGTATCGAAACGCAAAATGTATCGCCGCCGGACAGCCGTATTGAGCTGATCACCGCTGATGAAGCGGACTGGAATGCACTTCAGTCAACTTTGTTGAAGCTTCGTTTAGCCGACGAGAATTAACGTTACGGTTGATACCTTAGTTTCTGATGAATACATGAAAACGCGACTTCCCCTGATTTTACTGTTAAATGCCGCCGGTCTGGCGCTGTTTTTATCCTGGTTCCTGCCAGTAAACCATGGCATGTGGTTTACCCTCGACTCGGCTATTTTTCATTTCTTTAATGAAAAGCTGACTGAAAGCCGTGCCTTTCTGTGGCTGGTCGCTATCACCAACAACCGCGCCTTTGATGCCTGCTCCCTACTGGCGATGGGCGCGCTGATGGTGAGCTTCTGGCGTAACGCCGATGCGGCGGGTCGTCGCCGCGTGGTGATGATAGGCCTGATGATGCTGTTCACCGCCGTGGTGATCAACCAGCTGGCGCAGGCGCTGTACCCGGTAAAACGCGCCAGCCCGTCGTTATTCTTTGAGCATGTCAACCGCGTCAGCGATTTGCTGAGCGTTATTCCTACTAAAGATGCCTCGAAAGACAGCTTCCCCGGGGATCACGGCATGATGCTGCTTATTTTTTCAGCAGTCATGTGGCGTTATTTTGGTAAAGGCGCCTTTGCCATTGCCCTGCTTATTGTGGTGGTTTTCGCGTTCCCGCGGGTAATGATAGGCGCGCACTGGTTTACTGATATTGTCGTCGGCTCCCTTTCTGCCGTGCTCATTGGCTTACCCTGGTTTTTGTTGACACCCCTTAGCGATAAAATCGTTTCACTGTTTGACTATTATTTGCCTTATAAAAACAAACAACTTTTAAACAAATAAATAACTTCTTTTTACCGCCATTGCAGGGATCGACAAGGATCCCTGCAAAATAAAGTTGGCTCTTTCTCCTTTCCGTCATACGCCTGTCACAAAATTTCTCCAGCTAAATGAGCGGCATGCATGGTTTTTAAGCTAAATTGCTTGCTTTTTGTACAAAGATTTATTTTCACTTTCGGTATCATAATTTCTTATAAAAAAACACATAAAAAGTCTCGCATTGCCTGGGGTGATAAGGTAATCTCGACTGCGTTTCGCCTCACAGACATAAAATATTCCCGCTGTGAATAAATTTGTGCGTTAAACCACAGATTTGACCTGGAGGAATTGTGTCGTAGTGCGCAGGTAATTAATCTCGTCACGTTTGGCATTTATATAGCGATATTTATCGTTAAGGACTTCAAGGGAAAATAAACAACATGGTCAAATCTCAACCGTTTTTGAGATATCTCGGGCGGGCGATCCCCGCGTTAGCAGTAGCGGTACTGCTTTCAGCTTGTTCAACTAATACCGCAAAGAATATGCACCCTGAGACGCATGTTGTGGGCACCGAAGATGCCTCGTCACTGCAAGCCTCTCAGGATGAATTTGAGACGATGGTTCGTAATCTGGATGTTAAATCCCGCCTTATGGATCAATACGCAAGCTGGAAAGGCGTTCGTTATCGTCTTGGCGGCGATACCAAAAAAGGTATTGATTGCTCCGGTTTCGTACAGCGTACTTTCCGCGAACAATTTGGTTTAGAACTGCCGCGTTCCACCTATGAACAGCAGGAAATGGGCAAATCCGTTTCACGCACCAGCTTACGCACCGGCGATCTGGTCCTGTTCAGAGCCGGTTCTACCGGACGTCACGTTGGTATTTATATTGGCAACAACCAGTTTGTCCATGCCTCTACCAGCAGCGGTGTCGTGATTTCAAGTATGGATGAGCCATACTGGAAAAAACGTTATAACGAAGCGCGTCGCGTTTTAGTCCGCAGTTAACGTATCGCCTGTTGGTTTCCCTTGACTGACATGACGACATAAAAAAGAAGCGCTGCTCCGGCAGTGCTTTTTTTTTGCCTGCTGACGGCTGAAGTCTTTCCAGGCTATAGTCTGACAATTCAAAGCGATCCTCTGTCTTATCTGGATACCGTACCCCTATGCCGATCCGCTTAACGCATGCCAGCCGCAAAATTCTGATCATCAGTATTCTGACAGGCATTCTGACGGGCATCGTGGCAGGAGGCCTGCAATTTAGCATTGCGCAACACCATCGTGAAATTCAGTTAGATCGTTTATTCAGCGATATTAAAGCTAACGTTGAACATTATTTTAGCGATCTGCATACCACCAGCGATTTACTGCAACCGTTAGCCTTAAGCCCCTGTGAAAAAGTCAGCAGCGAATTAACATCGCGGGCGGCATTCAGCGTGAACGTGCGGGCGTTTTTACTGGTACGTAACCATAATGCGTTTTGCTCCTCCGCCACCGGCGCGATGGATGTGCCGCTGACCGATCTGATACCGGGTATTGATGTCAGCAAAAAGCTCGATATGGTGATCCTGCCCGGCACGCCGATGATGCCCGATACTCCCGCCATCGGCATCTGGTATCAAAGCCCGCTGCGGGATGAACACGGGGTTTTCGTCTCCGTTAACGTTAATCTCGCCCCTTCGTTGATCAACTCTTCCCTGCGGGATAATTATCAGGGCGTTGCGCTGGCGACAGGCGATAACGCTATCTCCACCTTTTCCGCCCGGCTGATTTCCCCGGGGGATGTCTCTGCGCAGTCGGTACGTCATGCGGCCATCGACAGCCTGCCGCTCACCCTCTGGCTGTATGCCGAACGCTGGACGCCGCAGGACATTCAGCTGGCGCTGCTTCCCGCGCTGATGGCGGGTCTGCTGGCGGGTTTACTCTGCGCCCTGTTGCTGCACCGGCGTCTGCGGCCTGGCAGAGAGATTTTGCAGGCCATTAAGAACGACCAATTTTATGTGGTGTATCAACCGGTGGTGGATGCGGGCACGCTGCGCGTCAGCGGCGCGGAAGTGCTGCTGCGCTGGAAGCATCCGACGAAGGGTGAGATCTCCCCGAATACCTTTATTCCCCTCGCTGAAGCGCAAAAACTGATGGTACCGCTGACGCAGCACCTGTTTCGCCTGATCGCCCGTGACGCCGCGGCATTACAAAGCGTGCTCCCCGTGGGCGGCAAGCTCGGCATCAATATCGCCACCGGCCATCTGCATGCCGCCAGCTTTATTGAAGATCTTGATCGTCTGAATGCCGCCCTGCCCGTGCAGCATTTCAGCATCGTACTGGAAATTACCGAGCGTCATATGCTTAAGCATGGCGAAGCGGCGGCGCTGTTTAAGGCCCTGCATCAGAAAGGCTATGAAATTGCCATTGATGATTTCGGCACCGGCCACAGCGCGCTGATTTATCTGGAGCGTTTTACCCTGGATTACCTGAAAATCGATCGCGCCTTTGTGAGCGTCATTGATATGGAAACCGCCGCCTCGCCGGTGCTGGACACCGTGCTGCTGCTGGCGAAACGGCTGAACATGCAGACCGTTGCGGAAGGCGTGGAAACCGCTGACCAGGCCAGATGGCTGCGCGCCCGTGGGGTAAACTTTTTGCAGGGCTACTGGTTTTGCCGCCCGATGACGCTGGCCCAGCTGCAAAACTGGCAGCCACCGCCTTTTTCTGTTCAGCTTCAGGGGTGAAGCATTTACCATCCACCAGCCTGTACCTTATTATTCACCGGTCTTAGCGCTGGTAAAAGGAAGCCGCCCGATGATGTCTCTGCGCGTAATAATGATGCTGTTCGCCATGTTGAGCCTGACCGCTCAGGCACAGACCATAAAAGAGAGCTACGCCTTTTCGGTGATTGGCGAGCCGAAATACGCCGCGGATTTCAGCCATTTTGATTACGTCAATCCGGCAGCGCCGAAGGGCGGCAACATTACGCTTGCGGTGATCGGCACCTTTGATAACTTCAACCGCTACGCCCTGCGCGGTAATGCCGCGGTACGCACCGAGGCGCTGTATGACACCCTATTCACCACTTCGGACGATGAGCCGGGCAGTTACTACCCGCTGATCGCGGAGATGGCGCGCTACGCGGATGACTTTTCCTGGGCGGAGATCGCCATTAATCCAAAGGCCACCTTTCAGGACGGTACGCCCGTCAAAGCCAGCGACGTGGCCTTTTCCTTTCATAAATTCATGACCGAAGGCGTGCCGCAGTTCCGGCTGATTTACAAGGGCACCACGGTCAAAGCCATCGCGCCGCTCACCGTACGCATTGCGCTGGCCAAACCCGGTAAAGAAGATCTGCTGAGCCTGTTCAGCCTGCCGGTGATGCCGGAGAAATTCTGGAAAAACCATAAGCTCAGCGATCCGCTGTCCGTACCGCCGCTGGGCGGCGGGCCGTATCGCATCAGCCAGTGGCGTATGGGGCAGTATATCGCCTACACCCGCGTGCGGGATTACTGGGCAGCAGATCTGCCGGTCAATCGCGGGCGCTGGAATTTCGATAATATTCGCTACGACTACTATCTGGACGATAACGTGGCTTTCGAAGCCTTCAAGGCGGGGGCATTTGATTTCCGTCAGGAAGGCGATGCGAAAAACTGGGCGACACGCTACACCGGCAAAAATTTCGCTAATCACTTTATTGTTAAAGACGAGCAGAAAAACGAATCGGCGCAGGATACGCGCTGGCTGGCGTTTAATAACCAGCGTCCGCTGTTTCAGGATCGCCGGGTTCGGCAAGCGCTGACGCTGGCTTTCGATTTTGAGTGGATGAATAAGGCGCTGTTCTATAACGCCTATTCACGAACCAACAGCTATTTCCAGAATACGGAATACGCCGCCCGTGGCTATCCGGATGCCGCCGAACTGACGCTGCTGGCGCCGATGAAAGCAGGGCTGCCGCCGGAGGTGTTTACCTCCATCTACCAGCCGCCCGTCTCGCAGGGCAACGGCTTTGACCGTAATAATCTGCTGAAAGCAGGTCAATTGCTGGATGCGGCGGGCTGGGTGCTGAAGGGCAAACAGCGTGTGAATGCGAAAACCGGAAAACCCTTCAGCTTTGAGCTGCTGCTGCCCGCCGGGAGCAACAATCTCTGGGTGATGCCCTTCCAGCATAATCTGGCGCGGCTTGGCGTAACGCTCAACGTACGCCAGGTGGATAACTCCCAGCTCACCAACCGCCTGCGCAGCCGTGATTTTGACATGATACCGCGCACCTTGCAGGCACGGCCATGGCCGGATACCGATCTGCAAATTTCCTGGGGCTCGGCCTACCTGAATTCCACCTACAACACGCCGGGCGTCACCAGCCCGATCATCGATGCGCTGCTTGAAAAAATCATTGCCGCGCAGGGCGATAAAAAAAAGCTGCTGCCGCTGGGCCGGGCGCTGGATCGGGTGCTGACGTGGAATTATTACATGCTGCCAATGTGGTTTATGGCGTCCGATCGCCTCGCTTACTGGGATAAATTTTCCATGCCCGCGCAGCGCCCGGTCTATTCCATCGGGTTTGATACCTGGTGGTACGACGTCAACAAAGCGGCGAAACTGCCCGCTGCCAGACGTTAAGGAGAGGCTATGGGCGCTTATTTACTTCGTCGTTTACTGCTGCTGATCCCCACCCTGTGGGCGATCATCACCATTAACTTTTTCATCGTGCAGATCGCCCCCGGCGGCCCGGTGGATCAGGCGATTGCCGCTATTGAGTTTGGTCAGAAAGGCGCGATGCCCGGCGGCGGCGATGGCGGTATGGGCGCGTCCCATGCGCGTACCGGCGTGGGCAATATCGGCGAGGGCAACTATCGCGGCGGCCGCGGCCTGGATCCGGAAGTTATCGAAGAGATCACCAAACGCTACGGCTTCGACAAACCGCTGCATGAGCGCTATTTCACTATGCTGTGGAATTACCTGCGCTTTGATTTTGGCGACAGCCTGTTCCGCAGCGCCTCCGTGCTACAGCTCATCAAAGAGAGTATGCCGGTGTCGGTGACGCTCGGGCTGTGGGGCACGCTGATTATCTATCTGGTGTCCATTCCGCTCGGCATCCGCAAGGCGGTGCACAACGGCAGCCGCTTCGATACCTGGAGCAGTGCCTTTATTATAATCGGCTATGCGATCCCGGCCTTCCTGTTTGCCGTGCTGCTGATCGTGCTGTTTGCCGGCGGCAGCTATTACGATCTTTTCCCGCTACGCGGGCTGGTGAGCGCCAATTTCGACACCCTGCCCTGGTACCAGAAAATCACCGATTACCTGTGGCACATCACGCTGCCGGTGCTGGCGACGGTGATCGGCGGCTTTGCCGCCTTAACCATGCTGACCAAAAATTCCTTTCTCGATGAAATTCGTAAGCAGTACGTGGTCACCGCCCGCGCCAAAGGGGTGAGCGAGCGCAATATTCTGCATAAACACGTCTTTCGTAATGCGATGCTGCTGGTGATCGCCGGTTTCCCGGCCACCTTTATCAGCATGTTTTTTACCGGCTCGCTGCTGATTGAAGTGATGTTTTCGCTGAACGGTCTGGGGCTGCTCGGCTATGAAGCCACCGTCTCGCGGGATTATCCGGTGATGTTCGGCACGCTCTATATTTTCACCCTGATTGGCCTGCTGCTGAATATCCTCAGCGATATCAGCTATACGCTGGTGGATCCACGTATCGATTTTGAGGGTCGCTGATGCGTCAATTAAGCCTCGTTAACCAGGCCCGCTGGGCACGCTTTCGCCATAATCGTCGCGGCTACTGGTCCTTGTGGATTTTCCTTGTGCTGTTTTCCCTCAGCCTGTGCGCGGAGCTTATTGCCAACGATAAGCCGCTGTTGGTGCGCTATGAAGGCCAGTGGTACGCCCCGGTGCTGAAGGATTACAGCGAAACGGTATTCGGCGGGCAGTTCACCACCCCGGCGGATTATCAGGATCCCTGGCTGCAAAAGCAGCTGGATGACCACGCCTGGGTATTGTGGGCGCCGGTACGCTTCGGCGCGCGCAGCATTAATTTCGCCACCGACACGCCTTTCCCGTCGCCGCCGTCCGCACAGAACTGGCTGGGTACTGACGCCAACGGCAGCGACGTGCTGGCGCGCATTCTCTACGGCACGCGCATTTCAGTGCTCTTTGGCCTGATGCTGACGCTCTGCTCCAGCGTGATCGGCGTGATGGTCGGGGCGATGCAGGGCTATTACGGCGGCCGTATCGATCTCTTTGGCCAGCGGGTGATCGAGGTGTGGGCAGGAATGCCGACGCTGTTCTTGATCATTCTGCTCTCCAGCGTCATTCAGCCGGGCTTCTGGTGGCTGCTGGCGGTGACGGTGCTGTTCGGCTGGATGAGTCTGGTGGGGGTGGTGCGGGCAGAGTTTTTACGCACCCGTAATTTTGATTATATCCGCGCGGCGCAGGCGCTGGGGGTCAGCGATCGCAGCATTATCCTGCGCCATATGCTGCCCAACGCCATGGTCGCCGTGCTGACCTTTATCCCCTTTATTCTGTGCAGCTCCATCACCACCCTCACCTCGCTGGATTTTCTCGGCTTCGGCCTGCCGCTCGGCTCGCCGTCGCTGGGAGAGTTGCTGTTACAGGGCAAAAATAATCTTCAGGCCCCCTGGCTGGGCATCGCGGGCTTTTTATCGGTGGCGGTGCTGCTGTCGCTGTTGATTTTCATCGGCGAAGCGGTGCGCGACGCCTTCGATCCGAACAAGGCGGTGTAAGATGAGCGCTCCCCTGCTGGCGATAAATTCCCTGACGGTAGCCTTCCGCCATCAGCAACAGCTGCGCACCGTGGTCAGCGATCTGTCGCTGACAATCCATGCCGGTGAAACCCTGGCGCTGGTGGGCGAATCCGGCTCCGGCAAAAGCGTCACCGCGCTGTCGGTATTGCGGCTGCTGCCCGCGCCGCCGGTGGAATATCCTGCGGGCGATATTCTGTTTAAAGGCGAATCGCTGCTGCATGCCAGTGAAAAAACTCTGCGCTCCGTGCGCGGCAATAAAATCGCGATGATTTTCCAGGAGCCGATGGTCTCCCTTAACCCGCTGCATACGCTGGAAAAACAGCTGTATGAAGTGCTGTCCCTGCATCGCGGGATGCGGCGTGAGGCGGCGCGCAGCGAAATGCTCGACTGTCTGGATCGCGTCGGCATCCGCAATGCCCGTACCCGGCTGAATGATTTCCCCCATCAGCTTTCCGGCGGCGAGCGGCAGCGGGTGATGATCGCCATGGCGCTGCTGACGCGCCCGGAACTGCTGATCGCCGATGAGCCGACCACCGCGCTGGACGTTTCCGTGCAGGCGCAGATCCTGCAACTGCTGCGTGAACTGCGTGATGAGCTGAACATGGGGCTGCTGTTCATCACCCATAACCTGAGCATTGTGAAAAAGCTGGCGGACAGCGTGGCGGTGATGCAAAACGGCCGCTGCGTGGAGCAGAACCGCGCAGCAGAACTGTTCGCCCGCCCGCAGCATCCTTATACGCAGCGGCTTCTGGACAGCGAACCGGCTGGCGATCCGGTGCCGCTCACCCCTGCCCTGCCGCCGCTGTTGCAGGTCAAAAATCTGAACGTCGCCTTTCCGGTACGCAGCGGCCTTTTCCGCCGCGTGACCGGGAAAAAACCGGTGGTCAACAACCTGAGCTTCAGCCTGCGGCCCGGCGAAACGCTGGGGCTGGTGGGGGAGTCCGGATCGGGAAAAAGCACCACCGGACTGGCGCTGCTGCGGCTGATTGCCAGCGAAGGGCAAATTGAATTTGATCATCATCCGCTGCACAGCTGGGATCGCCGGCAAATGCTGCCGGTGCGTCACCGGATGCAGGTGGTGTTTCAGGATCCAAACTCCTCGCTGAACCCGCGGCTGGATGTGCAGCAGATCATCGAAGAAGGGTTACGGGTGCATCAGCCTGCCCTGTCGCGGGCGGAGCGGGAAGAACAGGTGAAAGCGGTGATGGTGGAAGTGGGTCTTGATCCGGACAGCCGCCATCGCTATCCGGCGGAGTTTTCCGGCGGCCAGCGACAGCGTATCGCCATTGCCCGGGCGCTGATCTTAAAGCCTGAGCTGATCGTGCTGGATGAGCCGACGTCATCGCTGGATCGCACCGTGCAGGCGCAGATCCTCACGCTGTTAAAATCCTTGCAGGAAAAACACCGCCTGGCGTACATCTTTATCAGTCACGATCTGCGCGTGGTGCGCGCGCTCTGTCATCAGGTGATCGTATTACGTCAGGGAGAGGTGGTGGAACAGGGGGAGTGCGCGCAGGTGTTCAGCCAGCCGCAGCAGGCTTATACGCGCCAGCTGCTGTCGCTGAGCTAACTCAGAAAGGATTGTTGTTCGAGAACGGCTCTGCGATGGCGACGCCAAAGTTTTTCAGGCGGCAGGTGGCCGCAAACTCGTCCTGACGATTAACAAACAGGCACGGCTCGCCTTCGCATTCCAGCACCGAGCAGTCCACTTCGATATCGTTTAACGCCTGGCTGAGCTTATGCATCACTGGCCACGCGCTATCGCCATCCGGGCTTAACAGTTTCAACGCGACCAGACAATTTTCGCCGCTCTGTCCATTGTGCGGAATCGGTTCAACTTTCGAACCTGCGCTTCCCGCCAGCCAGCGATAGTTCTGCGGCAACCGGTGCACGATAGAGAGGTTTAATGTATTCACGTTATTTCCCTGAAAGCAAAATCTTCACAATTAATTTACATCTGTAACTACACAGGCTATATGTACCCGTTTATGAGATCTAACTCAACCTTTTTAACTACAACGGTGTGACTTTTTACACAAATACATTTTACATAAAAGAAACAAATCGGGGAAATGCGATCGCAGGATCCGTTGATATGCATCAACGAAGGGGGCAGTTTTTGCCCCCTGGAAAGGATTAGGCGGCGCGCTTTTTCGAGCGACTGGCGTAGAAATAGAAGAGTACAGAGCTGGCCGCGCAGAAGGCGATAGACCAGATCATCGGCCAGGCGCTGTTAAAGGTCGCCAGCGACAGTAACGCGCCGACAATAGCACCGATGCCGAAACGGAAGGTGCCCGCCAGCGACGAGGCCGTCCCCGCCATATGCGGAAATTCATCCAGGATCACCGCCATGGCGTTTGAGGCCACCAGCGACACGCAGCCGATAAAGGCCGCCACGCCCACCACCAGCGCCCAGAATCCGACGTCCAGCGCGGCGCACACCACCATCCATATCGCCATCGCCAGTTGAATGTACAGCCCGGCGCGGAACATATTGATCGCCCCGACCCGGCGCACGAAACGTCCGTTAATGATGGTCATAATGAACAGGAAGACGATGTTCAGCGCGAAGTAATAGCCGAAATCCTGCGGCGAAACATGGTTGATCTCGATGTAGACAAAAGGCCCGGCGCTGAGGAAGGAGAACATCCCGGCGAAGCTGAAGCCGCTCGCCAGCATATAGCTCAGCACCCGCTTGTGGCGAAACAGCGTGGCGAAATTCCCGAGCGTGGTGCGAACGCGGAATTTTTGTCGCCGCTCCACCGGCAGCGTCTCTTTAATGAAAAAGAAGATCATCAGCGAGGCCAGCAGCGCGGCAATGGCCAGGATCCAGAAAATCGCATGCCAGCTCATCCACACCAGCACCGCCCCGCCGATCATCGGCGCCAGCAGCGGCGCGATGGTGGTCACCAGCATCACAAAGGACATCATCCGCGAGAATTCCTCTTTCGGATAAATATCCCGCATCAGGGCGTTGATCACCACGCTGGCAGCGGCCGCCGCCAGCCCGTGGAAGAAACGCATGGTGATCAGCTGCTCAATGCTCTGCGCCAGCGCACAGGCGACGGCAGCGGCGGCAAAAATCAGCGTCCCGCCGAGGATCACCGGCTTGCGCCCGATGCTGTCGGCCATCGGGCCATACAACAACTGCCCCAGCGCAAAACCCAGAATATAGGTGCTGAGCGTCATCTGCGCGCTGCCTGCCGGCACGGCGAACTGCTCTGCGATCACCGGCAGAGCGGGCAGATACATGTCGATGGAGAGCGGCATCAGCATGGCCAGCAGGCCAAGGATAAAGACGATACTCAGAGATGAGTTTTGCCTGGCGGTCACTCAGGACTCCTGGGAAAGTTCAGAAGGCATGCCAACGCTGGCAATCTCTTCGTCTGTTAACGGGCGGTATTCACCGGGGGCTAAATCATCGTCAAGGGCGATGGCGCCAATACGTTCCCGGTGCAGACCGACAACGTGGTTACCCACGGCGGCAAACATGCGTTTCACCTGATGGTAGCGCCCTTCGCTGATGGTCAGGCGCACCTCGGTCGGAGTAATCACTTCCAGCACCGCCGGTTTGGTGAGATCCTTTTCGTTATGCAACTGGACACCCTTCGCAAACTGTTCGGCAGTGTCATCGCTGACCGGGGATTCGAGGGTCACCAGATAGGTTTTTTCGCAGTGGTGGCGCGGTGAAGTGATGCGGTGCGACCACTGACCGTCGTCGGTCATCAGCACCAGACCGGTGGTATCAATATCCAGACGCCCGGCGGCATGGAGTTTGTGCGCCACCGGCTCGTCGAGGAAATAGAGCACCGTCGGATGATCGGGATCTTCGGTAGAACAGACGTAACCCTGCGGTTTATTAAGCATAAAATAGCGCGGGCCATTCTGCTGCGCCAGCGGGTTGCCGTCGAACGCCACTTCATGTTCGGGCAGCAGTTTAAACGCCGCTTGTCGTACAATTTCGCCGTCAATAGTAATACGGTTGGCGCGGATCTCACGCCCGGCAATAGCACGGCTTACGCCAAGCTGCTGAGCGATAAACTTATCAAGTCGCATGAAATTAAATTTGCCTGTAAAGGGTGCCGGAGTCGGGCTAACTGCCCGAAAAAAAGAAGCAATGTTGCATGGCTAAGTATAACGGGCTGCGCGTATCGCTCAAGGGAAAAAAACCGTGGCATACTATTAGTCTGCTGATGAAAATTAAAGAGACCATGACTTTTACACTCCGCCCCTACCAGCGTGAAGCTGTCGACGCCACCCTCGCCCACTTTCGCCATCATCGTCACCCGGCGGTGATCGTCCTGCCCACCGGGGCCGGTAAAAGCCTGGTGATCGCCGAACTTGCCAGGGTCGCGCGCGGACGTGTGCTGGTACTGGCTCACGTCAAGGAGTTGGTGGCGCAGAATCACGCGAAATATCTGGCGTTAGGCCTTGAGGCAGACATTTACGCCGCCGGGCTGAAACGCAAAGAGAGCCACGGCAAAGTGGTGTTCGGCAGCGTGCAGTCGGTAGCGCGTAATCTCGACCATTTTCAGGGGGAGTTTTCGCTGCTGATTGTTGATGAATGCCACCGTATCAGCGATGACGACGACAGCCAGTATCAGCAAATCCTCGCGCATCTTACAAAAGTGAATCCGCAACTGCGCCTGCTGGGGCTGACCGCCACACCCTTTCGGCTGGGTAAAGGCTGGATCTATCAGTTTCATTATCACGGCATGGTGCGCGGCGATGAAAAAGCGCTGTTCCGCGACTGCATTTATGAGCTACCGCTGCGCTATATGATCAAGCATGGCTACCTGACGCCGCCGGAGCGGCTGGATATGCCGGTAGTACAGTATGATTTCAGCCGCTTACAGGTGCAGCGCAATGGCCTGTTCAGCGAGGCGGATCTCAATGGCGAGCTGAAAAAGCAGCAGCGCATTACGCCGCACATTATCAGCCAGATTGAGGAATTTGCCGCCACCCGTAAAGGGGTGATGATTTTTGCCGCCACCGTTGAGCACGCCCGGGAGATCACCGGCCTGCTGCCGGCGAATGAGGCGGCGCTGATCACCGGTGAAACGCCGGGCAGCGAGCGCGATGCCCTGATTGAGGCGTTCAAAGCGCAGCAGTTTCGTTATCTGGTGAACGTCTCGGTACTGACCACCGGCTTTGATGCCCCGCATGTCGATTTGATCGCCATTCTGCGCCCGACGGAATCCGTCAGTCTGTATCAGCAGATCGTAGGCCGCGGCCTGCGGCTGGCCCCCGGTAAAACCGACTGCCTGATCCTGGATTACGCCGGTAACCCGCACGATCTCTTCGCGCCGGAAGTGGGCGCGCCAAAAGGTAAAAGTGATAACGTGCCGGTGCAGGTTTTCTGCCCGGACTGCGGTTTCGCCAACACCTTCTGGGGAAAAACCACCGCCGACGGCACCCTGATCGAGCATTTTGGCCGCCGTTGCCAGGGCTGGTTTGAAGACGATGAGGGTCATCGCGCCCAGTGCGACTACCGCTTCCGCTTTAAAAACTGCCCGCAGTGCAACGCAGAAAATGATATTGCCGCCCGCCGCTGCCGCGAGTGCGACACGGTGCTGGTGGATCCTGACGATATGCTGAAAGCCGCGCTGAAGCTGAAAGACGCGCTGGTGCTGCGCTGCAGCGGCATGGACTTACAGCATGGCGCGGATGAGAAAGGCCAGTGGCTGAAAATTACCTATTACGATGAGGACGGCGCGGACGTCAGCGAGCGATTCCGTCTGCAAACGCCTGCCCAGCGCACGGCTTTCGAACAGCTTTTTATTCGGCCCCACACCCGCACGCCGGGCGTGCCGCTGCGCTGGATAGTCGCGGCGGATATCGTCGCGTCCCGCGCGCTGCTCAGGCATCCGGATTTTGTCGTCGCGCGCAAAAAAGGCCAGTTCTGGCAGGTACGTGAAAAGGTTTTCGATTACGAAGGTCGCTTCCGGCGCGCCAATGAATTGCGCGGCTAGCGGCGCTTTTCGTTGAAGTCACATACGTTCGGGTATAGAATACCGCCCGCTTTACAACCGTAAAGCCGATCATCTGCCTGTTGCTGGGTCGCCTGTAACAGGATTAATTAGAGAGATTCAAATGTTTACTATTGAAGCACAAGCACGTAAAGAGCAGGGTAAGGGTGCGAGCCGCCGCCTGCGTACCGCTAACAAGTTCCCGGCAATCATCTACGGTGGCGCTGAAGCACCGATTGCTATCGAACTGGACCACGACAAAGTGATGAACATGCAGGCCAAAGAAGGTTTCTATGGCGAAGTTCTGACCCTGGTTGTTGACGGTAAAGAAGTAAAAGTTAAAGTTCAGGCTGTACAGCGTCACGCGTTCAAGCCGAAACTGACTCACATCGACTTCGTTCGCGCGTAATCGCCAACAGGTTGAATAAAAAACCCCGCTCCGGCGGGGTTTTTTTATGGCTGTTATTTGCCACCGCTCAGACGGCGCTGCAACTGGTCGCGCAGATTGGGCGGCGTGCCTTTGATGGTCAGCGTGTCGGTGGCCGGATCCCAGAAAATGCGTTCGCCGAGCAGCATGGCGTCGAAATTAATGGTCAAACCGCCGCCGCTGCCCGCGTATTTGGTCAGCTGACGCAGCGTACTGCGATCCGCCGGGAAGCTCTCTTCCAGCTCGTAGCCTTTATCGGCGGTAAAATCCTGGAAGCTGACGTCGCTCACACCCGCCAGCTCTTTCGACAGGGATCCCAGCTCGATCTCTTCCCCGGCCTGCAACTGTTCGTTGCAGTAGCTGTATACCTGCTGACGCACACTCTGGCGTTCCGCTTTATCCAGATCCGCTTCAGCGGTAAAGTCGTCCACCGCCTGTAACAGCCCTCGGTTCTGCGCTTTGGCATTCAGACCTTCGCTGGCGCCGAGGAAATCCATAAAGAAATCGGCAACCTTGCGCCCTACCCGCCCTTTCAGGAACGTCAGGTAGCGGGTCGATTCCGGCCTGGTTTCCCATTCGGTTAAATCAATGCGCGCCACGATGTCGGCATGGTTGATGTCGAGATAGTGCGTGGAGCTGATATCCAGCTCCTCATTCACCCGCATGCTGCTTAAATTATTCAGCACGGCAATGAGAAGATACTCTACCGCCAGATAGCGATAATGGCAGAACAGCACGATCCCGCCGTCAGCGAAGGGGTATTTTGACAGCTCATCCCGCAGACGGCCGGTTGCCGCACGGCTGAAAGCGAGAAAATCTTCGTCGCCCTTGCGTTGCAGGCGCAGCGTTTGCGCCAGTTCGCTCTCTTCATTAAACAGGCCATAGGCTTTATTTTTGGCGCTGTAGACCCGGTGCAGCTCGGCCACCATGTCGTTGACGGTAGCCGTCGGTTCCAGCAATGAATCGCGTAACACCAGCTCAAGGGTTTGCTCATCGCGCTTGATAAGCTGGTGCAGGGCAATCTGGTTGATGTCCAGACTCATGATAAACTCTCCTTTTAGACCGGGCGGTATTCAACCACCGCCAGCACATCTGTGCAATAGCGGATAAAAATGCAGAAAAAAAGCTGTTGCTACGGTAATATGTTGCCCTTTCATGAACAAACTGATTCCGAATTTATGCCACAGATTTCCCGTTATAGTGATGAACACGTTGAACAACTGCTGAGTGAACTGGCAAACGTGCTGGAAAAACATAAGACGCCAACCGATCTTTCCCTGATGGTGCTGGGAAACATGGTGACCAATCTTATCAACACCAGCGTCGCGCCTGCTCAGCGTCAGGCTATCGCCCGCTCTTTTGCAGAGGCGTTGCAGTCGTCCGTTAACGACGATAACGCGCACTAAGGAACACGACGACATTTTATGGTGACTCATCGTCAGCGCTACCGTGAAAAAGTCTCCCAGATGGTCAGCTGGGGGCACTGGTTTGCCTTGTTCAACATTTTGTTGTCCATGGTTTTCGGCAGCCGCTATCTTTTTGTCGCCGACTGGCCGACCACGCTTGCCGGGCGGTTTTACTCCTACCTGAGCGTCGTCGGGCATTTCAGCTTTCTGGTGTTCGCCACCTATCTGCTGATCCTCTTTCCCCTGACCTTTGTCATTATGTCGCAGCGGCTGATGCGGCTGTTGTCCGCTATTCTGGCCACCGCCGGCATGACGCTGCTGCTGATCGACAGCGAAGTCTTTACCCGCTTCCACCTGCATTTGAATCCCATCGTCTGGGAGCTGGTGATCAACCCCGATCAAAACGAGATGGCCCGCGACTGGCAGCTGATGTTTATCAGCGTCCCGGTCATATTGCTGATCGAAATGCTCTTTGCAACCTGGAGCTGGCAGAAACTGCGCAGCCTGACGCGTCGTCGCCATTACGCCAGACCCGTCGCCGCCTTCTTCTTTGTGGCCTTTATCGCCACGCACGTGATGTACATCTGGGCGGATGCGAACTTCTATCGCCCGATCACCATGCAGCGCGCTAACCTGCCCCTCTCCTATCCGATGACGGCCCGCCGTTTTCTGGAAAAACACGGGCTGCTGGATGCGCAGGAGTATCAGCGTCGTCTGGTGGAACAGGGTAATCCGGAAGCGGTGTCGGTGCAGTATCCGTTAAGCGATCTGCATTACCGCAGCATGGGCGCGGGGCAGAACGTCCTGTTGATCACCGTCGATGGCCTCAACTATTCGCGTTATGAGAAACAGATGCCTGCGCTGGCAAGCTTCGCCCAGCAGAATGTGACCTTTACGCAGCATATGAGTACCGGCAACGGCACCGACAACGGTATCTTTGGCCTGTTCTATGGTATTTCGCCCGCCTATATGGACGGCGTGCTGTCGTCGCGTACGCCTGCGGCACTGATCACCGCGCTGAATCAGCAGGGTTATCAGCTTGGCCTGTTCTCCTCCGATGGCTTCAGCAGCGCCCTGTATCGCCAGGCCCTGTTGTCGGACTTCTCACTGCCGCCTGCGAAATCGCAGTCGGACAAACAGACCGCCGATCAGTGGATCGACTGGCTTGGCCGCTATGCCGCCGAAGACAACCGCTGGTTCTCCTGGGTGGCGCTCAACGGCACCACGCTGGATGAGACGCAGCAGCAGGGCTTTGCCCGCCGCTACGCCCGCGCCGCCGGTGATGTGGATGCGCAGATTGCGCGCGTGCTTAACGCCCTGCGCGATGCCGGTAAGCTGGACAATACGGTGGTGATTATTACCGCCGGACACGGCCAGCCGGTGGATAAAGCCGAGCAGACCTTTGACTGGTCGCGCACGAATCTGCACGTGCCGCTGGTGATCCACTGGCCAGGTACGCCTGCGCAGCGCATCAACCTGCTGACCGATCATAAAGATGTCATGACCACGCTGATGCAGCGGCTGTTGCAGGTGACCACGCCAGCGAACGAATACTCGCAGGGTCAGGATCTGTTTAACGCCAACCGTCGCCATAACTGGGTGACGGCAGCGGATGCCACCACGCTGGCGGTCACCACGTCCAGTATGACGCTGGTGCTGGATCATAACGGCACTTATGAAACCTATAACCTGCGCGGCGAGAAAATCCGCGATCAGAAACCGCAGCTCAGTTTGTTGCTGCAGGTGCTGACGGATGAAAAAAGGTTCATCGCTAACTGATTGATTAATTATAAATCAGTCAGCGTTACCCGGCTTGCAATCAGCCGCAAAACGGGTACTATTATCGCCACAGTTCGGCACGTAGCGCAGCCTGGTAGCGCACCGTCATGGGGTGTCGGGGGTCGGAGGTTCAAATCCTCTCGTGCCGACCAAAAATCCCGGAAAAACCAACCTTCGTGGTTGGTTTTTTTATATCAGCATTGTAGTTCATTCAGCCTCTTCCCTTATCTTTTCCCCTCATTAAAGTTTTCTATCCACAGCAGTGCTGAATGTATATATACCCTTCGGCCTGCGATTGAGACCGCTCTTTCACTCACGACATGTTATTTGCACAATAATAACCTGATAGTTACAAAGACAATGTTGCGACAATGATAATAAAACTGGCATCTGCCAGGCTGCGCGGCTACTATTTTGCGCTTTGCTAAACCGCATGGATGCCTGTTTGCCCGCACTGTATGCGGCGCGCCTAATTTGCGAAACCCTATGCCTGATCCAATGTCATCTGTAACGGCCAGCCACGATGGTCGTGTAAGTACTGTTCTTCGCTCTCCTTCGCTGCTGATGCGCGAAACCCTGGCCGGGGTGATCACGGCCCTTGCGCTGATCCCGGAAGTGATTTCGTTTTCAGTGATCGCCGGTGTGGATCCAAAAGTCAGCCTGATCGCCTCCGTGGTGCTGTGCCTGTCGATGTCGCTGCTCGGCGGACGTCCGGCAATGGTTACCGCGGCGGCAGGTTCCGTGGCGCTGGTGATCGGCCCGATGGTGCATCAGCATGGTGTGGAGTACATCCTGCCAGCGGTGCTGCTGGCCGGGCTTATCCAGATCCTCTTTGGCCTCGCGGGCATGGCGCGTCTGATGCGCTTTATTCCGCACAGCGTGATGACCGGCTTTGTTAACGCCCTCGGCATCCTGATTTTCTTCGCCCAGGTGCCGCACTTCTGGAGCCGGGAACCGCTGATCCTCGGGCTGTTCGGCCTGACGCTGCTGATCGTGCTGTGGTTGCCGCGCTGGGTGAAAAGTATCCCCTCCCCGCTGGTGGCCATTGTGCTGCTGACGCTGTTTACCGTGACCAGCGGCCAGATCTTGCCGACCGTCGGCGATGAAGGCCCGATGCAGGGTGGTCTGCCGGGCTTCACGCAGTGGCTGGTGCCGTTCAATCTGCACACGCTGAGTATCATCTGGCCGTGCGCGCTGAGTATCGCCTTTGTCGGGCTGATGGAATCCCTGCTGACCGCCAAACTGGTGGACGATCTCACCGATACGCGCTCCAGCAAGCGTCGGGAAAGCGCCGGTCTGGGCATCGCCAATATCCTTGCCGGACTGTATGGCGGTATCGCGGGCTGCGCGATGATCGGTCAGACCATCGTGAATGTGGAAATGGGCAAAGGCCGTAGCCGTATCTCCACGGTGGCGGCGGGTCTGGTGCTGCTGCTGTTAGTCACCGCCCTCAGCGAGGTGATGGCAAAAATCCCCATGGCGGTGCTGGCAGGCATTATGGTGATTGTGGCGGTGAAAACCTTCAGCTGGCACAGCATCCGTCCGGCAGAGCTGAAACAGGCACCGGTGGCGGAAACCCTGGTGATGCTGGTGACGGTGGCCGCCACCGTCAGCACCGGTAATCTGGCTATTGGCGTCGCCGCTGGCGTGGCGCTGATGTTTGTGCTGCCAGGCCGCCGCCAGCGCGCCGCAGACGCTAAAGCAAAAACAGCGTCGCCAGACCCAGAAAAATAAAGAAGCCACCGGTATCCGTCAGGGCGGTGATCATCACGCTGGAGCCGACCGCCGGGTCGCGCCCCAGCCTGACCATAATCATCGGGATCAACACCCCCATCAGGGCGGCAACCAGCAGATTCAGCACCATGGCGAGGGTCATCACCCCGCCAAGGGCCATATCACCGTACAACCACCAGGTGATGCCGCCCATGATGCCGCCCCACACCAGGCCGTTAATCAGCGCCACCCCCATCTCACGAAAAATCAGAAAGCGGAAGTTGCCAGGGTGGATCTTTTGCAGCGCCAGCGCGCGCACGATCATGGTGATGGTCTGATTGCCGGTGTTACCGCCGATACCGGCGACGATGGGCATCAGCGAGGCCAGCGCCACCAGCTGTGAAATGGTGTGCTCAAAGCCGTCGATCACCCGGGAAGCGATAAACGCAGTGCAGAGATTTATCGCCAGCCACGCCCAGCGGGTACGCACCGCTTTGCCCACAGGCGCGAAGACATCCTCTTCGGCGCTCAGACCGCCCATCAGACGCATATCGTTATCGGTTTCCTGATACACCACGTTCACGATCTCATCGATGGTCAGACGGCCCATCAGCGTGCCGGTGGTGTCCACCACCGCGGCGCTGAGCAGGTTGTCACGCTCAAAGGTACGGGCGGCATTTTCGGCGTCGTCTTCCGGCGAGAAGATCACCGGATCGCTTTCCATCACTTCACTGACCTTCACCGATCCGGTATTGAGCAGGATGGTCTGCAACGGCAGCTCGCCCAGCAGCACGTTGTCCCGCCCGGTGACAAAGAGTTTGTCGGTGTTTTCCGGCATTTTGTCGAGACGGCGCAGAAAGCGCTGCACGGTGGCCAGCGTCACATCCGGGCGCACGGTGATAACGGCGAACTCCATGTTCGCGCCGACGCTGGTCTTCGGGTAGTGCATGACCTGATGCACCCGCGCGCGCTCCCCCGCCGGTAGCGAGGCGACCAGCCGTCCGGTCAGGTTACGCGGCAGGCGCTGAACAAGATAAATCTGCTCGTCGATGTCGAGGGTTTTCAGGGCATCGAGCAACGCTTTGTCGCTCATGCCCTCAATAAGGTCGTCCCAGACGTTTTCCGAGGCTTCCAGCAGCACTTCGCCGCGTTTGGTGTGGTCGATCAGCTGCCAGACCGCGTGACGGGCATCGGCGGGCAGCGCCTCCAGCGCATCCGCCAGATCCGGCGGCGGCAAATGCGCCACCAGCGCGCCCACTTCCGCCATATCTTCCGCCAGCGTGCCGACGTCATACTGTTCTGCGAGCGTCAGCTTGTTGAGTAAGGTGGAGGTGATCGCTTTATCGGTGGTGAGCAGCCAGATCAGGCGCGCTCGTTCTTCATCGCGCAACCGGGCGCTGTTGTTTGGTATGACTGACATAGGACATCCCTGCATTCGTGATCATGATGACAGGGTAAAGCATAGCGGCAGGTAAGATAAATAAATGGAATGAATAAAAAAACCCGGCGCAACGAGCCGGGCTTTTTCGATCAGGCGGTACGGGACACCGCATCGCGTGACGCGGCATCGCGCTCTGCGCCGGTCAGCTCTGACAATTTGCCGTCCCGCATCTCCAGCAGACGATCGGCGTGAATAAAGTAGTGATCGTCATGGCTGATGGCGAAAATGGTTTTACCCATTTCTTTCATCAATGGCAGCAGCACCTGATAGAACTCGCGACGGAAATGCGGATCCTGATCGGCGGCCCACTCATCCAGCAGGATGATGTCACGATCTTCCGCCAGCGCCAGCAGCAGGGCCACGCGCTTCTTCTGCCCTTTCGAAAGCTTGAGATTGAGGATTTTGCCGTCCTTCAGCTCCAGCTTGTGGGACATTTTCAGCTGATTAAGCCATTTGTCCACCAGCGCCGGATCGGCAGATTTGCCCTGCGGGCCAAGCAATTGATCAAACAACCAGACATCGGTAAACACTGCCGAGAACAGCTGACGATAGTCTTCCGGTTTGTTTGCCGCCAGCGGCTTGCCGTCGATAAGGATTTCACCGGACACCGGCTGATACAGTCCGGTAAGCAGCATCGCCAGCGTCGATTTGCCGCTGCCGTTGCCGCCGATCAGAAATACCAGCTCGCCCCGGTGCAGCGTCAGATTCAGCGGGCCGACGGCAAAGGCGTTGTCCTGATAGGTAAAGGTGACATCGCGCATTTCAAGCGTCTGCCAGCCCTGTAGCGACACCGGACGCGGGAATTCTTCTTTATAAGGCGCGAGATCAAACTGGTTCAGCTTGTTGAACGCCACCTGCGCGCTGAGCAGCGTCGGCAGCGCGCCGACCGCCGACAGCAACGGCGTGCGCAGGAACAGCACGGTAAGGGAGAAGATCGCCGCGACATTGGTATCCGCCCAGCCGAGGCTGTTGGCCATCCAGAACACCAGGCCAATCGCCCCCAGCATCATAATGTTTGACCAGTTCACCGCGCTCAGGTGGAAAGTGTCGGCGCGAATAATATGGTGGCGGTATTCCCGCGCATCCGGCAGATAGAGCTGGTTATAGATGTATTCGGCGCGTTCGCGGTTGAGGGTCAGTTCTTTACGCCCTTCCAGCACCGTCTGGTAATCGTTATGCAGTTTGTCTTCGGTTTCACGCAGCGTGGCGATATGTTTGTACACCCGCGCCACCAGCACAAATCCCACCCAAATGGTGATCGCCATCCATACCGCGGTGACCATCAGCATTTTACCGGACAGCCAGCCCATGTAAGCCGTGCAGCCGACGGTCAGAATAATGCCCTGCACCAGTTCCGGCAGACGGACAAAGGCGATGGTGATATTACGCACGTCGCTGGTCAGCCCCGCCAGCAGAGAGGCGCTGCCGAGCTGCTCAATACGCTCGACGTGAGTATCCAGAATACGCTTGATAAATTCACTGCGCAGACGGTAAACGAAATGGTGACCGAGGGTGGTCAGCGCCAGCTGGGAGCCGAGGGTGACCGCCATCAACAGGATCAGCAGCCCGAGAAATTCCGGTAGCACGGAGAGCGAAATATCAACGTTTTCAATCAGCCGCTGGTTGATAAAGGCAATCAGCCCGATACCCAGCGCGGCGCTGGCAAGGCTTAACGCCAGCACGGCAATAAAAGGCCAGCGATATTGTCGCCAGACGAGAAGAAGAAGTGGCATAAAAGCGATCCGCACAGAGTAAAAACAGCGTGCAGTGTAAACGGCTCTTGTACTGGATCAAGAATAATTGCTATTTATGTTCGCAATAACCCCGCCTGGCGGAACGTCAGGTTGTAGCGGTACTCGCCGGTGTCCGGATGCTGCCCGGCTTTGAGCGGCAGAATGCCATGATAAAAGAGACGCGATTCGCCGCCCCATACCACCACATCCCCCTGCTCCAGCATCACCCGGGCGACAGGATCGTTACGTTTCAGGCCGCCAAACTGAAAAACCGCGGGCAGCCCCAGCGAAACGGACACAATAGGCGCGCGCAGATCCGGCTCGTCTTTATCCTGATGCAACGAGAGTTTCGCGCCCGGCGCATAGCGGTTAATCAGACAGGCGTCAGGGGTAAAATCGGGATAGCCCGCCGCCTGCGCCGCGCGATCGCACAATGAACGGAACACCTCCGGCATCAATGGCCACGGGCGCTGCGTGAGGGGATCTTCCGTCGCATACAGATAACCCCGCGCATTGGTCGCCCAGCCGAGGTTACCGCAGTTGGTCATCGCCACCGACATGGTGTAGCCGCCGGGGGTGATCATATGGCGAAACGGCGACTGCGCCGCCACCTGCGCGATGCCGTCCAGCAACGCCTGCGCCTCGCTGACGGCAAAACGGCGCAGGATCACCGCGCCCGGTGCGAGTGGCTCCTGCCAGGGTTCTTCATCGGCAAACAAATCCAGCATTACGGCTCCTCCTGTTCAGATTCACGGGCCAGCAATTGCGCTTTGCGCGCCAGTCCCCAGCGATAACCGGAAAGCGCGCCATTGACGCGCAGCACGCGGTGACAGGGGATCACCACCGCCAGCGTATTGGCCGCACAGGCGCTGGCGACGGCGCGCACGGCACGGGGTTTGCCGATGGCTTGCGCCACCCGCTGATAGCTGACGGTCTCTCCGGCAGGGATCTGGCGTAGCGCGTTCCATACCTGCCGCTGAAAGGCGGTGCCGCGCAGATCCAGCGGCAGCGCCAGGGTATGTCGCGGGTTATCCAGCACCGCAATCACCTGATGCACCCGTCGGGTGAAATCCTCATCGCCCGCTTCTCTGTGCGCACCGGGAAAGGCGCGCGCCAGTTCGGCAAGCAGCTGCTCGTCGCTGTCAGCCAGCAAAATGGCGCAGATACCGCGCTCGCTTTCCGCCACCAGGCAGCGCCCCAGCGTACAGCCTTCCAGCGCATAGCGAAGGGTGGTGTCCCTGCCGCCGCTGCGGTATTGCTGCGCCGTCATGCCAAGCGCCCGATCCGCGTGACGATAATAGCTGCTGCTGTCCGGGAATCCGGCGGCCAGCACGGCGTCGGTCACCGTTGTGCCTGCGGCCAGATTTTGCCGCAGACGTTCTGCGCGATATGCCAGTTGCCAGGCTTTGGGCGTCATGCCGGTAGTGGCTTTAAAAAGGCGATGGAAATGATAAGGACTCATCGCCACCTGCCGCGCCAGCGCGTCGAGGGTGACGGGGGTGTCCTGCTCCAGCAGACGACATGCCTGTTCGATTTTATCGCGGCGGTGCTGACCGGCGGCAGGAAGATCCGGCTGGCAGCGTTTGCAGGGACGAAAGCCCGCCGCCCTGGCGCTGTCGGCATCGGGGAAAAAACGCACGTTCTCCCGCAGCGCATGACGGGCGCGGCACGACGGGCGGCAGTAAATCCCGGTGGTGATCACCGCAAAAATAAAGTGACCATCAGCGTCGGGATTGCGATCCAGCACCGCCTGCCAGCGGTGCGCATCGTTTTGCAACAGTAGTTCAGACATGGCGGGCTCCTCCGTTAAGTGTAGCCTGAGGATGAGCCACACCGGCAGCCTTCGCACCCGCAATCTTGCGGTTTAATTTTTTTCGCTCACCAGAAAGGCCTGGAACTGTGGCGTCATCCAGGGAACAAATTTATCCCCCTCTTTGGTGATCATATACACCGCCAGCCCCTCGCGGCGCGCCACTTCTTTCGCCTGCTGCGGCCCGAGCACCATCAGCCCGGTATCCCAGCCGTCCGCCTCCAGCGCCGTTGGCGCGATCACCGTCACCGACACCAGATTGTGCGTAATCGGACTGCCGGTCTGCGGATCGATAACGTGGGAAAGCCGTTTGCCGTCCAGCTCATAGTAGTTGCGGTAGCTGCCGGAGGTGCTGATACCGTGGCCGTTAATATCGACAATGGCCTGCACCGCGTTTTCGCGATCGGTGGGCTTCTGGATCGCCACCCGCCATGGCTTGCCGTCGCCGTTCATGCCGCGGCTGGCGAGCGCGCCGCCTACGGATACCAGATAGCGCGGGATCCCCTCCTGCGCCATCAGATGCGCCAGATGATCGGCGGCGTAGCCTTCGCCGACGGTGGAGAGGTCAACAAACAGATCCGGCAGATCTTTTTGCAGATACTGTCGCCCGGCCTCCTGGGTGACCGTCAGATGTTGCAGACCGGTACGCGCTTTCGCGGCGTCGATTTGTTCCTGCGACGGGATGGTGACTGGCTGTTTGTCCGGGCCAAAGCCCCACAGATTGACCAGCGGGCCGACGGTAATATCCATCGCGCCCTCGGTTTTATAGCCAATGCGCAGTGAGGTGGTGACAATATCCGCCATCGCTTCGCTCACAGGCCAGGGCGTCAGGCTGGAGGAGGCGTTAAAGCGCATCAGGGCAGAGTCATTTTTCCAGGTCGACATCATCTGATCGTCAGCATCGAGCTGCGCCTGGATTTTTTGCCGGAGTTCGTCGGCGCGCGGTTTTTCCAGGTTCACAACGCTGACGCGCCATGAGGTGCCCATGGTTTTACCTTCCAGCACGGTGACCGCTGACGCCGCCGGTTGTGGGCTGGATACCGCGTCACAGCCCGCTAAAAAAACTGAAGCCGCGAGCGTCGCGGCACGAAGAAAACGCAGATCCATGTCTTTTCCCCCCTTGCTGAATGCGCGCAAGGGTACACTAAAAGTCTAAGTTTGTGAGCAATAAAAAAAGGGGCCGTGCGGCCCCTTCGCTAAGCGTCTCAGTTGATTAGAACTGGTAAACCACGCCCAGCGCAACGATATCATCCGTGCTGATGCCAGCCTGACGGGTGAAGGTGTTGTCGTCCAGCAGGTTGATTTTGTAATCAACGTAGGTGGAGAGGTTTTTGTTGAAGTAGTAAGTGGTGCCCACATCAACATATTTCAGCAGATCCTGGTCGCCGAAATCACGGCCGTTAGCGCTGCTGATGTCTTTCCCGCGGGATTGCAGGTACGCGATGGACGGACGCAGGCCGAAGTCGAACTGGTACTGTGCAACGGCTTCGAAGTTCTGTGCTTTATCCGCAAAGCCCCATGCGGCAGTACGGCCGGAACCGTTAGAGGTACCGAAACGGGTCGCGTTGTAAGTCTGGGAGAACTGCGCTGCCAGGTAAACGTTGTTGGCATCGTATTTCAGGCCGCCGCTGTAGACGTCAGCGCGGTCGCCGTTACCGTAAGCGTCTGCCACGTTCTGGTCAGAGGTACGTTTGGAGGAAGACATTGCGCCGCCCACGCTGAAGCCTTCGCCCAGATCGTAGGTCAGGGACATGCCGTAGCCGTCGCCGTTCTGTTTCAGGGTGCTGCGACCATTGTCGTTTTCACCGCTGGTGCTGCCGTTTTTGCCCTGGTACTGCACCGCAAAGTTCAGGCCATCAACCAGACCGAAGAAGTCGGTGTTACGGTAAGTCGCCACGCCGTTAGCACGGGACTGCATGAAGTTGTCCGCGCCGTAGGTATCGCCGCCGAATTCCGGCAGCACGTCGGTCCAGGAGGTCACATCGTAGATCACGCCGTAGTTACGACCGTAATCGATGGCACCGGCATCACCGAAACGCACACCGGCAAAGGCCAGACGGGTCCATGCCTGGTCGCTTGCGCCTTCGGCTTCGTCCGCCTGTACGTTGTATTCCCACTGGCCGAAACCGGTGATCTGGTCGTTAACCTGAGTTTCGCCCTTGAAGCCGAAACGTACGTAGGTTTTGTCGCCGTCGTCGCCATCGTTATCAGAGAAATAGTGCAGGCCGTCGACTTTACCGTACAGATCTAATTTGTTGCCGTCTTTGTTATAAATTTCAGCCGCATTTGCAGCGCCTGCTACGAGCAGAGCAGGCACCACCAGGGAAAGGACTTTGCGTTTCATGTTATTAACCCTCTGTAATATGCTTATTTTTATATGCCACTGCTTACTGATTAACCTGCTAACCAGTCGGCGAGTTCATTCTCCCTAAAAATACAGAATAATCCAACAACATTATGATACGAAAAATCTAAAGGTGTTTCTCTTTACCGCTTAGATGTTTCAATATGTAAACTGCACGGAACTTTTTTTAGCACTAATAGCTAAAAAATAGCGCACGGAAAATCAAAGATGATAATTAAATCAATATAATCAATAAGTTGAAATGACAAACAATGATAGCACTGAATGATAAAACAAAATCATAACCTGCGACTAAAATAATCTGGCTATCATCATTAACTTTTATTTATTACCTTCATTCGGCTTCGAATGACTGTTTACCCCTATTACAACCGGATGCTCTGCATTCGGTTTTTTTTTGCCCTGCACCGCCCGGATAACAGAAAAAGCGGTACCGCAGGTAAATTATAATGACTATTAATTAATCACTTAGCCACAGGGTGATATTAGCTACCAATACTCCGTAAATTAATTTCTTGATTAAAAGTGCTATCCCTTTACTTTTCAGAGTTAATAACGGGAAAAATGGTGATTAATTGTACGTGCCTTACCGATCCGCTGTGCCGCCTCCCTTTTTGTCCCCCCGCTGCGGCCTTTACCTGCAAGAGAGTCTGGAAATTCATTCATTAGGCTTTATACTGCCTGCTGTACACTGCCGTGTAACATAACAACTACAAGCCCGACGCAGGCGCGAGCGGCGCGGTAGTCTCCTGTCTTAGTCTTACGAAAGGCGCTAAATGGCTTTTTCTTCGCGTGTTGGCATAACGGGTTACACACACTAATGAGTCGATCTGACACCATGAACCCTGGAAAATTTTCCCTGATACCGGGCAGCATTACCCGTTTCTTTCTTCTGTTGATCATCGTTCTGCTGGTCACCATGGGTGTAATGGTGCAAAGCGCCGTTAATGCCTGGCTGAAGGATAAAAGCTATCAGGTGGTGGATATTACGCATGCCATGCATAAGCGCATTGATACCTGGCGCTACGCCACCTGGCAGATCTATGACAATATCGCCGCGGCGCCCGCCTCCCCGGCGGATGGTCTGCAGGAAACCCGCTTAAAGCAGGATGTCTATTATCTGGAGAAGCCGCGCCGTAAGACGGAAGCGCTGATTTTCGGCTCCCATGACGGCTCGACGCTGGAGATGACCCAGCGCATCTCAACCTATCTGGATACGCTGTGGGGCGCGGAAACCGTGCCCTGGTCCATGTATTATCTCAACGGCCAGGATAACAGCATGATCCTGGTGTCGACGCTGCCGCTGAAAGATCTGTCCTCCGGCTTTAAAGAATCATCCATTGGCAGCATTGTCGATGCCCGTCGCGCGGAGATGCTGCAACAGGCCAATGCCCTGGATGAGCGGGAAAGCTTCTCGCCGTTGCGCCGTCTGACCTGGCAGAATGGTTACTATTTCACGCTGCGCACTACTTTCAACCAGCCGGGACATCTGGCGACGGTGGTGGCCTTCGATTTGCCGATCAACGATTTGATCCCGCCGGGCATGGTGCTGGACAGTTTCCGTCTGGAGAGCGATGCCTCCCAGAGCGCCCTGCGCACCGCGGATAAAGAGATGGCGGACAGCGCGTCGGTGAATTTCAACAGCTCGCAGATTGAGATTTCCTCCTCACTCAACTCTACGGGCATGCGGCTGGTGTGGCAGGTGCCCTTTGGCACGCTGCTGCTGGACACGCTGCAAAACATCCTGCTGCCGCTGCTGTTAAACATCGGCCTGCTGGCGCTGGCGCTGTTTGGCTATACCACCTTCCGCCATCAGCCGGGCCGTCTGAGCGAAAACGCCGCCCTGCCCGGCGCGAATAACGAACTGCGCATGCTGCGGGCCATCAACGAAGAGATCGTGTCGGTGCTGCCGCTGGGACTGCTGGTGCACGATCAGGAAGCCAACCGTACGGTGATCAGCAATAAAATCGCCGACCACCTGCTGCCGCATCTTAATTTGCAGAACATCACCAGCATGGCCGATCAGCATCAGGGCGTGATCCAGGCGACGGTCAACAACGAACTTTATGAGATCCGCCAGTTCCGTAGCCAGGTTTCGCCGCGCACGCAGATTTTTGTCATCCGCGATCAGGACAGAGAAGTGCTGGTGAATAAAAAGCTCAAGCAGGCGCAGCGTCTGTATGAGAAAAACCAGCAGGGTCGCACCGCCTTTATGCAGCATATTGGCGCGGCGCTGTCGCAGCCGGCGAAACAACTGGCGCAGGACGCGGCGGCGGTAGATAGCGAAAACGCGCAAAAGCTGGCAGCGCAGGCTGACCGGCTGGTACAGCTGGTGGATGAGATCCAGCTTGCCAATTTGCTGGAAAACGACGGCTGGAAAAGCGCCGCCAGCATGTTCTCGATTCAGGATCTGATCGACGAGGTGGTGCCCGCGGTGCTGCCGGTGGTGAAGCGTAAAGGGTTGCAGTTGCTGATCAATAATCATCTGCCAGCCAACGAACAGCGCCACGGCGATCGCGACGCCCTGCTACGCATTCTGACCATGCTTATCCAGTACGCGGTGACCACCACGCAGATTGGCAAAATCACGCTCGAAGTGGACGCCGATGAATCCGCAGGGGATCGCCTGACCTTCCGTATCCTCGATACCGGGGAAGGCGTGACGGCGAGCGAAGTGGATAATCTGCATTTCCCGTTCCTCAACGACACCCAGGAGGATCGCTATGGCAAAGCTAATGCCCTCACCTTCTGGCTGTGCGATCAGCTGGCGCGTAAACTTGGCGGCCATCTGAATATTAAAGCGCGTGAAAGTTTAGGAACGCGCTATTCTTTACACGTTAAAATGGATGCACGTCCGCAGGCAGACGATGAGGAAGAGAAATTACTGGATGATGTCGTCGCCATGATTGATATTACGTCCAGCGATATTCGTAATATCGTGGTGCGTCAGCTGGAAAACTGGGGCGCAAGCTGCATTACCCCGGACGAACGCCTGGCGAGTCAAGAATATGATCTCTTTTTAACGGATAATCCGTCTAATCTTACTGCCTCGGGCTTGCTTTTAAGCGATGATGAGCCCGGCTCGCGTAAAATCGGCCCAGGCCAGTTGCGCGTGAACTTTAATATGAGTAATGCAATGCAGGAAGCGATATTGCAACTCATTGAAGAGCAACTGGCACAGGAAGATGTTCCGGCGTCCCCGCTGGGGGGCAATGAAAATGCCGAACTCCATGCCAGCGGCTATTACGCACTGTTTGTGGATACAGTACCCGACGATGTTAAGAGGTTGTATACTGAATCCGCCGCACGCGATTTAGCGGCGCTGGCGCAGACGGCACACCGCCTGAAAGGCGTGTTTGCCATGCTTAACCTGGTACCCGGCAAACAGTTATGTGAAACGCTGGAACATTTAATTCATGAGAACGATGTTCCAGGCATAGAAAAATACATCAGCGACATTGACGATTATGTCAAAAGCTTGCTGTAAGCAAGGTAGCCTTATACATGAACAATATGAACGTAATTATTGCCGATGACCATCCGATCGTACTGTTCGGTATTCGCAAATCACTCGAACAAATCGAGTGGGTGAATGTAGTCGGTGAATTTGAAGATTCTACACAGCTGATCAATAACCTTCCCAAGCTTGATGCCCATGTACTGATTACCGATCTTTCCATGCCCGGCGACAAGTACGGTGACGGGATCACCCTGATTAAATATATCAAGCGCCACTTCCCTAACCTGTCAGTGATTGTGCTGACGATGAACAACAACCCTGCCATTTTAAGCGCCGTACTGGAGCTGGATATCGAAGGGATTGTATTAAAACAGGGCGCGCCAACCGATCTGCCGAAAGCGCTGGCCGCGTTGCAGAAAGGGAAGAAGTTTACCCCGGAGAGCGTTTCCCGTCTGCTGGAGAAAATCAGCGCGGGCGGCTATGGCGACAAACGCCTGTCTCCGAAAGAGAGCGAAGTGCTGCGTCTGTTCGCAGAAGGTTTCCTGGTGACGGAAATCGCCAAGAAGCTGAACCGCAGTATCAAAACCATCAGTAGCCAGAAGAAGTCGGCGATGATGAAACTGGGCGTGGAAAATGACATTGCCCTGCTTAACTACCTCTCGTCCGTAACGCTGAGCGCGGCGGATACCAAAGAGTAACTGCCATACCGACGTTACCCCGCCCGGCGGGGTAACGCCTTTTCCTGCTTTATCCCCGCGCTTTTCTTACCCGTTCCGCATAGACCGCCAGCGTCTGCTGGATCACGTCCAGCGTTACCGGCTTCGACAGACAGCTGTCCATACCGGACTCCAGACAACGCTGCTTCTCTTCCGCCAGCGCGTTCGCCGTCACGCCCACCACCGGCAGCGTCAGCCCAAGCTGACGAATACGCTGCGTCAGGCGATAGCCATCCATGTTCGGCATGTTCACATCGCTCAGAATGATGTCGATATGGTTTTTGCTCAGCACATTGAGCGCGTCGACGCCATCGTTCGCCGTTTTGCACTGATAGCCCAGCGAACCGAGCTGATCCGCCAGCAGGCGACGGTTAATCGGATGGTCATCCACCACCAGGATCATCATGTCGTCATTGCTGGCGACCAGCGAATCCGGCAGTTGCAGCGCACGTGAGGCGTCGTTATTTTCCATGGTAATGCTGTAGATACGCGCCAGCAGCGCGATCAGCTCATGGGGAGAGGCAACACTGTGCACCCACTGTCCGGCCGCCCGCTCCTGCGGAATGCCGATATGGCGACGGCAGAAGGTAATGGTGGCGCGGCCTGGCCACGGCGTATCCAGATCGTCGTCGGTGATCAGGGTATCGTTGGCGTCCGGCGTTTGCCCTTCGTAACGCAGCACGCGGATGCCGTTCTGCGTCAGCAAGGAGTCAATAAAGGCGCTTAACGCCGCATTGCGCACCGCCAGCCAGCAGGTGGTTTTCTTCAGGCCGTCAACGTCCAGCGGCTGCGCTGGCTGCGCGGCATAAAGCGGAATACGCACCGAGAACTGACTGCCCATGCCCGGCTCGGTATCCACGGCAATATCGCCGTCCATCATGCTGATCAGCTTTTCGCAGATCGCCAGCCCCAGCCCTGTGCCCTGGAAATTACGTTGCACGCCGGTCCCCACCTGGAAGAAGGGATCGAAGAGTCGCACCACTTCTTTACCCGGGATACCCACCCCGGTGTCCCGCACGCGGATACAGAGATATTCCCCGGCGCGCTGCACATGCAGCACAATACAGCCGACATCGGTAAACTTGATGGCGTTGCTCAGCAGGTTGGAGATCACCTGTTGCAGACGCATCGGATCGCCCTGAAGCGCCACCGGCACGTCCGGCTCGATAAAGCAGTACAGGCCGAGCTGTTTACGCACCACCAGCGGCAGATAGTTGGCGGTGATATGGCTCATCAGCTCACGCGGCGAGAATTCGCGCGGCTCGATTTTGAGCTGCTCCGATTCGATTTTGGAGAAGTCGAGAATATCGCTGATGATTTTCAGCAGCAGACTCGACGAGTTGTTCATCGCCGTCACCAGGCGATCCACCCCTTTCGGCAGCTCTTTGGTTTGCAGCAGATCGAGGTTGCCGATAATACCGTACAGCGGCGTACGCAGTTCGTGGCTGACGGTGGCAAGGAACATGGATTTCGACTGGCTGGCCTGCTCGGCCGCCTGCGCCATATCCTGCAACGACTCTTCCATCTTCACGCGCGCGCTGACGTCCACCAGCACGCAGATCGCCACGTTTTCGTTGCGATAGCGGGAGTGCACGAAGCTGATTTGCAGATTGGTATTGTTGCTGGTCAGCACATCCACAAAATTGACCTGCTGGCCGCAGATGATTTGCGTCAGCCGCTGCCTGTCCTCGTGGGTGAGCATATTGAGATAATTATGCGCCAGCTCGTTACTGAGGATATTGGTGCCGTCAATGGTGCGCAGAATACAGATCCCGACCGGTGCGGAGGCGACAATTTTGCGGTTGAACTGCTCATGCTCTTCCAGTCGCTGGGCATCGGCCTCGGCGGGAATAAAGATCCGCCGCTCGTACATGCGCGCCAGGGTGAACAACGCCACGCCCACCAGCACGTTGAGCAGTACCGCGTTAAGGATAAGGATGCGCACGCGCTCCAGCACCAGATCGACAGGTACGGAATAAACTACGCTCAGGGACGACGGCGGCAGGCTCTTCTTCAGTACCAGCTCGCGGAAGCCAGAGGAGTAGCCAAACCAGGTGCGCTCCTGTATCCACTCCGGATCGATTTCCAGGCTATTTTCCGGCCCGGTCAGGGAAATCAGTTGATGCCCGTTTTCATCGAGAATGGTCACGCCCACCGGCAGATTGCCCGGCGTGTAAAAGTTATCCATGCGGATGGTCTGCTCTGATCCCAGCAGCGCCTGTAAGCGGTTGCCCAGATAGACCGGCGTTAAGGCATAGAAATAGCCGATGCCCGGACGCGGCCCCTGACTCATCCAGAAGATATTATTGCCGCGCTCTTCCTGCGGGGCATTACGGTATTTGAGAATACGCTCGTGCAGGCTTTTCAGCGCCGTTTCACGCTCCAGCGGTACGTTGCGCAGGCCGAAGTCCGCCATACAGAGGGATTCGTTGCCAATGAGGAACACGCGGTTCAGCTCATAAGCGGCAGAAAAGTTATCGCGCCAGTAGCGCATAAACCACGCCAGCGATTCCAGCGAGCCGCGCCAGGTGTTGCCCATGGCCGAGCAGTCGGAATCCGCAAACAGCGGCGCAAACTCCGGCACATCGTTACGGGCGTTGGGTCCCCGTGACGTCATAATGCCGTTTTCAGCGGTCAGGCGATTTTCGGCAATGTACTTAAGCTCTTTCATCACGTCTGAGGTGCGCTGGACATAGCGTTGCGCCTGCTCAGAACTGAGATTAAGTTCTTTGCGAATGTCGGACTCTTTGTTCTGCAAAGCGTTAACGATATAAAACACCGAACACAGGGCAATCAACAGCCAGAGCAGCAGCGCCAGCGCCCGGAACAGGTATCGTGATACTTTGAGGGTGGTGCGGAAAGAAACAAGGTATTTCAAGGGGGCGAAGCTCCGCCGCAGAATGTAAAAAGAATGTGGATAAAGTAGCGGTAAAACGTCATACCCGCAACGCTAAAGAAAACGCCAATAAAAAGGGCCGGAAGCCCGGCCCTTTTATCGACAAAGCTGATTATTCTTCAGCGTCGTCTGCGACATCATCATCGGTGTCCGCTTCCGGCACGATCTCGTCGTCACCTTCCGCTACGCTGCCGTCGATGGCATCCAGCTCTTCTTCATCCACCGGCTCAGCCACGCGTTGCAGCCCCACCACGTTCTCATCTTCCGCGGTACGGATGAGGATCACGCCCTGGGTGTTACGACCCACAATGCTGACTTCAGACACGCGGGTACGCACCAGCGTACCGGCATCGGTGATCATCATGATCTGATCGCTGTCGGCCACCTGCACCGCACCCACCACGGAGCCGTTACGCTCGGTGACTTTGATGGAGATAACGCCCTGGGTACCACGGGATTTGGTCGGGTATTCCGTTTCCGCCGTACGTTTACCGTAGCCGTTCTGGGTGACGGTCAGGATCGCCCCTTCACCGCGCGGAACGATAAGCGACACGACTTTATCTTCGCCCGCCAGTTTGATCCCACGCACGCCCGTTGCGGTACGGCCCATGGCGCGCACCGCGTTCTCTTTAAAGCGCACCACTTTACCGGCGGCAGAGAACAGCATCACTTCATCAGAGCCGGAGGTCAGGTCAACGCCAATCAGCTCGTCGCCGTCGTTCAGGTTCACCGCGATAATACCGGCAGAGCGCGGACGGCTGAATTCGGTCAGCGCCGTTTTCTTCACGGTACCGCTGGCGGTGGCCATAAAGACGTTCACGCCCTCTTCGTACTCGCGTACCGGCAGAATAGCGGTGATACGTTCGTTCGCTTCCAGCGGCAGCAGGTTGACGATTGGACGTCCACGCGCGCCACGGCTCGCTTCCGGCAGCTGGTACACTTTCATCCAGTACAGACGGCCACGGCTGGAGAAGCAGAGGATGGTGTCGTGGGTGTTGGCCACCAGCAGACGGTCGATAAAGTCTTCTTCTTTAATACGGGCGGCGGATTTGCCTTTACCGCCGCGACGCTGCGCTTCGTAATCCGTCAGCGGCTGATACTTCACGTAGCCCTGGTGAGACAGGGTGACCACCACGTCTTCCTGGCTGATCAGATCTTCGATGTTGATATCAGCGGTATTGGCGGTGATTTCGGTGCGACGCGCATCGCCAAACTGTTCACGAACCAGTTCCAGCTCTTCGCGGATCACTTCCATCAGACGATCGGCGCTGCCCAGAATGCGCAGCAGTTCGGCGATCTGTTCCAGCAACTCTTTGTATTCGTCGAGCAGTTTTTCATGCTCAAGGCCGGTCAGTTTCTGCAGACGCAGATCCAGAATCGCCTGTGCCTGCTGTTCAGTCAGGTAGTACTGACCGTCACGCACGCCGAATTCCGGCTCCAGCCACTCAGGACGCGCAGCGTCATCGCCCGCACGTTCCAGCATGGCAGAGACGTTGCCCAGCTCCCAGGAACGCGCCACCAGACCGGCTTTCGCTTCGGCCGGGGTCGGCGCGCGGCGGATCAGCTCGATAATTGGATCGATGTTGGCCAGCGCAATCGCCAGCGCTTCGAGGATGTGCGCACGATCGCGGGCTTTACGCAGTTCAAAAATGGTACGACGGGTCACCACTTCACGACGGTGGCGCACAAACGCAGAAAGAATATCTTTCAGGTTCATGATCTTCGGCTGACCATGGTGCAGTGCCACCATGTTGATACCGAAGGAGACCTGCATCTGAGTCTGCGAATAGAGGTTGTTCAGCACCACTTCGCCAACGGCATCGCGCTTGATCTCAATGACAATACGCATCCCGTCTTTATCAGACTCGTCGCGCAGGCCGCTGATGCCTTCCAGACGTTTTTCTTTCACCAGTTCGGCGATTTTCTCAATCAGGCGCGCTTTGTTCACCTGATACGGAATTTCATGCACGATAATGGTTTCGCGACCGGTTTTGGCGTCGGCTTCCACTTCCGCGCGGGCGCGAATGTAGATTTTGCCGCGACCGGTACGATAGGCTTCTTCAATACCGCGGCGACCGTTAATAATGGCGGCAGTCGGGAAGTCAGGCCCTGGAATGTGTTCCATCAGCCCTTCAACGCTGATATTTTCATCGTCGATATACGCCAGACAGCCGTTGATCACTTCCGTCAGGTTGTGCGGCGGAATGTTGGTCGCCATACCTACAGCGATACCGGAGGCCCCGTTTACCAGCAGGTTAGGGATTTTAGTGGGCATCACGTCCGGAATTTTTTCCGTGCCGTCATAGTTGTCCACAAAATCAACGGTTTCTTTTTCCAGATCGGCCATCAGTTCGTGGGCGATCTTCGACATACGGATTTCCGTATAACGCATCGCCGCAGCGGAGTCGCCGTCTACGGAACCGAAGTTACCCTGGCCGTCGACCAGCATGTAACGTAAGGAGAATGGCTGCGCCATACGAACGATAGTGTCATATACCGCGGTATCACCATGAGGATGGTATTTACCGATGACATCACCGACGACGCGGGCAGATTTTTTGTAGGCTTTATTCCAGTCATTGCCCAATACGTTCATGGCGTATAGTACGCGACGGTGAACCGGTTTTAAGCCATCGCGGACATCCGGCAGCGCACGGCCAACAATGACCGACATCGCATAGTCCAGATAGGAGCTCTTCAGCTCTTCCTCGATGTTAACCGGTGTAATTTCTCTCGCAAGGTCGCTCATGTAACCGCTATCCCTCTACTGTGTCCCGGATTCAAAGGTCGCAAATTATAACACAGCCCGCGCGTGAGAGGTAAACCAATCGGTTTATTCACGCCCGTGGCCTGATATACTTCACGGTCTTGATGATAAAGGAGTAAAAGCGCCCATGAATGTCGAAAAACCGTCGGTGGCTCATAACGTCGACCACGATGAAATTGCGAAATTTGAAGCGGTCGCGTCTCGCTGGTGGGATCTGGAAGGCGAGTTCAAACCATTGCACCGTATTAACCCGCTGCGCCTGGGCTATATTTCCGAACGCGCTGGCGGCCTGTTTGGTAAGCAGGTGCTGGACGTAGGCTGCGGTGGCGGCATTCTGGCGGAGAGCATGGCGCGCGAAGGCGCAACCGTGACCGGCCTGGATATGGGCTTTGAGCCGTTACAGGTGGCGCGCCTGCATGCGCTGGAATCCGGCGTCAACGTTGACTACGTGCAGCGGACAGTAGAAGAACACGCCGCCGCCCACCCGCAGCAATATGATGTAGTGACCTGCATGGAGATGCTGGAGCACGTGCCGGATCCACAGTCCGTGGTGAACGCCTGCGCAAAACTGGTGAAACCCGGCGGCCACGTCTTCTTCTCTACCCTTAACCGCAACGGCAAAGCCTGGCTGATGGCGGTGGTCGGTGCGGAATACGTACTGCGCATGGTGCCGAAAGGTACGCACGATGTGAAAAAATTCATCAAGCCGGCAGAGCTGCTGGGCTGGATCGATGACACCGTGCTGAAGGAGTGCCATATCACCGGCCTGCACTACAACCCGCTGACCGACAAATTCAAGCTCGCGCCAGGGGTTGACGTTAACTATATGCTGCATACAAAAGCACGAAACGACTAACGTCATGCGAAATTGTTATGAAGATTGCGTGACAGGACGTTACGCATTTTCTCCCGCCGATGAAGAAATCAGCACTCGATCAAATTTCTTATTTTTTTTGCAAATGATTGACTTTCCCTGGAGGCCTTACAGTTCGGGGACTTAGCGATTCTTACCTTTTCGCAACCTTAAATTAACGCCAAAATCAACTCTTGTACTCAAAAGAATCCCTACTAGAATACTCACCATATAGCGTTTCTCTTATCGCAAACCCCCTACATGTAGTATTTATCCACAGAGTTAGCCACAGCGCGGACTTGTGGATAAGCGGGGGATATTTTTTCTATTTCACGGACAGGTAAATCCCACATGAATCAGAGTCTGCTGGTGACAAAGCGTGATGGTCGTACTGAGCGCATCAATCTGGATAAAATCCACCGCGTACTGGATTGGGCGGCAGAAGGGCTGAATAACGTCTCCATCTCTCAGGTTGAACTGCGTTCACACATTCAGTTTTATGACGGCATTAAAACCTCCGACATTCATGAAACCATCATCAAAGCCGCCGCCGATCTGATCTCCCGCGACGCGCCTGACTATCAGTATCTGGCCGCGCGCCTGGCGATTTTCCATCTGCGCAAAAAAGCCTACGGCCAGTTTGAGCCGCCGACGCTGTTCAACCACGTGCTGAAAATGGTTGAGCTGGGCAAATATGACCACCATCTGCTGGAAGACTACAGCGAAGAAGAGTTCCGCCAGATGGACGCCTTTATCCAGCACGATCGCGATCTGACCTTCTCCTACGCTGCCGTGAAGCAGCTGGAAGGCAAATACCTGGTGCAGAACCGCGTGACCGGCGAAATCTACGAGAGCGCGCAGTTCCTGTATATTCTGGTGGCCGCATGCCTGTTCTCGAACTACCCGCGTGAAACCCGTCTGGACTACGTGAAGCGTTTCTATGACGCCGTATCCACCTTTAAGATTTCACTGCCGACGCCGATCATGTCCGGCGTGCGCACCCCGACCCGTCAGTTCAGCTCCTGCGTGCTGATCGAGTGCGGCGACAGCCTGGATTCCATCAACGCCACCTCCAGCGCCATCGTGAAATACGTGTCCCAGCGCGCCGGTATCGGCATCAACGCCGGTCGCATCCGTGCGCTGGGCAGCCCGATCCGTGGCGGCGAAGCCTTCCACACTGGCTGTATCCCGTTCTACAAACATTTCCAGACCGCGGTGAAGTCCTGCTCCCAGGGCGGCGTGCGCGGCGGTGCAGCCACCCTGTTCTACCCGATGTGGCATCTGGAAGTGGAAAGCCTGCTGGTGCTGAAAAACAACCGTGGCGTGGAAGGCAACCGCGTACGTCACATGGATTACGGCGTACAGATCAACAAACTGATGTACACCCGTCTGCTGAAAGGTGAAGACATCACCCTGTTCAGCCCGTCTGACGTGCCTGGCCTGTACGACGCCTTCTTCGCCGATCAGGACGAGTTTGAGCGTCTGTATACCCAGTACGAAAAAGACGACAGCATCCGCAAGCAGCGCGTAAAAGCGGTAGATCTGTTCTCGCTGATGATGCAGGAACGTGCTTCCACGGGCCGTATCTATATCCAGAACGTTGACCACTGCAACACCCACAGCCCGTTCGATCCGGCTATTGCTCCGGTGCGCCAGTCTAACCTGTGCCTGGAAATCGCCCTGCCGACCAAACCGCTGATGGACGTGAACGACGAAAACGGCGAAATCGCGCTGTGTACGCTGTCTGCGTTCAACCTCGGCGCTATCGATTCGCTGGACGAGCTGGAAGAGCTGGCGACCCTTGCGGTACGTGCTCTGGACGCCCTGCTGGACTATCAGGATTACCCGATCCCGGCTGCAAAACGTGGCGCAATGGGCCGCCGCACGCTGGGTATTGGCGTGATCAACTTCGCTTACTATTTAGCGAAACACGGCGTGCGTTACTCCGACGGCAGCGCCAACAACCTGACGCATAAAACCTTTGAAGCCATTCAGTACTTCCTGCTGAAAGCCTCTAACGAGCTGGCGAAAGAGCAAGGCGCCTGCCCGTGGTTCAACGAAACCACCTATGCGAAAGGTATTCTGCCGACCGATACCTACAAGAAAGATCTGGACGCCATCGTCACCAAAGAGCTGCATTACGACTGGGAAGCGCTGCGCGAATCCATTAAAACGCACGGTCTGCGTAACTCCACGCTCTCTGCGCTGATGCCGTCCGAGACTTCGTCGCAGATCTCCAACGCCACCAACGGTATTGAACCGCCGCGCGGCCACGTGAGCATCAAAGCGTCGAAAGACGGTATTCTGCGTCAGGTGGTGCCGGATTATGAGCACCTGAAAGACAGCTATGAACTGCTGTGGGATATGCCGAATAACGACGGTTATCTGCAACTGGTGGGCATCATGCAGAAGTTTATCGACCAGTCGATCTCTGCCAACACCAACTACGATCCGACGCGCTTCCCGTCAGGGAAAGTCCCGATGCAGCAGCTGTTGAAAGATCTGCTTACCGCCTACAAATTTGGCGTGAAGACGCTGTATTACCAGAACACCCGCGATGGCGCAGAAGATTCACAGGATGACCTGGTGCCGTCCATTCAGGATGATGGCTGCGAAAGCGGCGCGTGTAAGATTTAATAAATTGCCCGGCGGCGCAAAGCCTGCCGGGCCTGAGGTTAGGTTTTGTAGGCCGGGTAAGCTTTGCGCCACCCGGCGTATCATTGCAGGACAGGAAATACTCGCATGGCATACACCACCTTTTCACAGACGAAAAATAACCAGCTGCTGGAACCGATGTTTTTCGGCCAGCCGGTGAACGTTGCACGCTACGATCAGCAAAAATATGACATCTTCGAAAAGCTGATCGAGAAACAACTCTCTTTCTTCTGGCGTCCGGAAGAAGTTGACGTCTCCCGTGACCGTATCGACTTCCAGGCCCTGCCGGAACACGAAAAGCACATCTTTTTAAGCAACCTGAAATACCAGACGCTGCTGGATTCCATTCAGGGACGCAGCCCGAACGTGGCGCTGCTGCCGCTGATCTCCATTCCGGAACTGGAAACCTGGGTGGAAACCTGGGCGTTTTCAGAAACCATCCACTCCCGCTCCTACACTCATATCATTCGCAACATTGTGAACGATCCGGCGGTGGTGTTTGACGATATCGTGACCAACGAGCAGATCCTCAAACGCGCCGAAGGTATTTCTCACTACTACGACGATCTGATCGAGCTGACCAGCTACTGGCATCTGCTGGGTGAAGGCACGCATAACGTCAACGGCAAAACCGTGACCGTTAACCTGCGCGAGCTGAAAAAGAAACTGTACCTGTGCCTGATGAGCGTCAACGCGCTGGAAGCGATCCGCTTCTACGTCAGCTTCGCCTGCTCTTTCGCCTTCGCCGAGCGCGAGCTGATGGAAGGCAACGCCAAAATCATCAAGCTGATCGCCCGTGACGAAGCCCTGCACCTGACCGGCACCCAGCATATGCTGAACCTGCTGCGCAGCGGCGTGGACGATCCCGAGATGGCCGAGATCGCCGAAGAGTGTAAGCAGGAGTGCTATGACCTGTTTGTACTGGCGGCGGAACAGGAAAAAGAGTGGGCAGCCTACCTGTTCCAGGGCGGCTCCATGATCGGCCTGAACAAAGACATTCTTTGCCAGTATGTGGATTACATCACCAACATCCGCATGCAGGCCGTGGGTCTTGATTTACCGTTCCAGACCCGCTCGAACCCGATCCCGTGGATCAACGCCTGGCTGGTGTCCGACAACGTGCAGGTCGCGCCGCAGGAAGTGGAAGTCAGCTCTTATCTGGTCGGTCAGATTGATTCCGAAGTGAACACTGACGATCTGAGTGACTTCCAGCTCTGATGAGCCGCGTCATTCTGCGCATCACTGGCACAGAACTCCTGTGCCAGGATGAACATCCGTCGTTACTGGCGGCGCTGGAATCGCACCAGGTGGCGGTGGAATATCAGTGTCGTGAAGGCTATTGCGGCTCCTGCCGCACGCGGCTGGTGGCCGGTCAGGTTGACTGGCTGACCGAGCCGCTGGCCTTTATTTCCGCCGGTGAAATCCTTCCCTGCTGTTGCCGTGCGCGTGGCGATATTGAAATCGAGTTATAGCGCGTCAGATTTTCCGCAAATGAATTAATTTCCGGCGTTTATTATTTCAGCTCCCCAAACGTCAGCAGCTACCGCAAATAATATAAAAAAACCCTGAACAGCACTGTTCAGGGTTAAATTCCTGGTTGACATCACTCACACAGGAATAACTAGCTCTCCTTTATTTCTTCCGGATGATGATGGAGTTCACTCACCCGATAATAAATAGGGGTAATATCGACATAATTGATGCAGTAACCGCTTCCGCGCACGCTGGTGATAAAATCTTCCGGCAGCCCTAACAGACTAAGACGACGGTTAAGATTCTTCAGAACCTGCCACAGACGCTGGGTGGACGGAACCAGATCGTTCTCCTCCCACACCACGCGCAGCAGTTCCTCTTTGGTCACGATGTTCTGGCGGCCATGCTGGAGTAAATAGATAAATAGCTGCAACATCGTATGATTAAATAATACTGAGCCGAACATAAAATATTTCTCAGTACTTCCCTGCGGAAGGCGGTAAAGTCTTCCGTTGTCAATTTCGAAGTGAACTTCTTTGCCTATCACATAGCCGTACAGCCGATATCCCATCGTGTCGTTGCTCATTTGTCCTGAAACTTTGCAAGGAATGCCTTTTTTATTCCTGTTCATAGGCCATACTGTCAATAAGGTCGATTATATGGCTATGGGAATTAGTTTCAACATACAGGGGGAAGGTTATTTTGGCACAGGCCATCGCACGTCGACAAAATATTTACACAACCTAAGTAAAATATTAAGCATCTATCCGCGCAAATTGAACTACAAAAAGTCCAGACACCTGCAGGATGATCGCTATCCGGATCATTAACTTTAAATATTAATTTATGCCTTTTTTGCAGGATAAAATGCTGGTCAGGAATATCGCGCAAAAAAATGCCCCTCCGGACGGAGAGGCATCAGACCAGGGTTAACCGCGTTTACGGGCTATTGCTTCGTGATGCTTTTTCTCACCGATCATCACCACCAGCAACAGCAGCACAGCGATGACGCTACCGCCAATCATCACCATAAAGCCGCCGTCCCAGCCGAAGAAATCGACGGTATAGCCGACAATGGCGCTGGCCGCCACCGAGCCGCCCAGATAACCAAACAGGCCGGTAAAGCCTGCCGCCGTCCCTGCCGCTTTTTTCGGTGCCAGCTCCAGCGCATGCAGACCAATCAGCATCACCGGGCCGTAAATCAGGAAGCCGATGACGATCATGCAGATCATGTCCACCGTCGGGTTGCCCGGCGGGTTCAGCCAGTACACGACGGTGGCGATGGTCACCAGCGTCATAAAGAATACGCCGGTCGCGCCACGGTTGCCCCTGAACACTTTATCCGACATCCAGCCGCACAGCAGCGTGCCCGGAATACCGGCATATTCATACAGGAAGTAAGCCCATGACGACTTATCCAGCGCGAAGTGTTTCACCTCTTTCAGATAGGTCGGCGACCAGTCGAGAATGCCGTAGCGCAGCAGATAAACAAAAACGTTCGCAATGGCGATGTACCACAGCAATTTATTCGGCAGCACATACTGCATAAAGATCTGCTTCGCGGTCAGCTCTTCTTCGGTTTTTTCGCTGTAATCATCCGGATAGTCGTTCTTATATTCTTCAATAGGCGGTAATCCGCAGGACTGCGGGGTGTCGCGCATCAGGGCAAAGGCAATGAACGCCACGACGATAGCCGCGAACGCCGGCATATAGAGCGCCGCTTTCCAGTCGTTGAACCACGCCATGCCGAGCAGGAACAGCAAGGGCGGGATCCCGCCGCCAACGTTATGCGCGCAGTTCCACACCGACACGATGCCGCCGCGCTCTTTCTGCGACCACCAGTGCACCATGGTGCGTCCGCACGGCGGCCAGCCCATCCCCTGGAACCAGCCGCATAAAAACAGCAGCACAAACATAATGGCAATGCTGGAGGTCGCCCAGGGCACAAAGCCCATAAACAGCATTACGGCGGCGGCAAGGATCAGCCCCGCCGGTAAGAAGACGCGCGGATTCGAGCGATCCGACACCGATCCCATGATGAATTTGGAAAAGCCGTAGGCAATGGAAATCCCTGACAGCGCAAAGCCCAGATCGCCGCGGGAAAAGCCCTGCTCCACCAGGAACGGCATCGCCAGCGCAAAGTTTTTCCGCACCAGGTAATACGCCGCGTAGCCGAAGAAAATGCCCATAAAAATCTGCCAGCGTAAACGCCGGTAATACGGATCGATCTGCTGCTCCGGTAACCGGGGTTGATGCGCGGCAGGTTTAAAGATGCTCAACATAAAGCCTCCGTGGCATGTGTTGTTTTGTAATGAGTGAAAACGAGCGTCACGCCGCCTCAAAAGCGTGCGACGAGTGAAGACTGGACGTTAACGCAGGAAAAGTCGCGTCGAATGTTACAGAAATATGACAAGGCGCTCAATTCACGCAACAAATGTTCTTTTACTTTCGTTTTATGCGCGAATATGCGCGCAATCAAACAAACCACACAAGGAATGTGGCTAAATGCGCAATAAGGGTCATTAAGATAAGAGGGAAGCGAAAATGCGCGACGTGACTGAGTACGACGTCATCATTATCGGCGGCGGCGCAACCGGGGCGGGGATCGCCCGCGACTGTGCGCTGCGCGGGCTGCGTGTGGTGCTGCTGGAACGCCACGACATCGCCACCGGCGCCACCGGGCGTAACCACGGCCTGCTGCACAGCGGCGCGCGCTATGCGGTAACGGATGAAGAATCGGCGCGGGAGTGTATCAGCGAAAACCAGATCCTGCGCCGGGTCGCCCGCCACTGTATTGAACCCACCGGCGGTCTGTTCATTACCCTGCCGGAAGACGATCTGGCCTGGCAGCAACAGTTTATCAGCGCCTGTACCCGTGCCGGGATCGCCGCACAGCCGCTGTCGGCGGAAGAAGCGCTGCGCATCGAACCCTGCGTGAATCCCGCGCTCATTGCCGCCGTGCAGGTGCCGGACGGCACCATCGATCCCTTTCGCCTGACCGCCGCCAACATGCTGGACGCCCGCGAGCATGGCGCGATTATCTTAACCGGCCATGAAGTGATCGGCCTGCTGCGGGATAAAGATCGGGTGAACGGCGTGCAGATCCGCCATCCCTCAACGCAGGCGGTGCAGTCCCTGTACGCGCCTGTGGTGGTGAATGCCGCCGGGATCTGGGGACAGCGCATTGCAGAGTATGCGGATCTGAGCATCCGCATGTTCCCGGCGAAAGGCGCGCTGCTTATTCTTGATCACCGCATCAACCAGCAGGTGATCAACCGCTGCCGCAAACCTGCAGACGCCGATATTCTGGTGCCGGGGGATACCATCTCGCTGATTGGCACCACCTCCACGCACATTGATTACCGTGATATTGATAACACCCGCGTCACGCCGGAAGAGGTGGACGTGCTGCTGCGCGAGGGGGAAAAACTGGCCCCGGTGATGGCGACCTCGCGTATTCTGCGCGCCTATGCGGGGGTGCGCCCGCTGGTGGCCAGCGACGACGACCCCAGCGGGCGCAACGTCAGCCGCGGCATTGTGCTGATGGATCACGCCGAACGCGACGGTATGGAAGGCTTTATCACCATTACCGGCGGCAAGCTGATGACCTACCGGCTGATGGCGGAGTGGGCCACCGACGCCGTGTGCCGCAAACTCAATAATACGACGCCCTGCCGCACCGCCAGCGAACCGCTGCCGGGATCGCGGGAGTCTGCCGCTCAGACCCTGCAAAAAGTGATCTCCCTGTCAGCGCCGCTGCGCGGCTCGGCGGTGTGGCGGCATGGCGATCGCACCCCGGAATGGCTCGGCAACGCACGTCTTAGCCGTAGCCTGATCTGCGAATGCGAAGCCGTCACTGCCGGAGAAGTGGAGTACGCGGTGGATAATCTTAACGTCCGTTCCCTGCCCGATTTGCGGCGTCGCACCCGCCTCGGCATGGGCACCTGCCAGGGCGAACTCTGCGCCTGCCGGGCGGCCGGGTTGCTGCATCGCCTGAACGTCACCAACGATGCGCAATCCATCGCGCAATTGTCCGCATTTTTAAATGAGCGCTGGAAAGGCATCCGCCCCGTCGCCTGGGGCGATGCGCTGCGGGAAAGCGAGTTTACCCGCTGGGTATACCAGGGACTGTGTGGTCTGGAAAAGGAGACGACAGATGAAGTTTGATACGGTGATCGTCGGCGGCGGGCTGGCGGGTCTGCTGTGCGGCATCAGGCTAAGCCGCAGCGGGCAGCGCTGCGCCATTGTCAGCCGCGGACAGAGCGCGCTGAGTTTTTCCTCCGGCTCGCTGGATCTGCTCTCGCGCCTGCTGGACGGCACAGCGGTGCAGGATACTGCCGCCGGGCTGGCCGCGCTTGAAACCCTCGCCCCGGAACATCCTTACAGCCTGATCGGGGCCGGGCGCGTGTACCAGTACGCCCGCGAGGCGCAAAACCTGCTGGCAGAATGCGGGCTGAAATTTCAGGGTGATGCCAGCGCCCCGCACCGCCGCGTGACGCCGCTCGGTATGACGCGTCCGGCGTGGCTCAGCCCGCCGGAAGTGCCGCTGTCGCCGCGCAAAGGAGAGCATATCTGCGTGGTCGGCATCAACGGTTTTGCCGATTTCCAGCCCCATCTGGCGGCCGCAACGCTGCGTAAACAGGGCCTGCGCGTCACGGCAACGGACATCGATTTACCCCTGCTTGATAAACTGCGCGACAACCCCAGCGAGTTCCGCGCCGTCACTATTGCCCGCCAGCTGGATCAGGATAGCCATTTCGCTGAACTTTGCGCCGCCCTGCGCCCGCTCAGCGAAACCCATGACGCCATCTGGTTTCCTGCCTGCTTCGGCCTGACGGACGACAAGGTTTATACCCGGCTTAATGCTGAACTCGCCTGCCCGCTGTACCTGCTCCCCACCCTGCCCCCGTCGGTACCGGGGATGAGAATGCAGACGCTGCTACAGCAGCAGTTTATCCGCAGCGGCGGCGCGTGGATGCCGGGGGATGAGGTGCTGCGCGCCACTCTGGATAACAACGTGGTCAGCCAGCTGTGGACGCGCAGGCATGAGGATATTCCGCTGCGCGCCGATCATGTGGTGCTCGCCAGCGGCAGTTTTTTCAGTAACGGGCTGGTGGCCGGGCGCGACGGCGTGCGGGAAAAGGTATTCGGCCTCGATGTGCTGCACAGCCCCGATCGCGCCAGCTGGTATCGCGATAACCTGTTTGATGCGCAGCCGTGGCAGCAGTTTGGCGTGCGCACCGATGCCACCCTGCGCGGACAATTACAGGGCGAACCCCTGCAAAATTTATACGTTATCGGCTCGGTACTGGGCGGCTATGACGCCATTCACCAGGGCTGCGGCGGCGGAATTTGCGCCGTGACCGCGTTACATGTCGCGCAGCAAATCTGCGCGCCGGGAGGCTCCGAATGAACACCACTCACTTCGACAGCTGTATCAAATGCACCGTCTGCACCACCGCCTGTCCGGTAAGCCGCGTCAATGTCGACTATCCTGGCCCGAAACAAGCGGGGCCGGACGGCGAACGTCTGCGCCTGAAAGACGGCACGCTGTACGATGAGGCGCTGAAGTACTGCACCAACTGTAAACGCTGCGAAACCGCCTGTCCGTCCGGCGTGAAGATCGGCGACATTATCCAGCGCGCCCGCAGCCAGTTCGCGCCGCGTAAACCTTCACTGCGTAACGCCATTCTCAGCCATACCGATCTGATGGGAAGCCTGTCCACGCCAGTCGCCCCGCTGGTGAATGCCGCCACCGGCATGAAACCGGTGCGCCTGCTGCTGGATAAAGCGCTGAAAATCGATCACCGCCGTACCCTGCCGAAATATTCCCACGGTACTTTCCGCCAGTGGTATCGCAAACAGGCGGCCGTACAGGCGGCATTTGATGACCAGGTGGCCTTTTTTCACGGCTGTTTTGTCAATTACAACCATCCGCAGCTGGGAAAGGATCTGCTGCGGGTGCTGAACGCGATGCAAATCGGCGTACAACTGCTGGAGGGTGAAAAATGCTGCGGCGTGCCGCTGATCGCCAACGGCTTTTTTGAAAAGGCGAAAAAGCAGGCCAATGCCAACGTCGCGTCATTAACGCGCGCCATTAGCGGCAATGGCCTGCCAGTGATCGCCACGTCTTCGACCTGTACTTTTACCCTGCGGGATGAATACCCACATTTGCTGGATATCGATAACCGCGCGCTGCGTCCGCATATCGATCTGGCGACGCGCTGGCTGTGGCGCAAACTGGAGGAAGGCCGCCGTCTGCCGCTGCGCCCGTTGCCGCTGAAGGTGATCTACCACACGCCCTGCCATATGGAAAAAATGGGCTGGACGCATTACACCCTGGAACTGCTGCGTAAAATCCCTGAACTGGAGCTAACGGTGCTGGAGTCGCAGTGCTGCGGCATTGCCGGCACTTACGGCTTTAAAGCGGAGAACTATACGACCTCACAGGCGATTGGCGCGCCGCTGTTCCGGCAGATTGAGGAGAGCGGCGCGGATCTGGTGATCTCAGACTGTGAAACCTGTAAATGGCAGATTGAAATGTCCACCCGCCTGCGCTGTGAACACCCGGTGACGCTACTGGCGCGGGCGCTGGGATAACCTAACGTTGCCCGGCGGCGCTGCGCTTGCCGGGCCTGCGACATTGTCACCGTAGGCCTCGTAGGCCGGGTAAGGCGCAGCCGCCACCCGGCATTCTGCTACTTCGTCCCCGCCGTCACCAGAGTATCGACAACATTGATCCAGCCATGATCGCTGGCGACGTCTTTACCCAGCAACCAGCGACGCAGCATATTCAGCGCCATCATCGCGCAGACTTCCTGGCGAACCGCCAGACCGTGGCGGTTGACGCTGAACTGCACCCGCAGCGCATGTACGCCATCCGGCGTTGCCAGCGCAAAGTTCAGGTGCTCATCATCCATACCGCCGACAAATAACGCCAGCCCGGCCAGATGACGATCGCGCAGCGCCGCCGCCCAGCGCGCCGACTGCTCCAGATTATCCGCCTGCGACGGCAGCACTTCGCTGGCCAGCAACGGCGCTTCCGCACGGGAAAGTTGCAGCGCCACCAGCCCGCTGGTGAACTGCTCGCTCAGGGTCAGGCTCAGCTGTCGTTCCCGTAGCTGACGGGCGATCAGCGCCGGTAACCCTTCGGTGCCTTCAAAAATCAGGCTTTCGCCCGCCACGCGCTGCACTTCAGGCCACAGGGCTTCCATCTGCTCGCGCGCGTCTGCCGGACCGGTCAGCTTGAGTTCAATAATCGGCATGGAAGAGCGATAGCCCATCACCACGCCGTCCGGCAGTTGCAGATGTTCCAGGCTCTGGGCGAGATCGCTTTCGGAGCGACCAAAAGTGGTCAGACGCAGGCACAGCGGCGGCGAGGGCAGCGTAAAGCGCTCGCGCAGGCGCGGCAGAATTTCGCGCTCCACCATCACTTTGAATTCAGAGGGCACGCCAGGGGTGAAAAACATCAGGCAGCGGTTAAGCTGCATGGCAAAGCCGCAGGCGGTACCCACAGGGTTATCGACCATCTCGGCGCTGGAGGGAATTTCCGCCTGTTTGCGGTTGCTCGGCGCCATCACCTTGCCACGTTCAGAGAAAAAACGCTCCATGTGCGCAAGCCAGTCTTCATGCAACACCAGCCCCTCGCCCGCCGCCGTAGCGGCAGCCAGCGCGCTCAGATCGTCGCTGGTCGGCCCGAGGCCGCCGTTCACAATCAGCACATCGGCGTGTTCGCTGCGCTCGCGCAGTATGGCGACAAGGCTGTCGAGATCATCGCCGACGGTCTGGCGGCGCGTTAAAGGTAATCCCTGATTAAAGAAAACATCAGCCAGCCACGCGGCGTTAGTGTCCACAATTTGTCCGTGCAACACTTCATCGCCGGTTGACAGCATTTCCACGTTTAACATTCTTTTCTCCAGCATTAGCGGTCAAAACACTATAACGCATGGCGGGGGAATGCAGGAGGGAAACTGGCGCGGCAGGGTGCCGCGCCGGAGGATCAGAAGCTGGCGCTCACGCCGACGTACGGGCCGTCGGCCAGTTTGCTGTCGCCGTTGCCGTCTTTGCCGCTCAGATCGATATAGCGGTAACCCACTTCGACGCTCAGCGGACGCAGCACGGAAATACGCGCGCCAGCGTTGGCTTCAGAGAAATCTTTCACGCCGCTGGAGAGCGAGTCCGGCGAGTAATAATATTCACCGAACAGCTTGATGCTCTCGCCAATCGGCAGCTGTAAACCGCCACCCACGGCGGCGGCGTAGCCTTCGTCACCTTCGTTCGGGTTCAGGTAGACGCCTTTACCGCCGACGGTTGCCATAAACGGGCCGAGGGGGAGATTAAGGCCGAGGCCCAGACCGGCAATATCGCCGTGATCGTCGTTGTGCGCCCAGTTGCCGCTCAGCGCCAGGCCGCTGGTTTCGGTGCCCATTCCCACGCCAATATTGGTGTAATCTTCACCCGCCTGGCCGCTGATGCTCAGGGCATTCGCGCCCGCAGAAACAAACAGCAGGCTGGTCAGGGTCATTAATGCAATCTTTTTCATCGTTCACTATCCGCGCAAGTAATTGTTAGACGTTCTGAAAAGCGCCGCTAGTGTACAGGGCTTTGCCTTAACACTCTGCACCAAAAGTGATTTTCCCGCTTCGTTGTCATCTCAATGCTTTTGGGTATCTCTCTGATAGACAGAGCCAGATTGCCCGCGATCAAGACTCCCGGTAAAAACAAGCCCTAAAGTGATTTCTGAAGTTATACGGAAACACAGCCGTTTTTTTGACTTCCACCAGGAGATGTATGATGAATAAAAAAGGATTAACCACCGCCGCTGGCGCGCCGGTTGCCCATAATAATAACGTGATGACCGCCGGGCCACGCGGCCCGATGCTGTTGCAGGACGTATGGTTTCTGGAAAAGCTGGCGCATTTTGACCGCGAAGTGATCCCGGAGCGCCGTATGCATGCCAAAGGCTCTGCCGCCTACGGCACCTTTACCGTCACCCAGGATATTTCCCGCTATACACGCGCTAAAATGTTTTCTGAACCGGGTAAAAAGACTGATCTTTTCCTGCGTTTCTCCACGGTTGCCGGTGAGCGCGGCGCCGCTGATGCGGAACGTGACATCCGCGGTTTTTCGATCAAATTCTATACCGAGGAGGGGAACTGGGATCTGGTGGGCAACAACACGCCGGTGTTCTACCTGCGCGATCCGCTGAAATTCCCGGATCTCAACCACGTAGTGAAACGCGATCCGCGCACCAACCTGCGTAACCCGACCTACAAATGGGATTTCTTCTCCCATCTGCCGGAATCACTGCATCAGTTAACCATTGATTTCAGCGACCGCGGCCTGCCCCGTTCTTACCGCAATATGCACGGTTTTGGCAGCCACACCTTCAGTTTTATTAATCACAATAACGAACGCTTCTGGGTGAAATTCCATCTTAAAACCATGCAGGGTATTGATAACCTGATGGACGATGAGGCGAAACGTCTGGTGGCGGAAGATCGCGAGAGTTCGCAGCGCGATCTGTTTAACGCCATCGAAACGGGAGATTTCCCGCGCTGGAAGTTTTACGTGCAGATCATGCCGGAAGCCGAAGCCTCACAGGTGCCTTATAACCCGTTCGATCTGACGAAAGTCTGGCCGCACGGCGATTATCCGCTGATTGAAGTGGGCGTACTGGAGCTGAACCGCAATCCGGATAACTACTTTGCGGAAGTGGAACAGGTGGCGATGTCCCCGGCGAACATCGTGCCGGGCATTGGCTTCTCACCGGATCGTATGTTGCAGGGCCGCCTCTTCTCTTATGGCGATGCGCACCGTTATCGTCTGGGGGTGAACCATCACCAGATCCCGGTCAACCAGCCGCGCTGCCCGTTCCATAATTATCACCGCGACGGCGCGATGCGTGTGGACGGCAACAGTGGCAACGGTCCGACCTACGAGCCTAACAGCTTCGGCGTTTTCCAGGAGCAGCCGGACTACAGCGAACCGCCGTTGTCGGTGGAGGGCGCTGCGGATCACTGGAATCACCGGGAAGATACGGACTATTTCAGCCAGCCGCGCAAGCTGTTTGCCCTGATCGGTGAAGAAGAACGCCAGCGCATGTTTGCCCGCATCGCGGGAGATATGAAAGATGTGCCGGAATTTATTCAGCAGCGGCAGATTGGTTTATTCAGCGAAGTGGATCCGGCGTACGGGGCGGGTGTCGCCGCCGCGCTGAACGCCATTAACACCGCCCGATAACATCAACACCTTGCCCGGCGGCGCACGCTTGCCGGGCCTACAATGTCAAAAGAGTAGGTCGGGTAAGCGCAGCGCCACCCGACATTGAGTTCACACCGTCGCCACCCAGTGCTGTAAGGCGCGGCGGGAGATTTTGATGCCGCCCTGCGCCAGGTGATCGGGCAGCGGCAACCAGCGGATCGGTTGCTGGAAGCGGGCCAGTTTATCCCGGCACCAGTCGGCCAGCGCTGACGACGGGTAGCCGTCCTGCAACTCCACCACCGCCACGGATCGATGACCAAATTCGGCGTCCTCTTTGGGGACGATAAACACCTGCCGCACCTGTGGATGTGCGGCAATTACGCGTTCCACTTCTTCCGGCTGGATCCCTTCACCGCCGCTGAAAAACAGATTATCCATGCGGCCAGCAATGGTCAGACGATCGCCCTCCAACAGGCCACGATCGCGGGTGGCAAACCAGCCGTCGGCATTGCCCAGCGGCACCAGATTCCCGTCACGCCAGTAGCCCGCCGCCATGCTGGCCGCGCGCAGCCAGACTTCGCCATCGACGATTTTCACTTCGCGCCCAGGCAACGCACTGCCCACATCCGGCAGCCCGTCGGCTTCTTTGGCGCACACCGTGGAGGCGAATTCCGTTAAGCCATAACCGCACCAGCTGCGAATGCCGCGCTTGCGGGCGAGTTCTGTCAGCTCCACCGGGATGGCCGCGCCGCCCAGCAGCACCGCTTTCAGCGCCACGCTGGCGTTGTCGTTGAGTAATCGCCACAGCTGCGTCGGCACCAGCGAGGCATGGGTGCAGCCCTGCAACGCCAGCTGCAGAGGCATTTTTTCGCGCACGGTGATGCGCGCCCCCGCCAGCAGCCAGCGCCATAAAATCCCCTGTCCGGAGACGTGGTACAGCGGTAGCGAAAGCAGCCAGTCGTCCTGTTCACTGAAAGGCATCAGCGACAGCACGCCCGCCGCGCTCGCCAGATGCGCATCAGGCGTGTGCACCGCCGCTTTGGGCAGACCGGTAGAGCCGGAGGTCAGCGTCATGGTGGCGAGCCGCTGCCCTTCCCAGGGCACGGCATGATGGCCGCTAATTACGCCAGCTTCCAGACGCGAAAGCCCGGCGTAGTCGCCGTAATCCGCCAGATCCAGCGCATGGCGCAGCGTCATTGACGGCAACAGCTCGCGGAGAAGCCCGTCAGGTAGCTGCGGATTTACCGGCAGAATGCGCGCGCCGCATTGCAGCAGCGCCAGCCACGACAGCAGGGTCAGCGGATGATTACAGGCGCGCAGCATCACGCCGTCGCCGCACTGTACGCCCTGGGCGGCAAAGCCGCTCGCCAGCGCATCCACCCGCTCGCACAGCGCCTGCCAGCTCAGCATCTCATCGCCGAGGCGGATCGCCGCCGCTTCCGGGCGCTGTTCGCGCCAGTGTCGCCAGGGCCAGTCGTGAAAGGTCACAGCAGCGGCTCCAGGACGTCTGTTTGCAGGCAGGGCAGCGCGCTGTCCGGCCAGCGGCGCAGTAATTGCGCCTGCATCAGGTTAAGCGTATCCAGACCTGGCGTGGTAGCTGGCGTCAGCCAGGCGGCGATGCGCGCCAGCTGCGTCAGGCCCAGGCTGGATTCAAGAGAGGAGCTGATCACCGCCGTCAGGCCGAGGGCGTGGGCCGCTTCAACCTGCTGGCGCACTTTTTCGAGACTGCCGGTCAGCGTTGGCTTGATCACCACCGCGCTTATGCCCTCCTCCGCTATAAAGGTAAAATCATCCTCGCGCAGGCTTTCGTCCCAGGCGATGGCGATGCCGGTGTCACGGGCAAAGGCGCGGGAATCATCACGGGTTTTACAGGGCTCTTCGAGAAAAGCGATACGATGGCGATGCGTCGGGTTGACGTATTTGGCGAACTGCTGGGCTTTTAGCGGCGTCCAGGCGCGGTTGGCGTCGAGGCGTAAATGCAGCTCCGGCACCGCCTCCAGTAACAGATTGACCACCATGCCATCGCGCACCGCTTCATACAGACCGACTTTCACCTTCGCCACTTTCTCGCCCGGCATGGCGGCAAGGGCGACGATCAGCTCGTCCGGATCGCCGGTACAGAGCGGCGCAGCGCGATAGTTACCTGCCGCGGGTAATTCATCGTGCAACTCCGCCAGCGCGCAGCTTAATCCAAAGGCGGCGGAAGGCGCTGAGGGCCAGGCCGGTGAGTCGCCAGCCAGCCAGGCGTTTACCCAGTCCAGCGCGGCGCGCTCTGCGTCCGCCAGTGATTCACGGCTGAAGCCCGGCAGGGGGGCGATCTCGCCCCACCCTTCCCGCCCGCCGTCACGCAGCTGCACCAGCAGGCCATCGCGGGTTTTCAGACGCTGTTCACGCAGCACGACGCCCGCATCCATCGGCAGCTGCCAGCGGTAAACCTGCGCCTGACGCATTACGGATTCCGTTTGTATTTGCTGAAGTCGGGCTGGCGTTTTTCGTTAAACGCGTTGCGGCCTTCCTGACCTTCTTCGGTCATGTAGAACAGCATGGTGGCGTTGCCCGCCAGTTCTTGTAAACCAGCCTGGCCGTCGCAGTCGGCGTTCAGCGCCGCTTTCAGGCAGCGCAGCGCCATCGGACTGTTTTGCAGCATTTCTCGACACCAGCGCACGGTCTCTTTTTCCAGATCGGCAACCGGCACCACAGTGTTGACCAGCCCCATCTCCAGCGCGGCTTTAGCGTCGTACTGACGGCACAGGAACCAGATCTCACGCGCTTTTTTCTGCCCGACGATGCGCGCCATATAGGATGCGCCCCAGCCGCCGTCGAAAGAGCCGACTTTCGGGCCGGTCTGACCGAAGATAGCGTTTTCTGCCGCGATGGTCAGATCGCACATCATATGCAGCACATGGCCGCCGCCGATGGAGTAGCCCGCCACCATCGCCACCACCGGTTTCGGACAGGTGCGGATCTGGCGCTGGAAATCCAGCACGTTGAGATGGTGCACGCCGGAGTCATCCTGGTAGCCGCCGTAGTCGCCGCGCACTTTCTGATCGCCGCCGGAACAGAAGGCTTTATCGCCTTCGCCGGTGAGGATGATCACGCCGACGTTATCGTCGTAACGCGCATCTGCCAGCGCCTGCATCATCTCTTTTACCGTCAGCGGACGAAACGCATTACGCACCTGCGGACGGTTAATGGTGATTTTCGCAATGCCATCGGTGGACTTGTGGTAGCGGATATCGGTGTAGCCTTCGGAACAGTCGAGCCACTCAACCGGCGCGTAAAGCATTGTTTCATCTGGATAGATCATAAGGATTCCTTAGTGAAGACGCAGAATATGCGCCAGACGGGCCGCCACAGCGGCGGGGTTTTCCCGGTGGGCGTTGTGTCCGGCGTCAGCAATTAACAGGCAAGGCGCGGCGAGTTCATCGCCGATGGCGCGGAATTTCGCGTCGTGCTCGCCACATAAGTAGTAAAACGGGAAATGTCGCTCACTTAGCGCGGCGCGCAGATCCGGCTGGCGTGACAGCGAGGTGGCGTCGAGCATGGCGGCAAGCGCGGTACCACTGTTGTGCTGACGTAACGCCACCAGCGCGCGGCGCTGTTCAGCGCTGAGGGACGCAAAAACCGGCTGCTGATACCAGTCGATGAATACGTCCTCTGATGGTTCATGGCGAAACCGCGCCGCCCAGCGGGCGTCGTTTTCCGCGCGCTGGCGACGGGCGGCGGCATCGGTTAATCCCGGATGCGCCCCTTCGACAATCAGCCCTGCCAGACCCGGCGGTTGCGCACAGGCGTGATACATCCCGAGGCGACCGCCGAGGGAGTAGCCGATGAGCCAGTATTTTAGTATGTTGTAACTAAGAAGGGTGTTACTGAGCAACGCGCTGACCTGCGCAAAATCCGCCGCTGTAATATCTGCCGAGCCGCCGTGCCCCGGCAAATCAATATACAGCCGGGAATGATCGCGAAACTGCTCGCCCACCGGCTGCCATTCGCGGTGATCGCCGGAAAAACCGTGCAGGAACACCAGCCACGGCAGCGCGGCGTTAGCGGCTTCAGCGCGGGCATGCAGGATCATAGCTGGCTGACTCCCGCCAGCAGTTGCTGGAGCGTCTGCGCGCCGTCGGTTTCGCTGACCACCAGTTCGATAATCGTCGCCTGCGGCCTGCGCCACGCCTGCGTCAGCGCCCCGTCCAGCGCCTGCCAGCTTTCCGGGCGATGGTAATGCAGGCCAAACATGGCGGCGGCATGTTCAAAATGGACGTTCTGCGGCATCTGGTAAAAACGTTCGCGTTCAGCTGGCGGCGTGGGCAGCAGGGAGAAAATCTGCCCGCCATTGTTGTTCACCACCATCAGCACGAAGGGTGCGGAGACCTGGCGCAGTAACGCCAGGCCATTGAGATCGTAGAGCGCGGAGAGATCGCCGACGATGGCCAGCGTCGGTTTACCGCTGGCGCGCTGCACGCCCGCCGCGGTGGAGAGTAAGCCGTCGATACCGCTCGCCCCGCGGTTGCTGTACACCGGATAACCCGCGGGCAGCTGCCCGAGCGCATCCACCAGACGCACCACCAGACTATTGCCTAAAAAGAGCTGCCCCTGTTCCGGGAGATAGTCCGCCAGACGGTGCGCCAGCTGCGCCTCGCCGAACGTCTCACGCTGCGCTTCCACCGCCTGCCAGGCCTGTTGCGCCAGCGCCGGGATGTCGCTGCACCAGGGCGCGCGAGGTTCCGCCGGATGTTCATCCAGCCAGTCGCCGATGGCGGACACCAGCCGCCGTCCGCGATGATGCGCGGGATCAAGCCGTCCCGGCAGGTTGTCCACCAGCCAGTACTCTTCCGGCTCGCAGGCGGCCTGCCACTGAAGCAGCCGTTTTCCGGTCAGGCTGCTACCTAACTGGATAACAATCTGCGCCTGCGCCAGCTCGGTTACCGCGCGGGCATTGCCCAGCCACAGATCGGCACAGGGCAGCGGTTGGCCGGTCTGCGACAGCACGTCGCCAATCAGCGGCCAGCCGAGCGTCTGCGCCCATTCCGCAGCCTGTTTGCCTTCGGCAGCGCTCATCCGCCCGGCCACCACCACGCCGCGCTTTTGCCGCCAGAAAAACCAGTCGCGCTGGCGGGCGCTGTGTAGCCGGGTGTTTTCCCGCAGCCAGGGCTTATCGCTGCGCCACCAGTCGCCAAGCTGTTGTTGCCAGTCGAGGCCGGTGGCATCCAGTTCGCCATACAGCGGTTCGGCAAAGGGGCAGTTAATGTGTACCGCGCCGCAATGCAGCGATCCGAGAAGATTATCAATCGTACTCACCAGCCAGCGGGCGGGAATGTCCTGGGTCGGGCGCGGAAGCGACAGCGCCTGTGCGGGATGGGAGGCGAAGATACCAGGCTGGCGGATCGCCTGATTTGCGCCGCAGTCGATCAGCTCCGGCGGGCGATCGGCGGTGAGCAGGATCAGTTTTTCGCCGGTCAGCCCCGCCTCGATCAACGCCGGATAAAGATTGGCGACTGCGGTACCGGAGGTGACGATAACCGTCACCGGCTCGCCGCTGACCTTCGCCAGCCCGAGCGCCAGATGGCCGAGGCCACGCTCATCAAAATGGGTATGGTGAACGAAGGCTTTATTTCCTGCGGCGGCCAGCGTCAGCGGCGTCGAGCGCGAGCCCGGCGCGATGCAGACGTGTCGCACGCCGTGGCGGGTTAAGGCTTCGAGAATGACTTCGGCCCAGCGTCGGTTGAATGAGCTTACTGACATAAGTTTGTCCGGTATCAATATTACGGCACAGTATAAAGAACACAGAACGCCGGGTTTTTGATATGAATCGGTAATGAGTGAATCTGTCTTAATCCATCAGGAGTACGGAGCGCAAACCGGCCGCTTTGTTTTCGATCTCCTGCCATTCGAGTTGCGGATCGGAACCGGCGACGATCCCGGCCCCGGCGTAGAGCCGCACCCTGCCGCCTGAGACATGCGCCGAGCGCAGCGCCACGCAAAATTCCGTCTGCTGACCGGAGAGGTAGCCTGCGGATCCGGCATACCAGTCGCGGGAAAAGGGTTCATGCTGCCGGATAAATTCCTGCGCCGCCTCGCGCGGCAGGCCGGCCACCGCCGCGGTGGGTTGCAGCTGATGCAGACAGTGCGCGTCGTCCGGCGCGTTTAGCGTCATCCAGATGCAGCGGCGCAGATGCTGGACTTTTCGCAGGCGCACGACCTGGGCGGGAAGAATATCGTAGCCGTTACCCAGCGGTTCCAGCCGCTGACAGATATCCTCCACCACCAGCTGATTTTCCCGCTGGTTTTTGTCGTCTGCCAGCAGCCACTGGCCGAGGGCATGGGCGCGAGCGTCGTCGGCATGGTTTTCAATAGTGCCCGCCAGCGCTTCGGTGCGCAGCGCGCGGTCAATGCGCCGCCACAGCCGTTCGGGGCTGGAACCCAGAAACGCCTCCTGCGGGCTGAACGCTATATAAAAGTGATAACAGCTGAAATTGACGCTTCGGCTGGCGGCCATCAGCGCCGCAGCGTTCACCGGCTGGCTGAAGTGCAAATCGCTGGCGCGCGCCAGCACCACTTTGTCCATCTGCTGCCGTTCTATGGCCTCTGTAGCGAGACGCACCCGCTGGCACCAGCCGTCGTGATCCGGGCTGTGTTGCTCGCCGGTCAGATGGAGGTGCAGGGCTGAAAACGGCGTGGCGGGGCGTAACTGGTCAAGGAATGCTGCGGCGCAAATGGCATCGTCGCGCAGGGAGGTTTCACTCCAGAGAGTCAGATACAGCCGGGCCTGCTCGCCCTCACGACGCCATTCGAGACGCGGCAGGAACAGATCGCCACGCTGTGGATCGAAGGCGTTCAGCCCCCAGATGCGCAGTTGCGCATCGCCGCTGTGCTGTAGAAATGTTTGTGCGTCGGCAAGGGAGCTAAAGCGCCGGAGCGCGCCGAGGGCGGCAGCCTCGTCTTCATTGCCGCGCTGCTGCCAGTAAAACTGTGGAAAATGAGGTTGTCCGGCAAGCCAGGCGAGGGGATCGCGGGACTCGTCAAACGCCAGCGGAATGCACAGGCGGCGCAGACCGGGCTGGTCCGGCAACGGCGTTGCCAGTTGCTGTCTGAGCTGCCACAACGCTTCATCTATTATCGCCACGAATGATCCCACCCTTTTGCATAAACCCGGACATTATACGGGGTTGTTCGTGTAAAAAAAGACACCCCGCCGGGGCGGGGTGTTTTGGTTTGATGAGCTGGTTTTTGCCCGGCGGCTCTTCGCTTGCCGGGCCTACAGGTTGTGGCAGGCCGGGTAAGGCGCTGCCGCCACCCGGCAAACCATCAGAACTTATACTTGTAGTTCAGCATAAAGCCCTTGTCCTTCACGCCGTCTTCCTGCCACTGGAAGGCATCCGCCGTGAACTGCGCGTTACCGGCGCTGTATTTCACGCCCGCCATCGCCTGGCCGTTCACGCCGCCGCCCTGCTGGGCATCGTCAACGCTGAACGTCTGGCCTCTGGCACCCGCCAGAGAAGCCGTACGGTTGCTCTTCGCATAGCTCAGGTTCGGGCCGCCTTCCAGCGACGCTGTCGCTGCCCAGCCGTCTTCACCCGCGTAGCTCAGCTTCAGACCCACCACCGCATCAACCGCCGTTTCGCTGCTGCTGCTCATGCTCAGGTTGAAGTCGCCCGCGCCTTTCTCGCTGTAGCCGTCTTCCATGGTGTGACGCATTTTCAGACCGGCAAACGGCGTTACCGTCAGGCCTTCCTGCACCTTGAAGGCTTTTGACCCTTCGGTACGAAACTCCATGTACTGCTGGCGGGTGTCGGCGTTCGCCGTTTTGTTCACGTCGCCGTAACGTACCGCACGGTTGCTGTCGAAGTTATGCACGTCATAACGCAGGGCGTTATCCCAGTTCAGGCCGCCTTCCGTCAGCGGCAGGCTGTGCTTCAGCCCCAGGAACTGGCTGTAACCGCCCGTCACGCCGTTGTCGCCGGCGCTCATCGCATTACCATCACCGTCCAGACGGGCGATACCGTACTCCATGGTCAGCGTCTGGTTGTCACCGAACGCCAGGCTCTGGCGCAGCGCCAGCATGTCGTAGGTGGTGTCATTACCCAGCTCGGCACGCTTGTCACCCTTCGCCACCACGTTGAACGCCAGACCGTTATTCATCACCGGCGCCGTGTCCGCCAGCATGTCGAAGCGGTTGCTCAGGATACGCGCATCGCGGGATACGCCGGTCGCCTTGCTGCCAGATATCTGCTTCAGGGCGCTGGTCAGCTCCGCGCTGGTTGCCAGGTTCAGGCTGTTGTACAGCTCGTTGCTGGTGTAGGCCGCATCCAGTGCATTCGCCACGCTGTTGACGCTCGCATCGCCCGCCACGTCCGCATAGGCGTTTTTGGTCATGGTGACATCCACGTTACCGCTGGCGTCCTTCTCACCTTCCGCTGTCCAGACCACGCTGGCGGAGGTGATGTTCTGCTCACCCTGAATGTCTTCCCCGACAAAGACGTCGTTGAAGGTCACAGAGGTGTCCGCCGTACCCGCGGTAAAGCCGGTGTCAACGTTCACGTCCTGAATGTCAACGTGGCTCGCCGTCAGCGTACCCGCACTGCCGTCTGCGCTGGTGCCGACGGTGTACTGGTTGATGCTGCTGCGCAGACCGGTGCTCTGGGGTGCCACAGTCGGATCGGTCGGCAGCGTATAAGACGCGTAATGCGCTTCGCTCTTGTCTGCCGTATTGCCGTTAACCCCGGCAACCTCGACACCACTCTCTTTCACCAGACCGCTGCCGCTACCTTCCAGATTTACCGTGCCATTGTTAACGATACGCCCGTTCGCGCCCAGCTTGCTGAAGGCGTAAGAGTTGGACGCATAGATGTTGATCGCGCCGTTGTTCTCGATCACCGCGTCAGCCGTGGCGTTCGCGTCCAGCTGCATGGCCACCATGCCGCTTTCAGTGGTGCCTGCGGTACCCAGGTTAATGGTGCCGTTGTTCACCAGCTGGGCGTTATTGCTGCCCTTCATGCCGACTGCGTCGTTGCCATTCACGTTCATGGTGCCGTCGTTGACGCCCACATAGTTACTGTGCGTCAGACTGACCGCACTCTGGCCGGTTTGAGAGGCGGTAAAGTTCACCACCCCGTCATCCTGGTTCCAGAAGAACGCCTTGCTGGCAGCGGCATTATCCGCAGATCTTACTACAGAGGTCATTCCCGAGCCGTTGACCGTACCGTCGTTAATAAAGTCAGCCGTTCCGCCCCAGATATTAAACGCCGCCGCATGACTGCTGGCGGTAAAATTCATGGTCGCGCCCTTGTCGTTTTTCACGGTGCTGTTGTCATTCATATGAACAGCATTTTTTATATTATCACCCGTCATTACGCCACCAGCGGCGTTTTCAAACACGCTGTTCTTTTTCATCTCCAGCATGCTGGCATTCGCTTTGTCGGATGCGCTACCGAGCGAAAACGCGCCGCTGTTGGTAATATGTGCAGTGTCCCCCAGAATCGCGCCGCCTGTAATAATACCGTCGCTTACCACCTTGCCGGAAGCATTTACCGCAATACTTTGAGTGATGGTACCGCTGTTATTCACGGTCCCGGTAACAGTAAGGGGCGCATTAACGATTCCCGTCGCCTGGTTTTCAAGAGTGCCGTCCACAAATAGCCGGCCTGGACCATTCAGCGTGCCGGTATTACTTACCGTACTACCGGTTAGTATTACGCCACTTTTATCTAAGGTGGTAGTGTCGCTCAGAATGGTACCGTCAGCATATTCAATGGATGTGAATTCGTCGCTATTATCAGCAGCCGCCGGTACACCTGCACTTTCATTAACATTAATCTCACCACGGTTAATAATACGGTTATTCGCATCGCCGTCGGAATAAAAGGCAATCCCGTTTTCAGCGTTAATATTAATCACGCCGGTAGTATCGTTGATGGCGCTACCGCCCTCATATACCGCCATACCGACTAAGGGTTCGTCGCCGGTATAGTTTTCGTTCTGATTTAGGTTGATGGTGCCCTGATTAATGACGACGTTGGTGGCACCGACTGCTGCCATACCGGCACCGGCGTTATTAACAGTAATGATTCCACCCTCGTGGTTTATTGCGGTTCCGTTTTTGCCATGGGTATAGGTATTACCGGCCCCCATGCCAACGGCATAATCAATGGCTTTATCAGAGGGAACCCCTTGCGCATAAGTGGTGTCATCTCCTTCTGCCACCCATAATGCATCCGTGGTGATTTGCCCGTAGTTATCTGCCGTTGAATCCTGGGCATGTAATGCTTCACCGCGGCCATACAATGTGAGTGAGCCATTATTAATGGCCTGTGCGCCCTTCTGAGCCGTCATAAGAACGATGGAGCCTACATCATCATTCGTCATTTGACCGCTTTCGATGTCGCCCGCAGGCAGGATGCTTCCTCGGTTAAGCAGATATCCGGTAATGCTACCCTCGTTACGTACAAGGGATCCTTTATTCATGGCCGTTGGCCCTACCACCACGGCGCCATCCGTTCCTGCGGAAACCATCGTTTTTTCGAGCGTAATTTCGCCTTCGTTAATAAAGGTTGACCCGTTTGCGACCTGAGCAAAACCAATATCGTTGATACTGATCGCCCCCTTATTGACCATGGTGCTGTTAGTATCGATATAGCCAAGATAATTATAATTATAAAGCAGGTATTTATTTATGCTGGTTATATCGGTTTCGAGCGTGGCATCTTCGCTAATTTCAAAGTAACCACCATCAGAAACACCAATAATGCTCTTGAACGGCTGACCAAAATCACCATTTATAGACGACTCACCATGCAGATACACGGATGAGTTTCCGCTCACGCTAATTACTTTAGAGGAACTGGGACCATTTCGCTTATTTCCGGTTTCATTATCAGCCGTCTGATTTATTTCCCCGGTCAGTTCGATACCACCCATGATATCTACACGGTTGCCCTCTCCGGCGACCACCAGGCCAAAAATAGGCTCCTGAGAACCATCATATTTTGCCCATTTGTGGCTATCTGCCATTTCGGTATCGAGCACCACCTGCATGTGCCCGTCCAGCACCACGGTATTATCATTACCTGCCACGTTAATGCCGGTAGATGGCTTAAAGAAATACTCTTTCGCGAGCGGTGATTTCTGATCTTTATCCACCACCATATCTCCGGTCAGGGTCACCGTGTTGGTGTTCCCGGTAATATTCACCCCGGTCGCGTCATAGCCTGTGATTTTCAGCTCATCGGAGATAAGATTCACGTTATTGCTGTCCCCGGTAACATTGATGCCCGTGGAGAAATCTCCCACGATCATCTTACCGTTCTGATTGAGGGTATTGCTGTTACCACTGATTTGCGTTCCGGTGCCGCCATCAGTGACGCTGGTCGCGCCGGTATTATTAATGGTGTTCTCATTACCAGTGACAGCGAAACCGGTGCCGTCCGTAGTGGCCGTAATCCCACCTTCATTGTTAATCGTATTTTTATCACCCTTTACTTGCGTGCCGATACCGCTATCCGTGCCGGTGCTGTCGCCTTTGATAATGATAATCTTGCCGTCAACGTCAATTTCTTCACCAACGTTGTCCGTGGCTGTACCAGTGCCGCCATTAATCACTAGCGGCTCATCGCCACCGTCATCGCCATCATCGCCGTTATCGTTATTGTCATCATTGCCATTGTCGCCGTTATCATTGTCGTCACCATTATCGTCGCCGCCGTTATCACCGCCGTCATTATCATCTCCGCCGTTATCGCCGCCATCATCGTTACCGCTGTCGCTGTTATCCGAACTTTCACCATCGTGATCGTTTTCAACCGCAATACCCACTGCCGCTACTACCGCCGCCATGCCACCGATAACCCAGTTTTTGGGATCTTCCATAAACGAAGGCTCTTGCAGACATTCAGCCGCTAACTGCGCTTTTTGCTCTTCCGTCAGCACACTCATATTCGCGGGGCAGAGGTTAGCGGTACGATCTTTTGCTAAGTGTTCGGTTTCGGCATAGCCATTGCCGCTTAACGCCAGGGCGATACAGATCGACAGGACTGATTTTCGTTGCATGATGAATGTTCCTTATTCAGCTGATATATATATTAACGACAGAAAGGTATGGCGGTGTCGCCAGATAAGATTGATTAAAAAAATTTGAGGGATTTTATAGAGGGTTACTATTTTTTGTTCAAGAGGATTATGATTCAAATCGTTGTAATAAAAGTCAACTGCTTGATATCAGGAGAGATATAAATACCGGGAGTGGCGACGACAAATTATAAGCCGGCAGAATATATAGACGATATTAATGTATTTTTTCATAAATCATTCTCTGAATTAATAAATTAACCCCCACCAATAATTAAATACATTCATGTCTACAATAATAAAAAAACACCCCGCCGGGGCGGGGTGTTTTGAGGTTGGGTGATTGTTTTTTTGCCCGGCGGCGCTTCGCTTGCACGGGCCTACATGTTCATCGTTAAGTCATGCAGGCCGGGTAAGGCGCTGCCGCCACCCGGCAAACCCTCATCAGAACTTATACTTGTAGTTCAGCATAAAGCCCTTGTCCTTCACGCCGTCTTCCTGCCACTGGAAGGCATCCGCCGTGAACTGCGCGTTACCGGCGCTGTACTTCACGCCCGCCATCGCCTGGCCGTTCACGCCACCGCCCTGCTGGGCATCGTCAACGCTGAACGTCTGGCCTCTGGCACCCGCCAGAGAAGCCGTGCGCTTGCTCTTCGCATAGCTCAGGTTCGGGCCGCCTTCCAGCGACGCTGTCGCTGCCCAGCCGTCTTCACCCGCGTAGCTCAGCTTCAGACCCACCACCGCATCAACCGCCGTTTCGCTGCTGCTGCTCATGCTCAGGTTGAAGTCGCCCGCGCCTTTCTCGCTGTAGCCGTCTTCCATGGTGTGACGCATTTTCAGACCGGCAAACGGCGTTACCGTCAGGCCTTCCTGCACCTTGAAGGCTTTTGACCCTTCGGTACGAAACTCCATGTACTGCTGGCGGGTGTCGGCGTTCGCCGTTTTGTTCACGTCGCCGTAACGTACCGCACGGTTGCTGTCGAAGTTATGCACGTCATAACGCAGGGCGTTATCCCAGTTCAGGCCGCCTTCCGTCAGCGGCAGGCTGTGCTTCAGCCCCAGGAACTGGCTGTAACCGCCCGTCACGCCGTTGTCGCCGGCGCTCATCGCATTACCATCACCGTCCAGACGGGCGATACCGTACTCCATGGTCAGCGTCTGGTTGTCACCGAACGCCAGGCTCTGGCGCAGCGCCAGCATGTCGTAGGTGGTGTCATTACCCAGCTCGGCACGCTTGTCACCCTTCGCCACCACGTTGAACGCCAGACCGTTATTCATCACCGGTGCCGTGTCCGCCAGCATGTCGAAGCGGTTGCTCAGGATACGCGCATCGCGGGATACGCCGGTCGCCTTGCTGCCAGAAATCTGCTTCAGGGCGCTGGTCAGCTCCGCGCTGGTTGCCAGGTTCAGGCTGTTGTACAGCTCGTTGCTGGTGTAGGCCGCATCCAGTGCATTCGCCACGCTGTTCACACTCGCATCGCCCGCCACGTCCGCATAGGCGTTTTTGGTCATGGTGACATCCACGTTACCGCTGGCGTCCTTCTCACCTTCCGCTGTCCAGACCACGCTGGCGGAGGTGATGTTCTGCTCACCCTGAATGTCTTCCCCGACAAAGACGTCGTTGAAGGTCACAGAGGTGTCCGCCGTACCCGCGGTAAAGCCGGTGTCAACGTTCACATCCTGAATGTCGACATGGCTCGCCGTCAGCGTACCCGCACTGCCGTCTGCGCTGGTGCCGACGGTGTACTGGTTGATGCTGCTGCGCAGACCGGTGCTCTGGGCTGCCGCAGTCGGATCGGTCGGCAGGGTGTAAGACGCAGCATGTGTCTCGGTACCGTTGCCGCCGGTGCCATTACCTTCCAGCGCAACGTCCTGCTGGATCAGGCCGCTGCCTTCCCCGGCCAGGGTTACCGTGCCGTTGTTAACGATACGCCCGTTCGCGCCCAGCTTGCTGAAGGCGTAAGAGTTGGACGCATAGATGTTAATCGCGCCGTTGTTCTCGATCACCGCGTCAGCCGTGGCGTTCGCGTCCAGCTGCATGGCCACCATGCCGCTTTCAGTGGTGCCTTCGGTGCCCAGGTTAATGGTGCCGTTGTTCACCAGCTGGGCGTTCTTGCTGCCCTTCATGCCGACGGCGCCGCTGCCGCTGACGTTCATGGTGCCGTCGTTGACGCCCACATAGTTACTGTGCGTCAGGCTGACCGCGCTCTGGCCGGTTTGAGAGGCGGTAAAGTTCACCACCCCGTCATCCTGGTTCCAGAAGAACGCCTTACCCGCAGCCGCATTACCTTGTGAAGCCACCAGCGACACACCAGTGGCGTTCGCTGTACCATCGTTAATAAAGTCGCCCGTACCGCCCCAGATATTTACCCCCGCCGCGTGACTGCTGGCGGTGAAGTTCATGGTCGCGCCTTTATCGTTCTTAAAGGTACCGTTGTTATTCAGATGAACAGCATTTTTGTTATTATCGCCTGTCAGCACGCCGCCAGCCGCGTTTTCAAACACGCTGTTGGTTTTCAGATCCAGTCTATGGACATCCTTAACGTCTGTCGCTGTACCCAGCGTAAAGCTACCGCTGTTGATAATGCGACTGTCTCCCCACATCTCCGCGCCGCCAGTAGCGCTACCATTGTTAACCACTTTCCCGGAGGTGCTTGTGATAACAAAAGCGTTGATGGTGCCACTGTTATTAATTACGCCATTAGTGCCGGAAACACTGACGGGTGAATCAATAATACCAGAGCTCTGGTTATTAAAGGTGCCCTCAACATATAACCGTCCTGTACCGTTCACCGTGCCGGTATTACTCACTGTGCTGTCAGAAAGTACGGACGTAGTTTCAGTCAGCGTATTAATACCGCTTAGCACGGTGCCGTCAGCAAATTCCGGCGTTTCCACTGCATCACTGTTATCAGCTTCCGGCGGTACGCCTGCACCGATATTAATGTGGCCACGGTTAATGATACGGTTATCTTTATTACCGTCTGTATAGAATGCCTTACCGTTTTCGGCGTTGATGTTAATTACACCCGTGGTGTCGTTAACCACCGTAGCGCCGCCATAGACCGCCATACCTACCAGCGGCTGGTCAGCAACGTAATTCTCGTTTTTCTCGAGATTAATCGTGCCCTGGTTAACAGCCTTGTTACTGGAACCGTAGGCCACCATACCAGCACCGGCATTATAGACGGTAATGGTGCCGCCCACGCGGTTAGTGGCAACAGAATTTGACTGCGCGGTAATGGCGTTGCTACCTGCCCCCATGCCTACGGCATAGTTCATTGGGTTATCCCCGGAAGGGACACTGGTTCTCACGTCAGAGGTGTCGGCGGCATCTTTCCACATCGCATCGGTGGTAATCTGGCCAAAGTTATCGGCTGTCGAGTTTTTATTCGCCACCATCCCGGTACCACGTCCGTACAGCTCAAGCTGACCTTCGTTAATAACCGAGCTACCGGCATAGGCGGTCATCAGTTCAATAGCAGCGACGTGGTTGTTCAGAGCATCCTCAGTCGACATACTGTAATGATCTTTAACGTTGGTGATGCTTCCCTGGTAGACCGTCTTACCTGTCATTACTCCCTGGTTAACACCCGTGGCTCCGTTTCTTACAGAAATGCCTCGCAGCGCCGTACGATCGGTGGAGAGTTCAGAGCGAACCATCTCCAGGCGACCGTTATTAACGACTTTCGAACCTTTATCTTTTGCTTCAAAGGCGGTCATGTCTGAAATAGACATTTCACCTTTGTTAGCAATGGTGGAACCGGATTTTGCAGTGAAAGCCTGGCTTACATGCATGTCATAGTTATAGTCGCTGACTTCTTCTACACCGGAAGTACTGAAAGTCGAACCTTCGGTAAATTCAAGATAGCCACCATTTTTAACGCTAATAACGTTGTTGATACCCACGGGGAAATAGCCATTAACGGACGAATCGCCATGCACGTAGACCGAAGATTTTCCATCAACAGTTACAACCGAGGCATTGCTGGTGCCGGTTCTCTGGTTAGCGGTTTTATCCGCATCGTCCAGCTGGTCTTTCTCACCCGTTAATTCGATGCCCTTCATGATGTCAACACGGTTATTGTCACCCGTTACGGTGGCGCCCTGTATTAACTCCATCGAGCCGCTGTTATTGGCATAATTTCTGCCAGCATCTTCGCTATCGACAACCACCTGTAAATGACCGTCCAGCACGACAGTGTTATTACTGCCGCTGACGTTAATCCCTGTGGAAGCTTTGTAGAAGTTATCTGCCGCCAGTGGTGATTTTTGATCTTTATTGACCACCATATTGCCGGTCAGCTTGACGGTGTTGGACTCGCCTGTAACATTAGCGCCGGTGGCCTGCTGCCCGGTGATGCTCATATCCGATGAATCAAGATTAAGGGTATTGCCATTACCTTCTACGTTAATGCCGGTGGAGAAATCGCCGACCGCCATCTTGCCCATCTGGTTGATCTGGTTGTTGTTACCTGCAACATCAACCCCGGTGGAAGGTTTGGTGCTGTCGGTGCTGGACACGTCTAAATCGCCAGAGTTGATGATGTTGTCATCACCATTCACTTTGGTGCCGGTGCCGCCATCCGTCGCGGTGCTGCCGCCGGTGTTATCAATGGTGTTGCCATTGCCGTCCACTTTGGTGCCGGTGCCACCGTTTGCGCCGTTGTTGCCACCATTGTTATTGATGTCGTTGTTATCACCCGTGACATCAGTACCGGTGCCATCGTTAATCCCGCTGTTGTTGCCGTTGTTGTTGATGGTGTTGTCGTTACCGTCAACGTCAGTGCCGGTGGAACCTGTGCCATCACCGGTGTTGTCACCGTTGTTGTCAATGGTGTTGCCGTTGCCGTCTACATTGGTACCTGTGCCGCCATTGGTGCCGCTGCTCTCACCACCGTTGTTGATGGCGTTACCGTTGCCGTCTACATCAGTACCGGTGGAACCTTCGCCGTCGCCGGTGTTTGTGCCTTTGTTATCAATGGTGTTGCCGTCACCGTCCACTTTGGTGCCGGTGCCGCCGCCGGTGCCGCTGTTGTTACCGTTGTTATTGATGTCGTTGTTATCACCTGTGGCATCAGTACCGGTACCATCATTAATCCCGCTGTTGTTGCCGTTGTTATTGATGGTGTTGTCGTTACCGTCAACGTCAGTACCGGTGGAACCTGTGCCATCGCCGGTGTTGTCACCGTTGTTGTCAATGGTGTTGCCATTGCCGTCTACATCGGTGCCGGTGCCGCCATTGGTGCCGCTGCTCTCACCACCGTTGTTGATGGCGTTACCGTTGCCGTCTACATCAGTACCGGTGGAACCTTCGCCGTCGCCGGTGTTGGTGCCTTTGTTATCAATGGTGTTGCCGTCACCGTCCACTTTGGTGCCGGTGCCGCCGCCGGTGCCGCTGTTGTTACCGTTGTTATTGATGTCGTTGTTATCACCTGTGGCATCAGTACCGGTACCATCATTAATCCCGCTGTTGTTGCCGTTGTTATTGATGGTGTTGTCGTTACCGTCAACGTCAGTACCGGTGGAACCTGTGCCATCGCCGGTGTTGTCACCGTTGTTGTCAATGGTGTTGCCGTTGCCGTCTACATTGGTGCCGGTGCCGCCGCCGGTGCCGCTGTTATTGCCATCGTTATTGATGTCGTTGGTGTCGCCGTTAACGTCAGTACCGGTACCGCCATTGGTGCCGCTGTTATCGCCGCCGTTATCAATGGTGTTGCCGTTACCATCAACATCAGTACCGGTGGAACCTTCGCCGTCGCCGGTGTTGGTGCCGTGGTTATCAATAGCGTTGCCGTCCCCGTCCACTTCGGTACCGGTGCCGCCATTGGTGCCGCTGTTGTTGCCGTTATTGTCGATGGTGTTGCCGTCGCCATCGACTTTTGTGCCGGTGCCACCATCGTTACCGTTGGTGTCGCCGTTATTATTGATGGTGTTATCGTCACCGATGGTAATAGAGCCGTTATTACCCTCGCCTGAGGCCGTGCCGCCGTTTGTATCGATCTTGTTATTGTTGCCTTCATGCCAGTTCACGGCATCAGTGAAATTGATTTCACCAGTGATATCCAGATACCAGATCTTGCTGCCATCCGCAGAGGTGCCTTTCATAGTGACGGCATTGCTGGCCTCATCCAGAGCCCATTTATCCAGCACAATGGTTTTGCCGGTAGCCGGATCGGTCAGGGTGTAAGTACCGTTCGGATTGGCGGTGTAATTCCAGGTAATGCCCGCAAAGGCCACCGTTTTTTTGGTTTCGTTCCAGGTTACGCCGTTGCTGTAGGTTTTAATAATATCGCCAGTCGGCGTGGAAGAGCCGTCATCCCCGCTATCACCACCATCACCACCGCCGCCACCGCCCGCAGCCAGGCCGACTGCCGCCGCGACAGCGGCCACGCCTCCGGCAACCCATTCCCACTGTTCTTCCAGAAAAGAGGGCTCTTTAAGGCATTCAGGAGGCAGTTTTGCTTTTTGGGCTTCGCTCAGCGCGCTGATATTTGCCGGGCACGCCTGCGACTTGCGTTCTTTTTCGCTCAGATCTGTTCCGGCATAACTATTGCCGCTCAGCGCCATCGCTATACAGAGGGATAATACGGATTTTTTTTGCATGATGAATATTCCTTATTCAACAAGAGTCAATATCAACAATGTCAGACGGACACGATAGCGTCGTCAGGAGAGAACATTAAATACAATTTTCGCCGGTTTTATAGGGTAAAGTTGATTTTTATTCAAGGACAATTTAATTAAAAGAATATTAATTAAGGATAACCGATTGAATTAGTTAGAATTGAATTTGGAGGAAAATCTTAGGCAATTTTATTCATTTTGTGAAACACATTCACTCAAAAAATATAAAAAAGCAAAAACCATTCACCAAGATAATAAATTAAGCCATGAGAATATTTATTTTTATGCGGAGATGTCTTTTATTAATATATCCATTAATAAATAAGATTAAACTTATAAGACAGGTAAAACAAAACAGCCTCCTGAACAGGAGGCTGCTAACATTAGCGAACTAATGTGAAAAATTAATTAGCGGCGCAGTAGCAGACCCAGCACCAGGCCTGCAGCAGCACCAATACCTACGCCCTGCCACGGTTTTTCATGCACGTAATCATCTGCACGGTAGGCAACCTGCTTGGCGCGCATGTAGTAGTTGTCGGAAGCCTGGCTCACGCGGGACTTCACGTCGTGCAGCGCTTGTTCGGCGCGTGCTTTCAGTTCGATATATTTCTGGTCAGCAGGATCGCCGGAGGAACGTAACACCTCTTCCAGCGTTTCGCTCAGCAGGGTCAGGTCGTCGTCAACGCGTGTTTCTGTGAATTGGTTAGTCATTTGTTTTCTCCATGTTTTGCACTGGTTTGCTAACTATAGTCAATGACCTGCGGTTACGCCTGGCGAACTTCCCGCGCCATACCGATGTGCGGGATACCGTCTTCGTCATAAATATCGGTCACCGGCCGGAAGCCAAAATGGGCATAGAAAGATTGCAAATGTGCCTGCGCACCCAGATATATCGCGCGCTGCGGCCAGTTTTGCTGACAACTGGCAACCGCCCGATCCATCAGCTGATAACCCAGTTTCTCCCCCCTGACCTGTGGGCTGACGATGACCCGGCCAATCACTACCGGGGCGAAATCATCCTCATTTTTCAGAATCCTCGCATACGCCACCAGCTGGTTATCGCGCCAGCCGAGCAGATGGCGATTCTCCCCGTTCAGATCTTCACCGTCTACATCCTGATAGACGCAGTTTTGCTCCACCACAAAGACTTCGCAGCGTAATTTGAGTAATTCGTAAAGCGCGCTGACGCTCAGTTCGCTGTGGTGCAGATCTTGCCAGTGGATCATGGTGCTCTCCTTAATTGATTCGCCTCTCGCTATACTAATGGCTTTTCATCTTCCGGAAAGGGCGTAACGCACATATGGAACTTCTCTTTCTTGGCACCTCGGCGGGGGTGCCGTCGCGCACACGCAACGTCAGCGCGCTGTTGTTGAACCTGCAACACCCGACGCAGCCCGCGCTGTGGCTGTTTGACTGCGGCGAAAGTACACAGCATCAACTGATGAAAACCCCGTATCATCCCGGCAAGATAGAGAAAATTTTTCTTACTCATCTGCATGGCGATCACCTGTTTGGCCTGCCGGGACTGATATGCAGCCGCTCCATGGCAGGGATCACTCAGCCGTTAACGGTGTATGGCCCGCAGGGCATCCGCGAGTTTATTGAAACCACGCTGCGTCTGAGCGGCACCTGGACGGATTACCCGTTGAGCGTTGTTGAGATTAGCGCAGGCGAAGTGATGGATGACGGGTTACGCCGCGTGACCGCTTACCCGCTGGATCATCCGCTGGAGTGTTACGGCTACCGTATCGAAGAGCATGATAAGCCCGGCGCGCTGGATGCCCGTGCGCTTCGGGATGCAGGCGTGGCGCCCGGCCCGCTGTTTCAGCGTCTGAAAGCCGGAGAACGGGTAACGCTGGATGACGGGCGTGTGATCGACGGCCAGGATTATCTCTCCCCCGCCACGCCGGGTAAAAAGCTGGCGATTTTTGGCGATACCGCCCCCTGCCCCGCCGCGCGCGACCTGGCGCAGGATGTGGATCTGATGGTGCATGAAACCACGCTGGAGGCGGCAATGGAGGCAAAAGCCAACAGCCGTGGTCACAGCTCCACGCGTCAGGCGGCGCAGCTGGCCCGTGACGCCAATGCCGGACGGCTGGTGATGACGCATATCAGTTCACGCTACGACGCCGTCAGCAGCCAGAAGCTGGTGGAGGAATGCCGGGCCATCTTCCCCGAGAGTATTCTGGCTGAAGATTTCGTTGTCATCACAGTTTGATGTAAAACGTTCCTCCATTTTTCCCCCGGCGTGCCGATAACAGTGTTAACGCACGCATTCCACTCCGAGGGCACGATGGATAGTTTCCAGAAAGATATTGATGACAGGGCTAATCTTACCCTGTCCAACCGCTTTGAGCTTTTGCTGTTCCGTCTTGGCGCGTCGGTGCATGACGCGAAGTCAGAGCTCTTTGGCATAAACGTTTTCAAACTGCGTGAAATTGTGCCCATGCCCACCTTCACCCGCCCTGCCGGGATGAAGCCGCCGATGATGGGAATGGTGAATATCCGCGATCAAATCATTCCGGTGATTGATTTGACGGCGGTGGCGGGCTGCAAACCCACTACCGGACTGAATATTCTGCTCATCACCGAGTACGCCCGTAGCGTACAGGCGTTTGCCGTCGAGTCAGTGGAGAACATTATTCGTCTGGACTGGAAACAGGTGCACACGGCTGAGAAAGCCGTTAATGGTCGCTACATCACCAGTATCGCCTGTCTCGACGATGAGCAGGATTCCAATAATCTGGCGCTGGTGCTGGACGTTGAGCAGATCCTTTATGACATTACGCCGCCGGACCACGATCTGCATGCCAAAAATCTGGAGAACACTAAAAAGTTCAATATGAAGCCGGGCGCGGTGGCCATTGTCGCCGAAGATTCCAAAGTGGCGCGCGCCATGCTGGAAAAAGGCCTGGAATCCATGAACATTCCGAACACCATGCACATCACCGGTAAAGATGCGTGGGAGCGCATTCAGGTGCTGGCGCAGCAGGCGGAAGCGGAAGGCGTGCCGATTAGCGATAAGATTTCGATGGTGCTGACCGACCTGGAAATGCCGGAAATGGACGGCTTCACCCTGACGCGCAAAATCAAAACCGATGAGCGTCTGAAGCATATTCCGGTGGTGATCCACTCGTCGCTGTCCGGCAGCGCGAACGAAGATCATGTGCGTAAAGTGCAGGCCGATGGCTACGTCGCCAAGTTTGAAATCAATGAGCTTTCCGCGGTGATCCAGGAAGTGCTGGATCGCGCCACGCAGCACGTCAGCGGGCCGCTGATTAGCCATAAGCAGTTTGTGTAAGATGGATGGTTGCCGGGTGGCGCTTATGCTTACCCGGCATTTTTTTAAGAAGACGAAAAAAAACCGCCGAATCATCGGCGGTTTTTTTATGGGCTAACGCGCTTACATCAGCGGCTTCGCGAGCTGCACGATGTCGATCAGCGGCTGCGGGTAGACACCCAACAGCAGTACCAGCAACGCGGAGATCAGCACCACGATACCGCCTGCGCTGTACTGCCAGTTAGACGGCGCATCGCGGTTCAGTTGCTGCGGAGCGTTCAGATACAGGCTCACTGCCACGCGCAGGTAGTAGTAGAGACCAATCGCGGAGCCGAGCACAACAGCACCGGTCAGCCACCACAGGTTCGCCTGCACACCCACGGCCAGCACGTAGAACTTACCGATAAAGCCCAGCGTCATCGGAATACCCGCCAGCGACAGCATCATCACCGTCATCACCGCAGACAGAACCGGACGGTGCCAGAACAGACCACGATAGGAGTACAGGGAATCCGCGTCCGGGCCACGGTACGGGCTGGACATCAGGCTTACCACGCCGAACGCGCCGAGGCTGCTGAACAGGTAACCGGCCAGATACACGCCCACCGTTTCCATCGACATCTGACCGCTTTGCAGCGCAATCAGCGCCACCAGCAGGTAGCCGAGGTGCGAGATAGAGGAGTAACCAAGCAGACGCTTGATATTGCTCTGGCTCAGCGCCATCAGGTTGCCGAAGATGATGGAAGCCGCGGCGATAATACCCAGCACCATGCGAACCGCTTCGCTGTCGCCCACCGGCGCATACAGGAACAGACGCATCACCACGCCAAAGATGGCGATTTTGCTGGCGGTTGCCAGGAAGGTGGAAACCGGAGCAGGCGCACCCTGGTAAACGTCTGGCGTCCACAGATGGAACGGCACCAGCGACAGCTTAAAGCCCAGACCGACGATCATCATACCCAGGCCTGCCAGCAGCAGCGGCTCGTGCAGCATGCCGTCGCCCAGGCTCTTACCGAGGCCAGGGAACGACAGGTTGCCGGTCTGCGCATAAACCAGTGCGATGCCGAACAGCAGGAACGACGAGGCGGCGGCAGACAGAATGGTGTATTTGATACTGGCTTCCAGCGAGCGTTTCTGACGGAAAGCGTAACCCACCAGGCCGAACAGCGGCAGCGAGATAAGCTCGATACCGAGGAACAGCGAAGCCATATGGTTAGCGTTCGCCAGCAGAATGCCACCCAGGGCGGCAATCAGCACCAGCAGGTAAAACTCTTCTTTGTTGTCGTAGTAGCCCTCAAGCCACGGATACGCGAAGGTACAGGTTGCGAGGCTCGCCAGCAGCACAAGGCCGGTGTAGAACATTGCGTAACCGTCTACGCGCATCAGCGGCGTGACATCCATGGCGCCCGCCTGGCCAACAAACCAGAGCGACACTAACGCGGCGTTAAGCCCAATGACCGACAGCGTGGCATTGGTAAAGTGGTTGCGTCGCCACGCAATGGAGAGCATCACAACCACCACCGTCAATCCGACGATCAGCAGCGGTAGCAGCGCAATCAGGTGTTGTGGAGTTATTGTCATGGCGATTTACGGCCTTGTAGTAGAAACGGAATTAACAAACCACTGCTGGATATTGCTCATCGCAGAATGCGAGGTATCCAGAATCGGCTGCGGATAGAAGCCAAGCAGTACCAGAAGCACGACCAGCAACAGAATGATAAACAGCTCGCGCAGTGACATTCCCGGCAGTTCTTTACTTGCGATCTCGCTCTTCGCTTGCCCGAAGAAGGCGCGGTGCAGCATCGCCAGCGAGTAAACTGACGCGAAGACCAGACCGAAGGTCGAAATCACAGTGATCACCGGCACAACCTGATAGCTGCCGAACAGGATCATGAATTCACCGACGAAGTTACCGGTGCCCGGCATCCCGAGAGTCGCCACGGCAAAGAACATCGACAGCGCTGGCAGCCATTTAATTTTGCTCCACAGGCCGCCCATCATGCGCATATCACGGGTATGCAGACGTTCGTACATCTGACCGCAGATAATAAACATACCGGCGGCAGACAGACCGTGCGCAATCATCTGGATCACCGCGCCCTGGAACGCCAGCTGGCTACCGGTATAGATCGCGATCAGCACGAAGCCCATGTGCGAAACGGAGGTGTAAGCAATCAGACGTTTGATGTCGGTCTGTGCGAATGCCATCCATGCGCCGTAGAAGATGCCAATCACACCCAGCCACATGGCAATGGGGGCGAACTCAGCGGAGGCGTTCGGGAACAGCGGCAGCGAGAAGCGCAGCAGACCGTAGGCCGCGGTTTTCAGCAGGATCCCCGCCAGGTCAACAGAACCTGCGGTTGGCGCCTGGGAGTGCGCGTCCGGCAACCAGCCGTGCAGCGGTACTACCGGCATTTTCACCGCGAAGGCAATGAAGAAGCCCAGCATCAGCAGATATTCAACGCCATGGGACATCGGCGTCTTGAGCAGCTGCTCGTAGCTGAAGGTCCAGACGCCGGTCGCATTGTAGTGCACGAACACCAGCGCCAGGATGGCGATCAACATCACCAGACCGCTCGCCTGGGTATAGATGAAGAACTTGGTCGCGGCAGTGATACGCGTCTTCCCGTCGGAGGCTTTATGGCCCCACAGTGCGATCAGGAAGTACATCGGCACCAGCATCATTTCCCAGAAGAAGAAGAAGAGGAACATGTCGATGGCAAGGAACACGCCGATAACGCCGCCCAGGATCCACATCAGGTTCAGATGGAAGAAGCCCTGATATTTCTCGATTTCGCGCCAGGAGCAGAGTACCGCCAGCACGCCGAGGAATCCGGTCAGCACCACCATCAGCAGTGACAGGCCATCCAGCGCCAGGTGAATGCTGATGCCAAAGCGTGGGATCCACGGCAGCAGGAATTCAGACTGCCACTGCGGTAAACCAGCCGATTGGGTCAGAGAGTAGCCGCCCTGCAACCACAGTTGCAGGGAAAGCGCCAGCGTCAGTCCCATTGTGACCAGCGCGATCCAGCGCGGCATCTTCACGCCGAAGCGTTCGGTCTGCCAGCACAGGAAGCCGCCAATAAACGGGATAAGTATTAACCAGGGTAATAACATAGCTGCGTATGTCCCTTATATTCTAAACACTTCACAAAAAATCAACGCAATACCATCAACAGCGCGAGGACGACCACCGCACCGATGCTCATGGATGCCACATACCAGCGCAGATAGCCGTTCTCGCTAAACAGCAGACCTTTACCCGCCAGGCGGGAGAGGATTGCCGGGATGTTCATCAACGCATTCAGCGGGTCACGCTTGATAAGCCAGGCGATACCCAGGAATGGTTTTACGAAAATTTTGTCATACAGCCAGTCGAAGCCCCAGGCGTTGTACCACCAGGTCCCCAGCAGGCGGCCCGGCGCGCTGTTGGCGATTGAGGTCACCAGAGTGCGCTTGCCAAGCCACAGCCAGGCGGCAATCAGGATCCCGGCAATGGCGATCACGCCCGATGCGATTTCCAGCGTCATCACGCTGCCATGCTCAAGCTCGGTGGTTTCCGGCAGAACACCCTGCAACGGCGGCACGATCATCGCGCCCACAAAGGTGGAGAGCACCAGCAGAACAATCAGCGGCAGATGGTGGGTAATCCCCTTCCCTGCGTGTGCGTGAATTTGTTCTTTACCGTGGAAGACGATGAAAATCATGCGGAAGGTATACAGCGAGGTCATAAATGCGCCCGCCAGACCTGCCACCATCAGATTCATGTGTCCGTTCGCCATCGCGCCCGCGAGGATTTCATCCTTACTGAAGAAGCCTGCGGTGATCAGCGGCAGTGCGGAAAGCGCCGCGCCACCCACCAGGAAGCAGACATACACCAGCGGAATAGACTTACGCAGGCCGCCCATTTTGAAGATGTTCTGCTCGTGATGGCAGGCAAGGATCACCGAACCGGACGAGAGGAACAGCAGCGCTTTAAAGAACGCGTGGGTCATCAGATGGAAAATCGCCGCATCCCACGCCTGTACGCCGAGCGCCAGGAACATGTAGCCAATCTGGCTCATGGTGGAGTAAGCGAGTACACGTTTGATGTCCGTTTGCACCAGCGCGGCAAAGCCTGCCAGCACCAGAGTGACGGCACCGACAATCCCCACCAGATGCAGGATTTCCGGGGTCATCAGGAACAGACCATGCGTACGGGCAATCAGGTAGACACCGGCAGTCACCATGGTCGCGGCGTGGATCAGCGCGGAAACCGGAGTCGGACCCGCCATCGCGTCAGCAAGCCAGGTCTGCAACGGCAGCTGTGCCGATTTACCGACCGCACCGCCCAGCAGCATCAGCGTCGCCCAGGTCAGCATATTATTGCCAGCCTCGAAGTGCGCCGGTGCCAGTTCCACCATTTCGCGGAAGTTGAGCGTACCCAGTTCGTTATAAAGAATGAACAGCGCGAAGGCCAGGAACACGTCGCCGACGCGGGTCACCACGAACGCTTTCATTGCTGCCGCGCCATTCTTCGGATCGGTGTAGTAGAAACCGATCAGCAGATAGGAGCACAGGCCCACGCCTTCCCAGCCGAGATACATCAGCAGCAGGTTGTCCGCCAGTACCAGCACCACCATGCTCGCGATGAACAGGTTGGTGTAGGCGAAGAAGCGGGAGTAGCCCTCTTCGCCGCGCATGTACCAGGAGGCAAACATGTGGATCAGGAAGCCAACGCCGGTTACCACGGAGAGCATGGTCAGCGACAGACCATCCAGCACCAGGTTAAAGCCGATGTTGAAATCGCCCACCGACATCCAGGTCCACAACGGCTGGCTGTAGGCCTGTTGACCGTTATTAAAGAAGTCGAAGCCGACAATGGCGGTCACCAGCGCCGCCAGACCGACTGAACCCATTCCAACCGCGGCGGAGAGGTTTTCCGACCAGCGACCGCGGGAGAAGGAGAGCAGTAAAAAGCCAATCAATGGCAAAATAATGGTTAAGGCAAGCATGTTCATCCACGCAACTCACTTACTGAATCGATATTCAGGCTCTGGCGACGGCGATGCAGTTGCAGTAACAGCGCAAGACCAATACTGGCTTCTGCTGCCGCAAGGCTGATGGCGAGGATATACATCACCTGACCATCGGTCTGGCCCCAGTAGCTACCGGCGACGACAAAAGCCAGTGCCGCCGCGTTAATCATGATTTCCAGCCCAATCAGCATAAACAGCAGATTGCGTCGGATAACCAGACCGGTCAGACCGAGTACAAACAGTATCGCGGCGAGGATCAGTCCATGTTGTAAGGGGATCATGCGTGCTCCTCCGTTTTTCTTTTCGCATCGCCAGGACGGTTGCTGAGCACTTCGCCCGCGCGTTCTTCACGACCCACGTGGAAGGCGACGACCAGACCCGCCAGCAGCAGCATGGACGCCAGTTCAACCGCCAGAACGTATGGCCCGAACAGGGTAATGCCCACCGCTTTCGCGCTGATTGGCGTCCCGTCGATGCCCTGGTCGTTGACGCCGAGAATGGCGTAGATCATCACCGCCAGCAGGATGGCTGACAACGCGCCAGGACCAATCCAGATTTGCGGTTTCAACCACTGACGTTCCTGCTCGATTTCAGCGCCGCCGAGGTTCAGCATCATCACCACGAATACGAACAGCACCATAATGGCCCCGGCGTAGACGATGATTTCCAGGGCGCCCGCAAAATAGGCGCCTAAGGAGAAGAAGACCCCGGCAATCGCCAGCAGGGACATAATCAGGTACAGCAGCGCATGCACCGGATTAGTGTGGGTTATCACCCGCAGCGTCGTCAGGATGGCAACCAGGCCACAGATATAAAAAGCGAACTCCATTGCCCCTCTCCTTACGGTAACAGGCCTTTGACGTCGATAGGTTTGGCTTCGTTTTCCGCTTCACCTTTATCTTTGCCGTCGATTGCCATACCTGCCATCCGGTAGTAGTTATATTCCGGGTATTTGCCCGGACCGGAGATCAGCAGATCCTCTTTTTCGTAGACCAAATCCTGACGCTTGAACTCGCCAAGCTCGAAGTCCGGCGTTAACTGGATCGCCGTTGTCGGGCAGGCCTCTTCGCACATGCCGCAGAAAATGCAGCGTGAGAAGTTAATGCGGAAAAACTCCGGATACCAGCGGCCGTCTTTCGTCTCTGCTTTTTGCAGAGAGATACAGCCAACCGGACAGGCAACCGCACACAGGTTACAGGCTACGCAACGCTCAGCGCCGTCCGGATCGCGCGTCAGCACGATACGGCCACGGTAACGAGGCGCCAGATAAACCGGCTCTTCCGGGTACATACGCGTTTCGCGTTTGGCGAACGCATGCAGGCCGATCATCCAGATACTGCGAACCTGGGTGCCGAAGCCCACAATTATTTCTTTTAAAGTCATGGTCTTTTCACCCCTTATTGCGCCTGCCAGAGAATGACAGCCGCGGTGCCCAGCAAGTTGAGTAGCGTCAGCGGCAGGCAAACTTTCCAGCCGAAGGACATCACCTGGTCATAACGCGGACGAGGCAATGCTGCGCGGATCAAAATGAACATCATCATGAAGAACGCGGTTTTCAGTGCGAACCAGATGAAGGGCGGTAAGAACGGGCCATGCCAGCCACCGAAGAACAGGGTAACCATCAGCGCGGAAATGGTGACGATACCGATGTACTCCCCCACAAAGAACAGACCGAATTTCATACCGGAATATTCAATGTGGTAACCGTCGGCCAGTTCCTGCTCGGCTTCCGGCTGGTCAAACGGGTGACGGTGACACACTGCCACGCCCGCGATAGCAAAGGTGATAAACCCGAAGAACTGCGGGATCACGTTCCAGATGTCGGCCTGGTTGTTGACGATATCGGTCATATTAAATGAACCGGCCTGCGCCACCACGCCCATCAGCGAGAGGCCGAGGAACACTTCGTAGCTCAGGGTTTGCGCAGATGCACGCATCGCACCGAGCAGCGAGTATTTGTTGTTGCTCGACCAGCCAGCGAACAGCACCGCATATACCGCGAGGCCTGCCATCATCAGGAAGAACAGGATGCCGATGTTCAGATCGGCCACCACCCACGACGGGCTGACCGGCACAATAGCAAAGGCCAGCAGCAGCGAGGTGAAGGCAATCATCGGGGCCAGGGTGAAAATCACGCGGTCGGTGAATTTCGGTACCCAGTCCTCTTTGAAGAACATCTTGATCATGTCCGCGACCAGCTGGAGTGAACCACCCCAGCCTACGCGGTTCGGTCCGTAACGGTTCTGGAACAGGCCCAACAGACGGCGTTCACCGAAACTCATGAACGCGCCGCAGGTCACCACAACCAGCAGAATAACCACCGCTTTGAGAATGCTGAGCAGGATGTCAATCAACTCCGGGGTAAACCAACTCATTGCTGTGCCTCCTGCAGATCCTCAACGCGTGCGCCTGCCAGTACCGGCGCGATGCCCGGCATACCCATCGGCAAGCCGACCTGCCCTGCCGTCAGTCCTTCAGAAATCACCAGCGGTAAGCTGACCGTCTGACCTTCATAGCTGAAGGCAAGTTTCGCACCGTCATTCACGCCCAGTTTCGCGGCGTCTGCCGGATTGAGCGCAATGTACGGCTGCGGCATACGTTGCTGGAAGACCGGTGAACGCTGGGACATTTCGTCACTGCCGAACAGATGGTAGTAAGGCGCAACACGCCATTTCCCCTCTTCCGCCTGGAAACCAGCCGGTACGTGATCGAAATAATCCAGCGCGCTGTCAGAGGCTTCGATCAGACGTACGCCCGGATCGCCATGACGCAGTTTGCCGCCCACTTCGGCCTGGAACTTGTTCCATGCCTGCGGGGAGTTCCAGCCCGGCGCCCAGGCAAACGGAATTTGCGAGCGCGGCGCGGATGGCTGGTTGTTCCCTTCCATAGAGAAGGCAAACATAGTGTCTTTGTCCTGCGGCTGACGCGGTTCATGCACGCTGATGTTGGCGCGCATGGCGGTACGGCCACTGTAACGATGCGGTTCACGGGCCAGTTTCTGACCACGAATACGGAAGCTGGCATCCGGCGCGGCATCTTTAATACCGGCCAGCTGCGGCAGCGCCGCAACCGCGGCGTCGATCACGTGATCGAGCTGCGTCCAGTCCACTTCGCGGCTCTGCACGGTGCTGTGCAGCGAGTGCAGCCAGCGCCAGCTTTCCAGCATGATGGCGTTGCGGTCGTAGTAAGACGGATCGTAAACCTGGAAGAAACGCTGTGCGCGGCCTTCGTTGTTGATCACCGTACCGTCGCTTTCGGCGAAGCTGGCGGTAGAGAGCACCAGGTGCGCTTTGTCCATGATCGCCGTGCGCTGATGGTCGATAACCATCACCAGCGGCGCGCGGGAGAGCGCGGCGTCAACGCGGGCGGCAGAAGCATGACGGTGCAGATCGTTTTCCAGGATCACCACCGCATCAGCACGACCGGTTTCCAGTTCGGTCAGGGCGTCGTCCAGCGAGCCGCCGCCGATCATACCGAGGCCGACGCTGTTCACTGCACGGGCAATCATGGTCACGCCGACGTCTGCGCCACGGCCTTTCAGCGCTTTGGCGACGTTAGCGGCGGCCTGAATGACCGCCGTGCTGCCGGCGTTAGTACCGGAAATAATCAGCGGTTTTTTCGCGCTGGCCAGCGCCGAGACGATCACGTCGATCTTGTTTTGCAGATCGCGATCGATGCCTTCAACGGCCGGTGCGCTGGCGTCGAGGGCATTCGCAATGGCAAAGCCCAAACGCGCCTGATCTTCAACCGGTGCGCGATAGGTCCAGGCGGCGATGTCGTCCATACGGGTGCTGTCAACGTTGGTGACAAACAGCGGGTGTTTGGCACGCTGACCGATGTTGAGGATAGCGGCGATCTGCCAGTCCGCGACTTTCTGCGCGGCGGCCATTTCACGGGCTTTCCCTTTCACGGCCTGGCGGACAGCCAGCGCGACGCGCGCGCCGGTCTGGGTAATGTCTTCGCCCAGCACCAGCACGGCATCGTAGGTTTCGATGTCGCGCAGCGCCGGGGTATGAATGCCGCTTTCGCGCAGCACTTTCAGCATCAGCTCCAGACGTTCCTGCTCGCCGCTGGCGATACCGGTATAGAAGTTTTCCGCTCCTACCAGTTCACGCAGCGCAAAGTTGCTTTCCACGCTGGCGCGCGGGGAACCGATACCGATCACTTTCTTCGATTGACGCAGAATATCCGCCGCGCCCTGCATCGCCTGTTCAGCGTTGAGGGTGATCAGATCGTCACCACGACGCTGAACCGGCTGACGCGGACGGTCTTTCAGGTTCACATAGCCATAGCCAAAACGACCACGGTCGCAGAGGAAGTAGTGGTTAACGGTACCGTTGTAACGGTTTTCGATGCGACGCAGCTCGCCGTAACGCTCACCCGGGCTGGTGTTACAGCCGAGAGAACATTGCTGGCAAATGCTCGGCGCAAACTGCATGTCCCATTTACGGTTATAACGCTCAGAGTGCGTTTTATCGGTGAACACGCCGGTCGGGCAGATTTCCACCAGGTTGCCGGAGAATTCGCTTTCCAGCACGCCGTCTTCCGGGCGACCAAAATAGACGTTGTCGTGCGCGCCGTACACACCCAGGTCGGTGCCGTCAGCATAGTCTTTGTAGTAACGCACGCAGCGGTAGCAGGCGATGCAGCGGTTCATTTCATGGGAAATGAACGGCCCCAGATCCTGGTTGCGGTGAGTACGCTTGGTGAAACGGTAGCGACGGAAGCTGTGACCGGTCATTACGGTCATATCCTGAAGGTGGCAGTTACCGCCCTCTTCACAGACCGGGCAGTCGTGCGGGTGGTTAGTCATTAACCACTCCACCACGCTTTCGCGGAACTGTTTCGCTTCTGCGTCGTCAATAGAAATAAAGGTGTTATCGGTAGCCGGTGTCATACAGGACATGACCAGGCGTCCGCGCGTGTCTTCCGCGTTCTGATACTGCTTCACCGCACACTGGCGGCAAGCACCCACGCTACCCAGCGCCGGATGCCAGCAAAAATACGGAATATCAAGACCTAACGAGAGACATGCCTGTAGCAGGTTGTCCGCCCCGTTGACCTCGTAATCTTTGCCGTCTACATGGATCGTAGCCATTAGCATGCTTCCAAATTAAAAAAATCGTTACCACTTCCTCATTCAGGCTGCCTCTGCGTTGGCTGCCTGGATGAACTTGTGGGCTTCACCAGCGGGCTTTCAACAGGTTCGGCTGAATACCGTTGATTGCATGGGTATTGCTGAACGGCTGTTTGATGCCAGCTTCGAATTCTTCGCGGAAATATTTAATCGCGCTTTGCAGCGGTTCAACCGCGCCCGGCGCGTGTGCGCAGAAGGTTTTACCCGGCCCGAGGAAACGACACAGTTGCTCAAGTGTCTCGATATCCCCTGGCTGGCCTTCGCCACGCTCAATGGCACGCAGAATTTTCACGCTCCATGGCAGACCATCGCGGCACGGCGTACACCAGCCACAGGACTCACGGGCAAAGAACTCTTCCAGGTTACGCACCAGGCCAACCATGCCGATCTCGTGATCCACCGCCATCGCCAGCGCCGTACCTAAACGGCTGCCCGCTTTGCCGATGCTTTCGAATTCCATTGGCAGATCGAGATGCGCTTCGGTTAAGAAGTCAGTTCCCGCGCCGCCCGGCTGCCAGGCTTTGAATTTCAGGCCATCGCGCATGCCGCCCGCGTAATCTTCGAGAATTTCACGCGCGGTGGTGCCGAACGGTAGTTCCCACACGCCCGGATTTTTCACGCGGCCGGAGAAGCCCATCAGTTTGGTGCCGGCATCTTTGCTGGTCGAGATGCCCTGATACCACTCCACGCCGTTCGCGAGGATAGCCGGTACGTTACACAGCGTTTCAACGTTGTTAACGCAGGTCGGTTTACCCCATACGCCGGAGCTTGCCGGGAACGGCGGCTTGGAACGCGGGTTCGCGCGGCGGCCTTCAAGGGAGTTAATCAGCGCGGTTTCTTCACCGCAAATGTAACGCCCTGCCCCGGTGTGCACGAAAAGTTCGAAGTCAAAACCGCTGCCGAGGATGTTTTTGCCAAGCAGACCGGCTTCGGTCGCTTCGGCAATCGCACGGCGCAAGTGCACGGCTGCTTCGATGTATTCGCCACGCAGGAAGATATAGCCACGGTATGCTTTCAGCGCGAACGCGGAAATGAGCATGCCTTCCACCAGCAGGTGCGGCAGTTGCTCCATCAGCAGACGGTCTTTATAGGTGCCCGGCTCCATTTCATCGGCGTTACACAGCAGGTAACGGATGTTCATGGATTCGTCTTTCGGCATCAGGCTCCACTTAAGGCCGGTGGAGAAGCCCGCGCCGCCGCGCCCTTTCAGACCTGAGTCTTTTACGGCGTTAACGATATCGTCCGGTGCCATGCCGGTCAGCGCTTTACGCGCGCCTTCATAGCCATTTTTGCTCTGGTATTCTTCAAGCCATACCGGCTGTTTGTCATCACGCAGACGCCAGGTCAGCGGATGGGTTTCGGGAGTACGGATAATGTTTTTCATTTATACCGCTCCAGCAGCTCAGGGATCGCCTCCGGCGTCAGATGGCTGTGAGTATCCTCATCAATCATCATGCTCGGACCTTTGTCGCAGTTACCCAGGCAGCAGGTCGGCAGCAGCGTAAAGCGACCGTCGAAGGTCGTCTGCCCCGGCTTGATATTGAGCTTCTGCTCAATTGCCGACTGAATGCCCTGGTAGCCGGTGATGTGACACACTACGCTGTCGCAATAGCGGATCACATGGCGGCCAACCGGCTGACGGAAGATCTGGCTGTAGAACGTCGCCACGCCTTCCACATCACTTGCCGGAATATCCAGCACTTCTGCGATCGCATAGATCGCGCCATCCGGCACCCAGCCACGCTGTTTCTGAACGATTTTCAGCGCTTCAATGGACGCCGCACGCGGGTCTTCGTAGTGGTGCTTCTCGTGCTCAATGGCATCGCGCTCGAGGGCACTCAGCTCGAAAGCCTCGGTCTGTGGTTGTTGATTCTCGTGCATAATTAGCGGTCCACATCTGACATAACAAAATCGATACTACCCAGATAGACGATAAGGTCGGATACCAGGCTGCCGCGGATCGCTGACGGGATCTGCTGCAAATGCGGGAAGCTTGGCGTACGCACACGGGTGCGGTAGCTCATGGTGCTGCCGTCGCTGGTCAGGTAGTAACTGTTAATACCCTTGGTTGCTTCAATCATCTGGAAGGATTCGTTGGCCGGCATGACCGGACCCCAGGAAACCTGCAGGAAGTGAGTAATCAGGGTTTCGATATGTTGCAGCGTGCGCTCTTTCGGCGGCGGCGTGGTCAGCGGGTGATCCGCTTTGAACGGGCCTTCCGGCATGTTATTGAGGCACTGCTCAAGGATGCGCAGACTCTGGCGCAGCTCTTCAACTTTCAGCATTACGCGGGTATAGCTGTCGCTTACCCCGCCGCCTACCGGCACTTCAAAGTCGAAGTTCTCATAACCGGAGTACGGACGCGCCTTACGCACGTCGAAGTTGATGCCGGTCGCACGCAGGCCCGCGCCGGTGGTGCCCCACTCCAGCGCTTCTTTCGCGCCGTAAGCGGCCACGCCCTGGGAGCGGCCTTTCAGAATGCTGTTACGCAGCGCGGCTTTCTCATAGGAAGCCAGACGCTTCGGCATCCAGTCGAGGAATTCACGCAGCAGGCGATCCCAGCCGCGCGGCAGATCGTGCGCGACACCGCCAATGCGGAACCAGGCCGGGTGCATACGGAAGCCGGTGATCGCTTCCACCAGATCGTAGATTTTCTGACGATCGGTAAAGGCGAAGAAGACCGGCGTCATCGCGCCCACGTCCTGAATAAAGGTCGAGATGTACAGCAGGTGGCTGTTGATGCGGAACAGCTCAGAGAGCATCACGCGGATCACATCGACGCGTTCAGGCACTTTAATGCCCGCCAGTTTTTCAACCGCCAGCACGTAAGGCATTTCGTTAACGCAGCCGCCGAGGTATTCGATACGGTCGGTATACGGAATGTAGCTGTGCCAGGACTGGCGCTCGCCCATTTTTTCCGCGCCGCGGTGGTGATAGCCGATATCCGGGACGCAATCGACGATCTCTTCGCCGTCGAGCTGCAGGATAATACGGAATGCACCGTGCGCAGACGGGTGGTTCGGACCGAGGTTAAGGAACATAAAGTCCTCGTTATCGGTACCGCGTTTCATGCCCCAGTCTTCCGGCTTGAAGGTCAGCGCTTCCATCTCCAGATCCTGTTTGGCTTTGGTCAGCTCAAATGGATCGAATTCGGTGGCGCGCGCCGGGTAGTCTTTGCGTAGCGGGTGGCCGGTCCAGGTCTGCGGCATCATGATGCGCGTCAGGTGCGGGTGGCCTTCGATATTGATACCGAACATTTCCCAGGTTTCACGCTCATACCAGTTGGCGTTCGGGAAAAGTTTGGTGAAGGTCGGCACATTCAGATCGTTTTCTGACAGCGCCACCTTCAGCATGATATCGCGGTTGCGATCGAAGGAAATCAGGTGATAGAAAACGGAAAAATCCGCGGCGGGTAACCCGTCACGGTGGGTGCGCAGACGTTCGTCCATGCCGTGTAAATCGAACAGCATGACGTACGGTTTCGGCACTTTCTTTAAGAAATCGCCAACTTCCAGCAATTGTTCACGCTTCACCCAGACAACGGGTACCCCGGTGCGGGTCGCCTGAACGGTAAAGGCATCCGGCCCAAAACGGTTGCGCAGTTCGCCGATGATCGGGTCATCGAGATGGTCCCTGGTCTGCCATGCGGCGTCTTGCGCGGTTAAGTCGGTCATAGTGTTCACCATTGCAAATGGTCCGTGGTGACTGTCGGGCGTGGCTTCGCGCTATTTGTTTTGATATGCGAAGGGTTTCTCCACAGCCCGCAGGCGCAAATTAAATCTCGTCAGGAGAACGCAGATTGGTTACAGCAATGCGTTCACCGCGTTTGCGCTCGCGCTCTGACTGCATGTTGGCGCGATAAACGCCCTGATCGCCAACCACCCAGGAGAGCGGACGACGTTCTTTACCAATCGATTCCTGCAACAGCATCAGTGCCTGCATATACGCTTCCGGGCGCGGCGGACAGCCAGGAATGTACACATCCACCGGGAGGAATTTGTCAACGCCCTGCACCACGGAGTAAATGTCGTACATGCCGCCGGAGTTGGCGCAGGCACCCATGGAGATCACCCATTTTGGCTCAAGCATCTGGTCATAAAGACGCTGAATGACCGGGGCCATTTTGGTGAAAGGTGTGCCGGCGATAACCATCAGGTCAGCCTGACGCGGGGACGCACGCAATACTTCAGCGCCGAAACGCGCCACGTCGTGCACCGCCGTAAAGGAGGTCACCATTTCAACGTAGCAGCAGGACAGGCCAAAGTTATAAGGCCAGATTGAGTTTTTGCGGCCCCAGTTGACCATATCGTGCAGGACATTTTCGAGCTTGCCCATGAACACGCTACGGTTCACTTCCTGCTCCAGGGGGTCTGTTACGATCTCCTGTTTTTGCAGGGGGTAACGGTCGTTCTCACCGTTAGGATCTATGCGGGTGAGCGTGTAATCCATCTTATTGCCTCGCGGTTAGCCTTGACGGTTAGTGTTACCGGTGATTTCAGGGTTCATACGCTCGCGACGCGAACGCACAGGTGTCCAGTCCAGCGCGCCAATACGCACCAGATAAACCAAACCCGCCAGTAGCACTAAAATGAAAATTGCGGCCTCGACAAAGCCGACCCAACCGCTTTCACGGATAGAGGTTGACCATGCGTAGAGATAGAGCGCTTCCACGTCGAAGATGACGAAGAACATGGCTACCAGATAGAACTTGGCAGACAAGCGCAGGCGAGCCGTGCCGACGGAATCGATACCCGATTCAAACGGCGTGTTCTTATGCCTGGCGCGGGCCCTACCGCCCAAGAACCAGCCGCCTACCAACATCAGGCAGCACAGGCCTATAGCAACAATAAGAAAGATAGCGAATGCCCAGTGATGAGCGATAACTTCAGTGGATGTTGACATACGCATTGCTTAACTCAAAAAGTAGCGCTGAAACCTCTGCTCTTGCTGGCAGATGAACGCCACATCGATTTAAGGGAGGAACAAAAAAAACCATACATTTACTGCGAGTAGTGCCGTAGACAGTAAAATGATGTGGTTTTTTACTCCTTTCTATAACCTTTTGTCAACTTTAACAAAAGTTACCTCACATTAGTTTACATCCAAGACATTTCATTAACATTTAATGCCTTTTTATTCGCCAGTGGTAAAACGCCGGGAGCATTTTTACCCTGTTGAATCGTGTCCGTTGTGAGGTTAAACAAAAATTACCCTCTTATTTTGACAGGATTTCCCCAGGATTCCTCCCCCTAAATGGGAGTATTTTCTTGATCTGTGACACGCTTTTGTTAATTCACCCAAAAAAACAGCAACAAACCAGCTCGTTTTTTAACATGAACAGCAGCTATGAATAAGACCATTACGGGCAGGGATATAGCAAAACGCCAATCATTAACATAATGATATATATAGATATAAATGATGATTTAAGATTAAAACTGATGGGATAGTGAGGTTTTCAAACCAAAGGCGGCATTATTGCCGCCATTGGTTTGTTTTGCGTAATTACATTTTGTTACGAGTTTACAGCACAGTTGTTACTCAAGATCCTGCTCGACAATAAAGGGATCCCCACCCTCTTGCGGAGTAACGGTGCTGTACTGCCAGGGCGTGTGATAATTTTCCATCGCCTGGAAGACAACCTGCGCCAGTTCGCTCTCTGCCTGCGGGTTATGGCAGAGTACGTATTCCGTGTCGGCCAGCGGCGGCAGACCGTCGGCCGGGCCCAGCACGCGCAGATCCGGACTCATCATTTCTACCGGCCGGGCAGTGACCCCCAGTCCGGCTTTCACCGCGGCTTTGACTGCCGCAAGGGTTGAGGCCACATACGCCATGCGCCAGGGAATATCTGCCGCATTCAGCGTGTGAATAACCGTATCGCGCAGTACGCTCGGATCCTCCAGCAGCACCAGCGGCAGCGACTCCCCTTTTTGCAGAACGTATTCCGCGGCGCAGTACCAGTGGGTTGGCGAACGGCGCAGGGTCAGGGATTCGAATTGCGCAGGCCGGTGGGTGCTGACCACCAGATCCACTTCATTACTTTCCAGCATCTCCAGAATATAGGGCGTGCGTTTAACGCGCACATCCAGAGCAATTTTCGGATAGACCGTGCTGATGCGATTTAACAAAAACGGCAGTATGGTATCTGCGGATTCGTCAGACGCGCCGATGGTCAACACGCCCTGGATATTACTGAACATCAACGAGGTGCAGGCTTCATCATTAAAGCGCAGAATTTTTCGCGCATAGCCCAGCAACTGGATGCCATGTTCAGTCAACAGTTTGTTGCGACCATGACGGGCAAACAGCTCTTTCCCCACCAGCTGCTCAAGGCGTTGCATTTGCTGACTGACCGCTGACTGTGTGCGGCAAACTGCCGCCGCTGCCGCTGCGAAAGTGTTAAGATCGGCAACCGCAACAAAAGTTCTCAGCAGATCGAGGTCGAGATTTAGTATCGGACGATTTGCATTTATCATATTTTTTCACTCCCAGGTCGCCCTCGATGAGCCGCCCGGTATTTGCTGTATTCGTAAGAAAGAAGTAATTCCATTTAAAACATGCATCCAGCAACGTCATGGTCCAGGGTGGATTTGACGCAGGTCAGGGCATCTATTTTGCGGGCTTATCTGGCAAATCCCGCTTATGGTCTTATTTTCGACTGCTCGGGTTAGCATTGATATAAGTAAACAAACATTTACCGGTAAAATCTTTATCTCAGTTTACATTCGTTTGCGTTTTCACGCGGGTACCGCAATACCTGAACCCCAACGTTTTTATTATCGATTACAAAATAAAATCCTGTAATAACAATGAATTGAATTTTGTAATAGATATGACAACCAAAAAAAGCCATACGTATCCGGCATTTGTTACAGGCATCTTACCGCAAAAACCTTATTTTCATAAGTGTTATTGGGAATGTTCTGATGCTAACGAAGACCGGAGACGTAGCTTAGACTTATTGATATTTACCGTCACCCTGATTTTTCAATCATAATATTAAATAAATATTAATTGATAAATTGAGAATTCATTAATACTGCTGAACAATAGCGGGCGCACGGTTTTGATTCCGTCTAATCCAGTTCATGCCGCAAACACGCTGATATAACGGCCTCAACGAATATCAGACTAAAACTCCCGTGATTTCCTTTAAGCCAAGATCAAGCGCTTTCACTGCAAATTAAACAGGAATTTTAACTGGACAACCACTCCCCCGCGCAGCGTTAACCTCTGCCAGCGACTGACGAAAGGCCGCAAAATCTTCTTCTGTAAAGCCTTCTAAACTGCCACCCGGCGGAGTACATTATTCGGTGCTGACTTCCACGGCAGGGAGTGGCCAATAACAGCTAAAAGGTCAAAGGTTCATGTCACCCATCGAAAAATCCAGCAAGTTAGATAACGTCTGTTACGACATTCGTGGCCCGGTGCTTAAAGAAGCAAAACGCCTCGAAGAAGAAGGCAATAAAGTTCTTAAGCTCAATATCGGCAACCCCGCGCCTTTTGGCTTTGAAGCGCCGGACGAGATCCTTGTTGACGTTATTCGTAATCTCCCGACCGCCCAGGGATATTGCGATTCCAAGGGATTATATTCCGCCCGTAAAGCGATCATGCAGCACTATCAGGCACGCGGCATGCGCGACGTCACCGTGGAAGATATTTATATCGGCAACGGCGTGTCTGAACTTATCGTGCAGTCCATGCAGGCGCTGCTGAACAGCGGTGATGAAATGCTGGTGCCCGCGCCGGACTACCCATTATGGACCGCCGCCGTCGCGCTCTCCAGCGGTAAAGCCGTGCACTATATTTGCGACGAGTCTTCCGACTGGTTCCCGGATCTTGACGATATTCGCGCGAAAATCACGCCCCGTACCCGCGGCATCGTGATCATTAACCCGAACAACCCGACCGGCGCGGTTTATTCAAAAGAGCTGCTGCTGGAGATCGTCGAGATCGCCCGTCAGCATAACCTGATCATCTTCGCCGATGAGATCTACGACAAAATTCTCTATGACGAGGCAGAACACCACTCCATTGCGCCACTGGCGCCGGATCTGCTGACCATCACCTTTAACGGTCTGTCCAAAACCTACCGCGTGGCGGGCTTCCGTCAGGGCTGGATGGTACTGAACGGCCCGAAAACACACGCTAAAGGTTATATCGAAGGGCTGGAGATGCTGGCGTCAATGCGCCTGTGCGCCAACGTTCCGGCGCAGCACGCCATTCAGACCGCGCTGGGTGGCTATCAGAGCATCAGCGAGTTTATCGTGCCGGGCGGACGCCTGTACGAGCAGCGCAACCGCGCATGGGAGCTGATCAACGATATTCCTGGCGTCTCCTGCACCAAGCCGAAAGGCGCGCTCTATATGTTCCCGAAAATTGATGCGAAACGCTTCAATATTCACGACGACCAGAAAATGGTGCTCGATTTCCTGTTGCAGGAAAAGGTGCTGCTGGTGCAGGGAACGGCGTTTAACTGGCCGTGGCCGGATCATGTGCGCATCGTGACGCTGCCGCGTCTTGACGATCTGGAAATGTCCATCACCCGCTTTGGTCGCTTCCTGTCGGGTTATCGCCAGTAACATACGCAAGGGGGAAGTTTGCATCTTCCCCCGCTCTGCGGGCACAATGGCTTTACGTTGTTGCCACCGGCAGGTTACCCATGAGTCAAAGTCATTTCTTCGCCCATCTTTCCCGTCTTAAATTAATCAATCGCTGGCCGCTGATGCGCAATGTGCGCACGGAAAACGTCTCTGAGCATAGTTTGCAGGTGGCGATGGTTGCCCATGCGCTGGCGGCGATCAAAAACCGCAAATTTAACGGCAACGTCAATGCCGAGCGTATTGCGCTGCTGGCGATGTATCACGACGCCTCGGAAGTGCTGACCGGCGATCTCCCTACCCCGGTAAAATATTTCAATACGCAGATCGCCCAGGAATACAAAGCAATTGAGAAAATCGCCCAGCAGAAGCTGGTGGATATGGTGCCGGAAGAGCTGCGGGATATTTTTGCGCCGCTGATCGACGAGCACCAGTACAGCGAAGACGAAAAGCTGATCGTCAAACAGGCGGATGCCCTGTGCGCCTACCTGAAATGTCTGGAAGAGCTGTCTGCCGGAAATAATGAATTTTTGCTGGCGAAGTCGCGGCTGGAAAAAACCCTCGCCGCGCGACGCAGCGAGGAGATGGATTATTTTATGGCAGTATTTGTACCGAGTTTTCAGCTGTCGCTGGATGAGATCAGCCAGGATTCTCCACTCTGACCGCCCTGCCCGGCGGCGCTGCGCTTGCCGGGCCTGTGATTTCACACCAAATCGTAGGTCGGGTAAAACGCAGTCGCCACCCGGCAAAATATCCCCTCATACCTCAAAACGGGAACAACACCGGGATCAACACTACGCACACCACCATCACGATCAGGGTGAACGGCACGCCAATCTTCACAAAATCGCTGAACTTATAATTCCCCGGTCCCAGCACTAAGGTATTCACCGGCGAGGAGACCGGCGTCATAAAGGCGGCAGAGGCCGCCATCGCCACCATCATGGCGAAGGGGTATGGCGATAATTCCATGGATTTGGCAGTCGCCAGCGCAATAGGCGCCATCAGTACCGCCGTGGCGGTATTGGAAATAAAAAGGCCAATGGTGGCGCAGAGGACAAACAGACAAAGCAGCATCATGTGCGGCCCGTAGCCGCCGCCGAACTGCATCAGCCCTTTTACTGCCAGATCCACGCCGCCGGTCTTTTGCAGCGCCAGCGCAAAGGGCATCATGCCGACGATAAGAATAATGCTCGGCCAGTGAATGGCTTTCCAGGCGCTTTCCGCGTCGATACAGCGGAACTTGCCCATCAGCAGACAGGCGATAATGGCCGCGATGGGATTGGGGATCTCATCGGTCAGCATCAGGGCGATCATCAGCACCAGACAAAAAATGGCATGGGGCGCCTGGCTGTGCGCGGGGGAGGCATCGCTCTCCTCCACCGGCATATTCAGCACCACAAAATCGCGGCCCTTCTGCCCCAGCGCGGAAATCAGCTTCCAGTTGCCGATCACCAGAAAAATATCCCCCAGCGCCAGCGGCTCATCGACGATGGCCCCCTCAAGGGCGCTGCCGTCGCGCTTGATACCCACCACGTTCAGGCCGTAACGACTGCGAAAGCCGATTTCACGTACCGTTTTACCGATAAGCTCGGAATTGGGGATCAACGACACTTCCGCCATGCCCACATCCAGCGCCTGGTCGGAAAAATACTCGCCGCGCAGGATCATCGGCTCCAGCTGCTGCTCGCTGCAAAACTCACGCAAATCAACATCCGCCGCCGACATATCGATCAGCAGCACATCGCGGGCGCGGAATTCCGACACGCCGTTAACGTTGACCATCACGCGGCGAAAATGCCGCCAGCGCTCGACGCCGATGACGTTCGCGCCGTAGCGCTCGCGCAGTTTCAGATCGTCCAGCCGCTGGCCGATCATCGGCGAGCCGGGGCGGATCGCCAGACGCCGTGCGCGCCCGGTCAGGCGATACTCTTTAATTAAGTCGCGAAAGGTGCGGCGCTTCCAGCCGTCGCGCTGATGCTCCGGCTGCTCGCCTTTCAGCGCAAAGCGCATTATCAGCATGTACAGGATGCCAAGCCCGAGGATCGCCAGCCCCAGCGGCGTGACGCTGAAAAAGTTAAAGCCCGTCAGCCCCTCGCGCAACAATTCGCTGTTCACCACCAGGTTCGGCGGTGTGGCGACCAGCGTCATCATGCCGCTGATAAGCCCGGCAAAGCTGAGCGGCATCATCAACCGCGACGGCGAGATTTTCATGCGTATGGAGACGCTGAGCACGACGGGAATAAATATGGCGACCACGCCGGTTGAGCTCATGAAGGCGCCGAGGCCCGCAACGGTGATCATCAACATCACCAGCATTCTGGTTTCGCTGCTGCCCGCCACCTTAACCAGCCACGCGCCCATACTGGTGGCGACGCCGGTACGTACCAGACCGTCGCCCATCACAAAGAGCGCGGCGATAAGAATGACGTTAGGATCGCTGAAGCCGGAAAAGGCTTCGCTGAGCGTTAAGGTTCCACTAAGTACGAAGGCGATGATCACCAGCAGCGCGACGGCATCCATGCGCACCTTGCCGGTAGCAAAAAGTACAATGGCCACGCCCAGAAGGCAAAGAACCCAAATTAATTCCCCGTTCACCCTATATCCTTATTCGTTGAGAGGGTAATTATTGTGCCATAAAAAAGCCCCGTCGGAACGGGGCTAAATCATGGGATCAGGCGTTAATTTGTACTTCTACTTCACCGTCCGGCCGCCGGGTGATGACCAGCGCCTCCAGGCTTTGCAGCGCAAAATCCACTTCATCAAGACGCGGTGAGTTTTCCGGGGCGTTAACGGAAATGACATGGCAGCCCGCCGCCAGCCCGGAGAGGATCCCGGCGGAGGCATCTTCCACCACCACACAGTTTTCCGCTGGCAGGCCGAGCAGCTCCGCTCCCAGCAGATAGGCGTCCGGCTCCGGTTTGCCGCGTTTCACCTGTTCGGCGGTGACAAATACTTTCGGCGAGGGTAAACCGGCGGCCTGATGCCGCGCACGGGCGACCGGCATCGATCCGGACGTCACGATCGCCCAGGGAATGTCCAGCGCGTCGAGATGCGTCAGCAGCGCCACCGCCCCCGGCAGCGCGATGATACCGGTGGTGTCGCTGGCTTCGATGCCTTCCAGACGGGTGAATTCCGCGGCGATCTCCTCTTCACTGCGTCCTTTCATAAAGTGACGCAGCGAGGTGATGGCCTGTTTGCCGTGGATGAAATTCAGCACCTCGTCATGCGCGATGCCAAAACGGTCCGCCCAGTTACACCACGCCCGCTCAACGGCTGGCAGCGAGTCCACCAGCGTGCCATCCAGGTCAAACAAAAATCCTTTACACAGCACAGGCAGGTCCTCAGGCGTTAATAATCTGGTTAATTTCGTTGGCGCTCAGATGGTACTGACGCGGGCAGGCATGCCATGCGCCCAGCATACGCTGGTATTTTTCCCACATCGGGGTTTGTGCATTGAAGCCATGCGTACCGGCATCGAAATCGGTGTAACGCCCTTCGGTGTTCACCATAAAGCGAACATAGCTGAGGTAACGGGATTCTGTCGCCGCATCGAAGCCGAGAAAAGTGACCCGACGCTCGTCAATCGTCTGCGCGTCTTTCAGGTTGGTCCAGGATACGTGCAGCGCGTGATACATCTCCATAATGTCGATCACCACCCGGCAGGTCTCTTCCGACAGCTCGCCGAATTCACGATCCAGTTCGCGCATTTGCAGGCCAAAGCCGCGTTCCACGATGGTTTGCAGACGGCGGTAACGCTCGGCATTATTGGGATCCAGCATGGTCATCATTTTGTACTGATTCGACAGGATCAGGCGTTGGGCGTTGGTCATTTCCATTCGTTACTCCTCATTACTTCACGGCAAAAAAAAGAGGCACATAAATTATGTGCCTTCTTTATATGCGTAATCATGGGCGAATTACAAATCATCCAGGAAAGTTTTATCCAGTTGTTTGAAGGCGCGCTTAAGCGTGTCAGCCAGCGCCTGATAATCGGGTTTGCCTTCAACAGGGGCCAGCGCCTGCCCGGCCTCCTGGAGTTTGCCCCGCACTTCATAAAACCATTGCAGAATGGAGGGCGGTAATGGCGTGACCGAACGCTTGCCCAGCCACCACAGGCCCTGCATCGGCAGGCTCAGCGCAAAAAGCGCGGTGGCCACCGCCGGACCAAGTTGACCGCCAAGGGCGATCTGCCAGCAAAGGGTGAATACCGCGAGGGGCGGCATAAAGCGAATGGCGTAGCGCGTAACGCGGATCGTGCGGTTTTCAACAAAAAGCGGAGCGAGGCTCTTTTCCATGGGCCAGGTTTTCGCATAATGCTGTCCCCGACGAAACAGGCTGAAAAAGCTCACATGGCGATCTTCAGGTGCAGACATGGCGTTACCTCAACTTCACATATAAAAATTAAAAAATTTGTGCAAAACAACAACTGCTCGGGACAACGTTCAAAATATTTTGTCATACCACGCTGCTATCAGGTATCCTGTTTCAGCCTGATTTGGCCATAGACGACGAATCAAACATCGTCAATTTAATGAATATTATGCCACTGCCTGAAATTTGTACAAAATGGCATAAAATTATCTGTATTCCCTTTCATCGTGCCAAAAAGTTAACTGAGCATGATGTTAATCATAAATGTCAGCGTCATCATACGCTACGCTGTGAGACTCACTGACGTTTTTTTAGCCACGTATCAATAATAGGTACTTCCATGTCGAGTAAGTTAGTACTGGTTCTGAACTGCGGTAGCTCCTCACTGAAATTCGCAATTATCGATGCTGTAAACGGTGAAGAGTACCTTTCTGGTTTAGCCGAATGTTTCCATCTTCCTGAAGCCCGCCTGAAATGGAAAATGGACGGCAATAAACAAGAAGCGGCTTTAGGTGCAGGTGCCGCTCACAGTGAAGCGCTGAACTTTATCGTTAACACTATTCTGGCACAAAAACCAGAACTGTCTGCGCAGCTGACCGCGATTGGTCACCGTATCGTCCACGGCGGTGAAAAATTCACCAGCTCCGTAATCATCGACGAGTCCGTGATCCAGGGTATCAAAGACGCCGCGCCGTTCGCACCGCTGCATAACCCGGCTCATCTGATCGGCATTACCGAAGCACTGAAATCCTTCCCGCATCTGAAAGACAAAAACGTGGCAGTGTTCGACACCGCGTTCCATCAGACCATGCCGGAAGAGTCTTACCTCTATGCCCTGCCGTACAACCTGTACAAAGAGCACGGCGTTCGTCGTTACGGTTTCCACGGCACCAGCCACTACTTCGTGACGCAAGAAGCGGCCAAAATGCTGAACAAGCCGGTAGCAGAACTGAACATCATCACCTGCCACCTGGGTAACGGCGGTTCTGTTTCCGCTATCCGCAACGGCGAGTGTGTCGATACTTCCATGGGTCTGACCCCGCTGGAAGGCCTGGTAATGGGCACCCGTACCGGTGACCTGGATCCGGCTATTATCTTCTTCCTGCACGATAACCTGGGCATGAGCGTTGATGACATCAACACCATGCTGACCAAACAGTCCGGCCTGCTGGGTCTGACCGAAGTCACCAGCGACTGCCGTTATGTTGAAGACAACTACGCAGAAAAAGCGGACGCTAAACGTGCAATGGACGTTTACTGCCACCGTCTGGCGAAATACATCGGCTCTTACACTGCGCTGATGGACGGCCGTCTGGACGCCGTTGTCTTCACCGGCGGTATCGGTGAAAACGCCGCAATGGTGCGTGAACTGTCCCTGGGCAAACTGGGCGTTCTGGGCTTCGATGTTGATCATGAACGTAACCTGGCTGCCCGCTTCGGCAAATCCGGTTTCATCAACAAAGAAGGCACCACCCCGGCGATGGTTATCCCGACCAACGAAGAGCTGGTCATCGCACAAGACGCTAACCGTCTGACTGCCTGATTCACCACACCGCCAGCCAACGCTGGCGGTGCTGTTTTATCTTCCGCCCGCAGCGGCGGTAACGAAAGAGGATAAATCGTGTCCCGTATTATTATGCTCATCCCTACCGGAACCAGCGTCGGCCTGACCAGCGTCAGCCTCGGTGTGATCCGTGCAATGGAACGCAAAGGCGTTCGTCTGAGCGTGTTCAAACCTATCGCCCAGCCGCGCGCTGGCGGCGATGCCCCTGACCAGACCACCACCATCGTGCGCGCAAACTCCGGCCTGCCGGCTGCGGAACCGCTGAAAATGAGCCACGTGGAATCTCTGCTCTCCAGCAACCAGAAAGATGTGCTGATGGAAGAGATCATCGCCCGCTACCACGAAAGCGCGAAAGACGCGGAAGTGGTGCTGGTTGAAGGCCTGGTGCCGACGCGTAAGCATCAGTTCGCCCAGTCGCTGAACTATGAAATCGCCAAAACCCTGAATGCCGAAATCGTGTTTGTCATGTCCCAGGGCACCGATACGGCGGAGCAGATCAAAGAGCGTATTGAACTGACCCGCAGCAGCTTCGGCGGCGCGAAAAACGCCAACATTACCGGCGTTATCGTTAACAAGCTGAATGCCCCGGTTGACGAGCAGGGTCGTACCCGCCCGGATCTGTCCGAGATTTTCGACGACTCTTCCAAAGCGCAGGTCAGCAATATCGATCCGACCCAGCTGCAACACTCCAGCGCGCTGCCAGTGCTGGGCGCAGTGCCGTGGAGCTTCGATCTGATCGCCACCCGTGCTATCGATATGGCGCGTCACCTGAACGCCACCATCGTTAACGAAGGCGACATCAATACCCGCCGCGTGAAGTCCGTGACTTTCTGCGCGCGCAGCATTCCGCACATGCTGGAACATTTCCGTCCGGGCTCCCTGCTGGTGACGTCTGCAGACCGTCCTGACGTGCTGGTGGCCGCCTGCCTCGCCGCGATGAACGGCGTGGAAATCGGCGCTATCCTGCTGACCGGCGCTTATGAAATGGACGCCCGCGTCGCCAAACTGTGTGAACGTGCTTTCGCCACCGGCCTGCCGGTATTCATGGTGAACACCAACACCTGGCAGACCTCCCTGAGCCTGCAAAGCTTCAACCTCGAAGTGCCGGCTGATGACCACCAGCGTATCGAGAAAGTTCAGGAATACGTTGCCAGCTACATCAATGCTGACTGGATCGAGTCCCTGACCGCCACCTCCGAGCGTAGCCGTCGTCTCTCTCCGCCAGCGTTCCGCTATCAGCTGACCGAGCTGGCCCGTCAGGCTGGCAAACGCGTTGTGCTGCCGGAAGGCGACGAGCCGCGTACCGTTAAAGCGGCTGCCATCTGCGCAGAGCGCGGCATCGCCACCTGTGTGCTGCTGGGTAACCCGGACGAAATCAACCGCGTTGCGGCATCCCAGGGCGTAGAGCTGGGCGCTGGCATTGAAATCGTCGATCCGGAAGTGGTGCGTGAAAGCTACGTTGCCCGTCTGGTTGAGCTGCGTAAGAACAAAGGCATGACCGAAGCCGTTGCCCGCGAACAGCTGGAAGACAACGTGGTGCTGGGTACGCTGATGCTGGAGCAGGACGAAGTTGACGGTCTGGTTTCCGGTGCGGTTCACACCACCGCGAACACCATCCGTCCGCCGTTACAGCTGATCAAAACCGCGCCGGGTAGCTCGCTGGTCTCTTCCGTGTTCTTCATGCTGCTGCCGGAACAGGTTTATGTTTACGGTGACTGCGCGATCAACCCGGATCCGACCGCTGAACAGCTGGCAGAGATCGCTATCCAGTCCGCTGACTCCGCCGTGGCCTTCGGTATCGAGCCGCGCGTGGCAATGCTCTCCTACTCCACCGGTAACTCTGGTGCAGGTAGCGACGTAGAGAAAGTCCGCGAAGCGACCCGTATCGCTCAGGAAAAACGTCCGGATCTGGTTATCGACGGTCCGTTGCAGTATGACGCAGCAGTAATGGCTGACGTGGCGAAATCCAAAGCGCCGAACTCGCCGGTTGCGGGTCGTGCTACCGTGTTCATCTTCCCGGATCTGAATACCGGTAACACCACTTACAAAGCGGTACAGCGTTCTGCCGACCTGATCTCCATCGGGCCGATGCTGCAGGGTATGCGTAAGCCGGTGAACGACCTGTCCCGTGGCGCGCTGGTAGACGATATTGTCTACACCATCGCCCTGACGGCGATCCAGTCTTCGCAGCAGCAGTAATACCGGACGCCCGGTGGCGCTAACGCTTACCGGGCCTACGGTTTTGTAGGCCGGATAAGCGAAGCGCCATCCGGCAAGAAAGGCGACCCCATACAGGTCGCCTTTTTATTTACAACAACTCCCGCGCCGCCGTGACAATATCCTGCGCCGTCAGGCCATACTCTTTTTGCAGGAAATCCTGGGTGCCCACCTGGCCGTACCGCCCTTTAACCCCGACGCGACGCATCGGCACCGGGCAGGTTTCCACCAGCACTTCCGCCACCGCAGAACCCAGTCCGTTGTGAATACTGTGGTTTTCACAGGTCACCACTTTGCCGGTTTTCTCGGCGTAGTTTTTGATCAGCATCCGGTCAATGGGTTTTAGCGTGAACATGTCGATCACCGCCGCGCTGACACCCTCCTGCGCCAGCGTCTCTGCGGCTTGCAACGCTTCCGCCACCATAATGCCGTTCGCGATAAGCGTGATGTCGCTGCCATCGCGCAGCACGTTGCCTTTGCCGATGGTAAAAACCGAGCCGGGCGCATAAACCGTCGCCGCCTGTTTACGGATGGTGCGCAGCCAGTAAAAGCCGTCGAGCGTCATCAGCTGGCGCAGCACATCATCGAACATCACCGCGTCGGTAACTTCCAGCACCACCGAGTGCGCCAGCCCGCGCACAATGCCCATATCCTCGAAGGACATGTGGGTGCCGCCATTGTGACAGGCGGTCACCCCCGCATCTGAGGCAATAACCTTCACGTTATTGCGCTGATAGTCCAGCGCCATAAACAGCTGATCGAAACAGCGACGGCTGGCGAAGGCGGTAAAGGTATGCACAAAGGGTTTACGCCCAGTGAGGGAAAGCCCCGCCGCGGTGCCGATGACGTTAGCTTCCATGATGCCGCAGTTGATCACGTGCTGCGGATAACGCTTGTGCACGCCATCCATCGCCATGGAACTCATCAAATCCGCTTCCAGCGCGATAATATCGCTGCCGCTCTCAATCTGCTCTGCCACAAATCCGGCGTACACTTTACGCATTTCAACGGCGTCTTTTCCCCCGACGGGTGCGAGCTTAATCATGCGCGGCCTCCAGTTGTGCGATGGTCTGATCCAGCGCCTGCTTCATCTCATCCGTCAGGCGTAAATGGTGTGAATTGCCGAGCTGTTCCAGATAAGGCACGCCCTGGCCCTTGATGCTGTCGAGGATCACCACCCTGGGGCGCGCCTCCGCCGCCGGTCGCGGCGCCACTACCTCCAGCAGCCCGGCAATGTCGTCGCCTTTAACGGTATAAACGTCATAGCCGAAGGCGCGGAATTTCCCCTCCAGATCGAAGGCGCAGATGATCTCGTCCAGCTCGCCGTCCAGCTGCTGTTTGTTCCAGTCGACAAATACCGTCAGGTTATTCAGCCGGTGATGAGCGATAAACTGGAACGCCTCCCAGCACTGGCCTTCGTTCAGCTCGCCGTCGCCGACGATGCAGAACACCCGGTTCGCGCGCCCGGCCAGCTTATGGGATAACGCCATGCCGCCCGCGATGGAGATCCCCTGCCCCAGCGAGCCGGTGGTCGCATCCACGCCGCGGGTTTTCAGCCGATCCGGGTGGCTTGGCAGGCGTGTGCCGTTCTGATTAAGGGTCTGCAACTCCTCAAGCGGGAAATAGCCCTTAATGGCGAGAGTACTGTAGAGCGCCGGCCCGGCATGCCCCTTCGACAGGACGAAGTAATCACGCTGCGGCCAGTCGGGATCCGCCGGATCGATACGCATCACTTCGCCGTACAATACCGCCAGGGTTTCCACCACCGACATGCTGCCGCCGTAATGCCCGAAACCCAGCGTGGTCAGTGATTTCAGGGTGGCGATGCGGATCTCCCGCGCCAGCTGCGTCAGTTCTGCAATACTGCTCATAATTTCGCTCCGCTATTGGGCTGCGTGTCGCCAGCCGCAGGTTTTTTTCGTGCAAACAGATTCCACGCCACCAGCGCGGCGAACAGCGCCACCACCAGCCCGGTGATCGCCAGCGGTGAGAGATAGCGCGCCAGATTGCCCAGCACGATGCCGATCACGCCGAAATCCGCGTCCGAGAAGGTGGTATTGGCGAAACCGATGGCCCCCAGCACCGGCAACAGCAGCACTGGCAGGAAGGTAATTAACAGCCCGTTGGCAAACGCGCCCAGCATCGCGCCACGCCGTCCGCCGGTAGCGTTACCAAACACGCCTGCGGTGGCACCGGTAAAGAAGTGCGGCACCACGCCCGGCAGGATCAGCACCAGTTTCATCTGACCGAGCAGGAACAGCCCCACCAGCCCGCCGAGGAAGCTGAACAGGAAACCGATCAGCACGGCGTTGGGCGCATACGGATAAACCACCGGGCAATCCAGCGCCGGGCGGGCATTGGGCACCAGTTTTTCTGAAAAGCCGGTAAATGCCGGAACAATTTCCGCGAGGATCAGACGCACGCCCTGGAGAATGATAAATACCCCGGCGGCAAAGGTGATGGCCTGAATAATGGCGTACACGAGGAAGTTCTGTCCGCCGCTAATGGTGCTTTCGATATATTCACGTCCGGCACAAACCGCCATGATGAGATAAATAATGATCATGGTGAGCGAGATGGAGATAGAGCTGTCGCGTAAAAAGCTCAGGTTCTTCGGCAGGTTCATCTCTTCCGTTGAACGCGAGCCCTTACCGCAGACGCTGCCGATCCAGCCAGCCAGCACATAACCCAGGGTGCCGAAGTGACCAAAGCCGATGTCGTCGGTGCCGGTAATACGCCGCATATAGCGCTGGGCAATGGCCGGGAAGAAGGCCATCACCAGACCTAAAATCAGCGAGCCGGTAAATACCAGCCCGACGCCTTCAAACCCGGCGACGGTAAGGATCACGCCGATCATACAGGCCATGTAAAACGTATGGTGCCCGGTGAGGAAGATGTACTTCAGCCGCGTAAAGCGCGCGACGATAATATTGGCGACCATACCAAAGGCCATGATCAGCGCCGTCGATGCGCCATATTTTTCCAGCGCAATGGAAACAATCGCCTCGTTATTTGGAATGATCCCCTGAATATTAAAAGCGTGTTCAAACATACCGCCTAATGGATTAAGCGATCCCACTAATACCGTGGCACCGCCGCCCAGCACAATAAAACCGAGAATGGTTTTAACCGTGCCTTTAACCACATCCGAAAAGGATTTTTTCTGCGCCACCAGACCAATTAAGGCAATTAAGCCCACCAGCACTGACGGCACTTTCAGTATATCAACAATAAAATTGAGCGTTTCAAGGATAAACATATCCGCCTCGCTTTATATGCAGTTACCGGTTGGCAAAATAAGTCTGGAGCTTGGTTTCCAGCTCATTAATATCGATAATATTGTTGATGACCACCAGCTGGTTGTCCGGCACGCTGGCGCTGGCGGCGATGTCTTTCGCCATCACGAACAGATCGGCTGCCCCTGGCGTGGCGGAGGAGAGATCGGAGTGTTCCACCTCCGCCTCAATATTCAGCTTTTTGAGCACTTTTTTAATATTCATTTCGACCATAAAACTGCTGCCGAGGCCGGATCCGCAAATTGCCATAATTTTCATTATTATCACCTTTCGTAGGGTAAAGTTCAGGCGCACCACGCAATATGGCGTGATGTTATAAAAGCATTAGCGTGTATAAATCTAAAAGCGTTGAATAATGTTTTCTATTTCCTCCCGGGTGGTTGCCTGATGTAATTCTGCTAAGTCCTGATCGCTGGAAAATAATTCCGCGAGGGTGGCGATCATCTCAATGTGACTGTGCTTATCGGCTGCCGCGAGCATAATAATCAGATCCACCGGATCGAATTCCCCGGCGTTAAATGAAACACCGTGCTGTAGTTTCAACAGTGATAAGCCGTGCGCCTTTGCCCCCTCTTCCGGCCGGGCGTGGGGCATCGCCAGCCCTGGCGCCAGCACGTAATATGCCCCCAGCGCCTGCTGCTGGCTGATGATGGCCGGTACGTAATCCGCCGTGATGACCCCTGCATCCAGCAGCGGCTGCGCGCAGATCGCCAGCGCCTGTTGCCAGTCATCAACCCGTTCGCGGCGTTGAATGGTGGGACCGTTAAGCCATGTTTCCAGCACTCTGCTTCCCTCTTTAATGGCAAAAGATGGACAAACTTTATGCAAGGATCCGCAGACTGACCGTGACGATAGTCACAAAGATAGCGCTATCAAAAACCACTGTGCAGAATTGTGATAGCGCTATCAGATCACATTCATTGTTCTGAATCGCGGTAATAATGGGGTTATACGGCGTATACTTCTTTTGCCACGAATAAAATAAATCGAAAAAAGCCACTGAGATCATCGTCTTTACGCAGGAACGAGAATGTCTATTACCCGAAAACGGCGCAATACCGGAAAGGTGACGCTGGCGGATGTTGCCCAGCTGGCGGGCGTCGGCACCATGACGGTTTCCCGTGCGCTGCGGACGCCCGAGCAGGTTTCCGGCAAGCTACGTGAAAAAATTGAGGCGGCGGTACAGGAGCTGGGCTATCTGCCTAATCTGGCGGCCAGCGCCCTCGCCTCCGCCTCGTCGTGGACCATTGCGATGGTGGTGCCCAATCTGGCGGAGTCCGGCTGTTCGGAAATGTTTGCCGGGCTTCAGCAGGTGCTGCAACCGGCGGGCTACCAGATCATGCTGGCCGAGTCGCAGCACCGGCTGGAGCAGGAAGAAAAGCTGCTGGAAACGCTGCTGGCCTCGAACCTGGCCGCCGCCATTTTGCTCAGCGTCGAGCACAGCGAAACCGTGCGTCACTGGCTGACCAACGCCAGTATTCCGGTGATGGAAATCGGCGCGACGCGAACCGATCCCATTGATATGAATATCGGCATTGATAACGTCGCCGCCATGCAGGAATTAACGCAAACGCTTATCCAGCGCGGTTATCAGAACATCGGCCTGCTGTGCGCCAATCAGGAACAGTGGATCTTTCAGCAGCATTTGCAGGGCTGGTATAAAGCCATGCTGCGCCACCATATGTCGCCCAACCGGGTAATTAACGCCGCCGCGCCGCCCACCTTTTCGACCGGCGCGGCGCAACTGCCGGAGTTTTTACTGGCATGGCCGGAGCTGGATGCGCTGGTTTGCGTGTCAGATGAGCTGGCGTGCGGCGCGCTCTATGAGTGCCAGCGGAGGCGCATCAAAGTGCCGGACGATCTGGCGATTGTCGGCTTTGGCGACAGCGATGTCAGCCGGGTATGCCAGCCGCCGCTGACCACCATCGCCGTACCGCATCGCCAGATTGGTATTGAAGCAGGTCGCGCCCTGCTGGCGCGACTGAATGATGATGACTGGACGACACGCGCGCCTATTGCCTCGACGCTGTGTCTGCGGGAGAGTTGCTGAGGTTACTGCGCCGTTTCCAGCTTTGGCTGATCGTTGTTGGCATTGCGGGTCATCCACAGTGCCAGCGCTTTCAGCGAATCCGGGGTGAACTCATCGCAGCGGGCGGTGATCTCTTCCGGCGTCATCCAGCATACTTCGCTGACTTCATCTTCCTGAAGGGCAAAGGGGCCGTGGGATACACAGCTGAACAGCGCGCCCCAGACGCGGCAGTGTTCATCTTCGAAATAGAACTGCCCGTGCTCGGCGAGGGGCACGCCCGCAATGCCTAATTCCTCTTCGGCTTCCCGGCGCGCGGAATCGAGCAAGACTTCATCCGCCTGTACCACGCCGCCCGCTGTGGCATCCAGCATACCTGGCATAAAGTCTTTGGTCTCGGTGCGGCGCTGCACCAGAATTTTGCCCATGCCATCATGCACGACGATATAGGTCGCGCGATGACGCAAACACTGCGCGCGCATTTGTTCGCGGCTGGCCTGCGCTATCACCTCATTGTCTTCGTTGACAATATCTACCCATTCCGTGCCTGTAAAATGACGTTGTTCCACCATCAGGAAACCTTCTCTCTAAGCGTTCTTATGACGCGTTTTTGGTTGTCGGGTAAATTACGGATTAATCGTGACCTGTGCAATAACGCGTTGATCATTCAGTGCGATTACACGCAAAACCTTTTCATCCAGCATGCCGTAGCTGGCGACATTTCCGCCTTTAGGAATGCTGACCGAGCCGGGATTAAAATGAACAATCTCATCACGCCGTTCCGCCACCGGCAGATGGGTATGACCATACACCAGCACATCTCCCGCTCCCAGCGGCGGCAGATTATCCGGCCCAAACAGATGCCCGTGGGTCAGAAACAACCGCTGATTATCCATCAGCACCTGTTGCCAGGGCGCGGTGATGGGAAAATTCAGCAGCATCTGATCCACTTCGCTGTCGCAGTTGCCGCGCACCGCAATAATGCGCGCCGCCTGCTCGTTCAGCCGCCCGGCCACCTGCGCAGGCGCATAGCCTTCCGGCAGCGCGTTTCGCGGCCCGTGATTCAGTATATCGCCCAGCAGCACCAGCCACTGCGCGCCGCTTTCGGCGAACCGTTGCAACACGCGTTCGGTAGCCGGTAACGATCCATGAATGTCTGAAGCGAACATCAGCTTCATTGCGCAAACCTCGTGGTAAAAATCCCGTCTAATGATAGCGGATCTCTGACCGTCGATCAGTCTGAAGGCTGCGCAGAAAGTGCGACATAACGCTGCACTGAGGAGCGCTGCCACTGGAATGTCGCGTATTCCACAAGCGCTTCGGGCACCTCATCGCCATTAAGCACCAGGCGGTTGAGCATCAGCGCCAGATCGGCATCAGCAATGCACCATTCGCCAAACAGATTCGGCTTGCCGTGAGCAAGCAGCAGGCTGGCAGTATCAAAGAGTTTTTGAGCGCTTGCCAGACCAGCGGCGCTGAGCGGCGCTTTTTTCACGCCCCCGAATACCACGTCAGTGGAGCGCTCTTCACGGATCGGCATCAGGTCGCTGCGCAGCCAGGCCTGGATTTGTCGCGCGCGGGCGCGTTTTTGCATGTCGTGGGGATAGATGCGCTCCCATTCAGGCGGGGCGAACTTCTCGTCGAGATATTCGGTAATGGCGGAGGATTCACTGAGCTCGAAACCGTCAATTTCCAGCACCGGCACGCGGCGGGTCAGCGTATAGCCCTGCCAGCCAGGGCGCGTATTTTCGCCGCTATCCAGATCCACCGTTTTCAGGGTGAAGGGCAGGCCTTTTTCGTGCAGTGCCACATACACCGACATAACATAAGGTGAAAAGTAATTTGCATCAGACCATAACGTTATTGCCGCATCGCTCATAACAACCTCACGCACCAGGGAATTTACCTTCAAAATAGTGCTTTACGACACGTCTGTCACTCAGGAAAACTCACCACGCCGGTGTTACGCCTATACTCCATTCTGCGACGCCACCGCTACGACAGGAGCTGACATGATCGATCTCTATTACGCCCCGACGCCGAACGGCCATAAAATCACCTTGTTTCTGGAAGAGGCTGAACTTGATTATCGTCTGATACCGGTAAATATCGGCAAAGGCGATCAGTTTCGCGCTGAGTTTCTGGAAATATCGCCCAATAATAAAATACCGGCCATTGTTGATCATACGCCTTCAGATGGCGGTGCGCCCCTGAGCCTGTTCGAGTCCGGGGAGATCCTGCTTTATCTGGCAGAGAAAACCGGCCTGCTGCTGAGCGGCGAGCTGCGCGAGCGGCACCGAACGCTGCAATGGCTGTTCTGGCAGGTGGGCGGCCTCGGCCCGATGCTCGGGCAAAATCATCATTTCAACCACTTCGCCCCTAAACCCGAACCTTACGCTATTGAACGCTATCAGGTGGAAACCCAGCGGCTTTATAACGTACTGAACAAACGCCTTGAGCAGGTGCCCTGGCTGGGCGGGGAACATTACAGCATCGCGGATATCGCCGCCTGGCCGTGGGTCAACAGCCATGAGCGCCAGCGGATTGATTTAAATAATTTTCCCGCGGTTAATAACTGGTTTGAGCGCATTCGTAATCGCCCCGCTACCCAGCGGGCAATGCAAAAAGCGCAGCAACTTTAGGGGCGCTGCGCGCGGCAATAATCCTCGTGTATGATGGAGCCATTCATTACAAGGAGAATTATTTCATGCCGCAACCTGATGCTGTTATTCGGATAAAAAACCTGCGCCTGAGGACTTTTATCGGCATCAAAGACGAGGAGATCGCGAACCGACAGGACATCGTGATCAACGTGGTGATCCACTATCCGGCGGAGAAAGCGCGCGCCAGCGAAGACATTAATGATGCGCTGAATTACCGGACGATCACCAAAAGCATTATTCAGCATGTGGAGAATAATCGCTTCTCCCTGCTGGAAAAATTAACCCAGGATGTACTCGATATTGCGCGGGAACATCGCTGGGTGACCTATGCTGAAGCAGAGATCGATAAACTTCACGCCCTGCGTTACGCCGATTCGGTATCCATGACCATGAGCTGGCGGCGCTGAGCGTTAACAGGAGGTTGCATGAGGGTCCTGATTACGGGCGGTACCGGGTTGATTGGCCGCCATCTTATTCCCCGTTTACTTGAACTGGGCCACAGCGTGACCGTAGTGACGCGCAACCCGCACAAGGCGCAGGGCCAGCTCGACGCCCGCGTCACGCTGTGGAAAGGGCTGCACGATCGCACGGATCTGAACGATATCGACGCGGTGATCAATCTGGCGGGCGAGCCCATCGCCGACAAACGCTGGAGCGAGACGCAAAAACAGCGCCTGTGCAACAGCCGCTGGACCATCACCCAAAAGCTTGTCGATTTGATCAAGGCCAGCGACACGCCGCCTGCGGTGCTGATTTCCGGCTCGGCCACCGGCTATTACGGTGATTTAGGGGAAGTGGTGGTTACCGAAGAGGAACCGCCGCACAACGAATTTACCCATAAGCTGTGCGCCCGCTGGGAGCAGATCGCCTGCGGCGCGCAGAGCGAGGCCACCCGCGTCTGTCTGCTGCGTACCGGCGTGGTGCTTGCCCCCAAAGGCGGGATCCTCGGAAAACTGCTGCCGGTGTTTCGCGCCGGTCTTGGCGGCCCCATTGGCAACGGGCGGCAATACATGGCGTGGATCCATATCGACGATATGGTCAACGGCATTCTCTGGCTGCTGGATAACGATCTGCGCGGCCCGTTCAATATGGTCTCGCCTTATCCGGTGCACAATGAACAGTTCGCCCACTCCCTTGGCCATGTGCTGCATCGCCCGACCATCCTGCGCACACCCGCTACCGCCATTCGCCTGCTGATGGGTGAAGCCGCAGTGCTGGTGCTGGGCGGCCAGCGAGCGCTGCCTAAACGGCTGGAGGAATCAGGCTTTGGCTTCCGCTGGTTTGAACTGGAAGACGCGCTGGCGGACGTGGTGCGCTGAATGGTACCGGTAATGGTCACTCTCACCACCCCGCGCCTGACGCTTTCCACCTTTCAGGAAAGCGACTGGCCGTTCTTTTTACGTCTGCGTCAGGATCCTGACAACATGCGCTATATGGCGGATATTGCCGCCGAGGACGAAGTGCGCCATGTGTTTTTCACCCGCCTGAATAACTCCGGGGCCTTTGTCATCCGCCGTCATCACGATGCGACGCCGCTCGGCGATCTCGGGCTGCGTATCAGCTCGCAGAATCCGCTGGAGGCGGATGTCGGCTACAGCGTGGTAAGCGAGGCGCAGGGCCAGGGCATCGCCAGCGAAGCGTTACGGGCGCTGTGTGAGTATGCGTTTGCACAGACGGGCGTGACGGCGCTGAATGCGTATGTGCTGGCGGAAAACCGCGCGTCACAACGGGTGCTGGAAAAACTGGGATTTGTGCAGACGGACGTGCTGCCAAAGGTTTACAGGGTGAACGGCGTGTTTCATGACGACTGCGTGTATCGTCTTGAGCTGGCGGATTTTAAATAAGCCCCTCACCCACAGGATGAGGGGGCCGGTTTACTTCAGCGATCCTTTAAGGAACTGCTGCAAACGCGGGCTTTTCGGGTTGTCGAACAGCTCGGCAGGGGTGCCCTCTTCTTCAATTTTCCCCTGATGCAGGAAAATCACGTGGGAAGATACATGGCGGGCAAAGCCCATTTCGTGGGTGACCACCACCATGGTTTTGCCCTCTTCCGCCAGCTGCTGCATGATGCGCAGCACTTCGCCCACCAGCTCAGGATCCAGCGCCGAGGTTGGCTCGTCGAACAATAACACTTCCGGCTCCATCGCCAGCGCGCGGGCAATGGACACGCGCTGCTGCTGACCGCCGGACAGGTGCACCGGATATTTCCCCTGAGCGCGCTCGTCGATGCCGACTTTCGCCAGATATTTCACCGCCCGCTCGCGGGATTCCTGCTTGCTCAGCCCCAGCACCTGAATGGGCGCTTCCATGACGTTTTCCAGCACCGTCATGTGGCTCCACAGGTTGAAATGCTGGAACACCATGGTCAGGCGGGTACGCAGCAGGCGCAGCTGATTTTTATCGGCCACCTTCAATTGACCGTCTTTATCGCGCACCAGCGTGATGTTCTGCCCGCTGACCACGATCGTCCCTTCGCTCGGTTTTTCGAGGAAGTTAATGCAGCGTAAAAAGGTACTTTTACCGGAGCCGGAGGAGCCGATAATGGTGATCACATCGCCCGCATTCGCCTTCAACGATACGCCTTTCAGCACTTCGTGTTCGCCGTAGTGTTTGTGTAGATCGGTAACGTTTAGTTTGTTCTCAGACATCGTATTCTCAGTGCGTCGAAGAAGGTTTCACATGCTGTAACCAGCGCTTTTCCGCTTTGCGGAACAGACTGATCAGCACATAAGAGATAATCAGATACAGCACCGCCGCCAGCCCAAAGGCGGTAAAGGGCTGATAGGTCGCCGAGTTAATATCACGGGCAATCTTCAGCAGATCCGGCACGGTGGCGGTAAAGGCCAGCGCTGTGGAGTGCAGCATGAGGATCACTTCGTTGCTGTAGGCGGGCAGCGCAATACGCAGCGCCGACGGCAGAATGATGCAGCGATACATTTTCACCTGGGAAAAGCCGTACGCCCGCGCCGCTTCAATTTCCCCGTGCGGCACCGAGCGGATAGCGCCGGCGAAAATCTCAGTGGTATAGGCGCAGGTATTGAGCGTCAGCGCCAGCACCGTACAGTTCAGGCCGCTGCGGAAAAAGGCGTTCAGCAGCTCCGTACCCTTCACCACTTCCAGGGTGTACATACCGGAGTAGAACACCAGCAGTTGTACGTAGAGCGGCGTGCCGCGGAAAATATAGGTAAACAGCCAGATCGGGAACCAGATAAATTTGTTGCTGGAAACGCGTCCGATAGCCAGAAACAGCGCCAGAATGCCGCCCATTACCACGGAGGAGATCAACAGCCACAGGGTGATCGCCACGCCCGTTAAGCGATAGCCGTCCGTCCACAGCAGGGATTGCCAGTACTCCTGAATAATCTCGATCACAGGTCAGCCCTCTTCACACCCACGGAGTAGCGACGTTCGAGCAGAAGCAGCACACCATTGGAGACAGTGGTAAACACCAGATAAATTAATCCGCACACTACCGCGAAATAGAACGGCTCCCAGGTGCTTTTCCCGGCCAGCTGCGTGGCTTTTACCACGTCTTCCAGACCCAGCAGCGATACCAGCGCGGTGGCTTTTAAAATCACCTGCCAGTTGTTACCGATGCCCGGCAGCGCGTAACGCATCATCGCCGGGAACAGAATACGGCGAAAGATCTGCGATCCGGTAAAACCGAAGGCGGTCGCCGCCTCAATATGCCCTTTCGGCACCGCCATAAACGCGCCGCGGAAGGTTTCGGTAAAATAAGCGCCGTAGATAAAGCCGAGGGTGATGATACCGGCCACCATCGGATCGATATCGATCTGCCCCATGCCAATGGCTTCGGTAACGCTGTTAATGGCAATTTGCAGACCGTAGAAGATCAGCAGCATCAGCACCAGATCCGGCACGCCGCGGATCAGCGTGGTGTAGCCTTCGAAGATGATGCGCAGCAGGCGGTTGCCGGAAAGCTTGCCCCCGGCCCCTGCCAGACCAATCGCCACCGCCAGCACTACGGAACTGAGCGCCAGCTCCAGCGTAACGATAGCGCCCTGTAAAATTACCTGTGAAAACCCGTACAGCATGCAGCCTGTGTCCTGTGTGTGTTGATGCCGGATGGCGGCTTCGCCTGATCCGGCCTACGAAATGCGCTCACCGCGTAGGCCGGATAAGACGCGTCAGCGACGCCATCCGGCGACCTGATAGCGATCAGCCACCGTAAACGTCAAAATCAAAATACTTCTTCGCCAGTTTTTCGTAGGTGCCATCGGCGCGCATCTCCGCGAAAGCTTTGTTCAGCGCTTCACGCAGTTCGGTATCGTCTTTACGCACGCCCATGCCGGTGCCGACGCCAAACAGTTTTTCATCTTTCACTGACGGGCCGCCGAATTTATAAGCGCTACCGACCTTCGTTTTCAGGAAGCCTTCGCTGGCGGCGACTTCATCCTGGAAAGCGGCGTCAATGCGGCCTGCGGTCAGGTCAGCGTAGATATTGTCCTGGCCCTGATAGGAGACGATTTCCACGCCCTTCGGTGCCCAGTGCACATTACCGTAAGTTTCCTGGGTGGTGCCCTGCAATACGCCCACGCGCTTGCCCTGCAACTTCGCCAGTTCTGGCACGATATCAGAATCTTTTGCCACTACCAGACGGGAATCTGCCGCATAGAGCTTGTCGGTAAAGGCAATCTCCTGCTGGCGTTTTTCGGTAATCGACAGCGACGACATAATGGCGTCGATTTTCTTCGCTTTCAGCGACGGGATCAGCGCATCCAGCGGGTTCTCAATGAAGGTACATTGCGTATTAATACGTTTACAGAGTTCTTTTGCCAGATCGATGTCGAAACCAACTAATTCACCCTGTGCATTTTTCGATTCAAAGGGCGCGTAAGTCGGATCGGTACCGATACGAAGTTTTTGCGGAATGGCAGCGAAAGCGCCGGAGATACTGGAAACAGCGAACACCAGAGAAAGAGATAACACCAGTTTTTTCATATTTATCCTCAACAGCCTGACTTTCCAGGGGGATTTGTTAAATGAAGTTGACTGGTATCGTGCCATTGTTCGCCCCGACAAGGCAAAATATTCTGTAACAAGTTACGCTTTTTTTTGCATCGCTTTTGCTTAACTATGCATGAATGCTCCATTGCGGTGCATGAAACGCACCACGCTGAAGCATTCATGTCAGTTATGCACCACGGCGCAACAGGTATCAGTCGCCGTAGACGTTAAAGTTAAAGTATTTTTTCGCCAGCTTGTCGTAAGTGCCGTCTTTGCGGATCTCATCAAACGCTTTATCGAACGCAGCTTTCAGCTCGGCGTCGTCTTTGCGCAGACCAATACCGGTGCCGTCGCCGAAATATTTTTTGTCTTTCACTGAAGCGCCCGCGAAGTCGAAGGTTTTACCGGCTGGCTGCTTGAGGAAGCCTTCGCTGGCGGCCACTTCATCCTGGAAGGCGGCGTCAATACGGCCTGCGGTCAGGTCGGAATAAATTAGATCCTGGTTCTGGTAGGCCACAACGTCGACGCCTTTGCTGCGCCAGTTGTCATTTGCATAGGCTTCCTGGGTGGAACCCTGTAGCACGCCCACGTGTTTGCCTTTCAGCGAATCGGTGGTCGGCTGGATGGGCGAGCCTTTCACCGCGATCAGACGGGCGTTAGCAGCGTACAGCGGCTGGGAGAAGGCGATTTCCTGTAAACGTTTTTCGGTGATCGACAGAGACGAAATAATCGCGTCGATTTTCTTCGCTTTCAGGGAGGGGATCAGCGCATCAAAATCGCTGCCGACCCAGGTGCATTTCACTTTGATACGGGTGCACATCTCGTTGCCAAGATCGATATCAAAACCCACGAAGTCCCCTTTCGCATCCTTGGATGAGAATGGCGCGTAGGTGGCGTCCGTACCAATGCGCACGGTCTGCGGCAGTGCGGCGTTAACGCTGGCGACACCGGACAGGCCCAGCAGTAAAGACAGAGCAACAACCGTCTTCTTCATACATTCCCCTCAAGTTTTCTGATTTTATTATGTATTGCGTTGTGTTGTGTGTTTGCTACCCGTCAATGCTTGCATGTCTTATGCCAGTTTGTTGCCGCTGCGATTTACCGCGTTGAGTATGTTAACAAAAGGTTGCAATACTGACGTACAGTGAAAGATAGCAGGTCTGCCGACACACTCGCGGGTTACAAACCGAAAACGGGGATTAAATGTCGAGGATATGATCGCGCTTGCAGAATTGCCCCTTAACGGGGCAGCGCACTACTTTGAGGCATTGCCGCCCGGCCAGCGGGTGAAAAGATCGGCGGGCAGTTCAATATCAAACTGATCCAGCACGCGGTTCACCGTCTGATTAATCACATCATCCAGCGTCTGCGGACGATGATAGAACGCCGGAACAGGCGGCATGATCACTGCGCCTATTTCAGCGGCCTGGGTCATGAGACGCAGATGTCCAAGATGCAGCGGCGTTTCACGCACGCAGAGCACCAGCGGACGTCGCTCTTTCAGCACCACGTCAGCGGCGCGGGTGACCAGGCTGTCGGTATAGCTGTGTACGATGCCGGAGAGGGTTTTGATCGAGCATGGCAGAATGACCATGCCAGCGGTTTTAAACGAGCCGGAGGAGATAGTGGCGGCGATATCGCGGGAGTCATGCACTACATCCGCCAGCGCCTGCACATCTTTAACTGAGAGATCGGTTTCCAGCGCCAGGGTCTGGCGGGCGGCATTACTCATCACCAGATGGGTTTCCACCCCGGCAACATCCCGCAGAACCTGTAATAAACGCACGCCGTAAATGGCGCCGCTGGCCCCGGAGATCCCTACTATGAGTCGTTTCATGTCCATCGCCCTTTCGCTAATTTGCTGAGGACTTTGCAGGATTTTGGCGGGAGTTGCAACAGCCCTCTCCCGGTGAGAGAGGGCCGGAGTGAGGGCGTTATCCCTCGTTATGCATCTCTAAACTTTCCACTTCGTTCTGACGCAGCAGCGCTTTGGTATCGTCATTACGCACGGCGTCGAGATAGTCGAGATACTGCTGATCCACGTCTTTGGTGACGTAGACGCCGTTGAACACCGAGCATTCAAACTGCTGAATATCCGGGTTCTCGGCGCGCACCGCGTCGATGAGATCGTTCAGATCCTGGAAAATCAGGCCGTCGGCACCGATGATCTGGCGAATTTCATCCACTTCGCGACCGTGAGCGATCAGCTCATTGGCGGTCGGCATGTCGATGCCGTAGACGTTCGGGAAACGAATTTCAGGCGCGGCGGAGGCCAGGTACACTTTCTTCGCACCGGCTTCGCGGGCCATCTCGATGATCTGCTCGGAAGTGGTACCGCGCACGATGGAGTCGTCCACCAGCAGCACATTCTTGTCACGGAATTCCGCGCGGTTGGCGTTCAGCTTACGGCGCACAGACTTACGGCGCAGCTGCTGACCCGGCATGATAAAGGTACGGCCAACGTAACGGTTTTTCACGAAGCCCTGGCGGTACGGCTTATCCAGAATACGGGCGATTTCCAGCGCGATATCGCAGGAGGTTTCCGGGATCGGGATGACCACGTCAATATCCAGATCTTCCCATTCGCGGGCAATTTTCTCGCCCAGCTTTTTACCCATATTCACACGGGCGCTGTACACGGAAATCTTGTCGATAAAGGAATCCGGACGGGAGAAATAGACATACTCGAACAGGCACGGATTGCTGACCGGGTTTTCCGCGCACTGACGGGTGAACAGCTGGCCTTTTTCGGTGATGTACACCGCTTCGCCAGGCGCCACGTCGCGCAGGAATTCAAAGCCCAGCGTATCTAACGCCACGCTCTCCGACGCCACCATGTATTCGGTGCGGCCATCGGCGAGATCGCGTTTACCAAGCACCAGCGGACGAATACCGTTTGGATCGCGGAAGGCGACCATACCGTGACCGATGATCATCGCCACGCAGGCATAGGCCCCGCGGATCTGACGGTTGGTGGCGGCAACAGCGGCAAAAATGTTATCCGCTTCTAACGGGTAGTGGCGGAAGTTATCCAGCTCGCTGGCAAAAATATTGAGCAGGATTTCAGAATCGGAGGTGGTGTTAATGTGACGGCGTTTTTCTTCGAACAGACGCTTACGCAGCTCGTGGGCGTTGGTCAGGTTGCCGTTATGGGCAAGCGTGATACCGTACGGAGAGTTAACGTAAAAAGGCTGCGCTTCTGAAGCGCTGGAGCTGCCCGCAGTCGGATAACGCACATGGCCAATACCCATGTTCCCCTGCAGGCGCTGCATATGGCGGGCTTCAAATACATCGTTCACCATGCCGTTCGCTTTACGCAAACGGAAGCAGTTAAGTTCATCAATGGTGATAATGCCTGCGGCGTCCTGACCACGGTGCTGCAACACCGACAATGCATCATAAATCGACTGGTTAACCGGCATGAAACCGGCGATACCGACAATACCGCACATACGTATATTCCTCGTTAAGCCACATCTCAGGACTTACGCCCTGGGCAAGAAACTTGACGAGCTTTGCAGATAGTCAAAGAACCATCTGATGATAAAACTAAACTGCGGGATCAGCTGCGACTTTTGCCAGTCTTCGCTTTTGGAAAAGCCGGTAAAGGTGTCGAGAAAGAACAGAATGGCGGCGACAATCAGCGCACCGCGCAGCGCACCGAAGCAAATCCCCAACACCCGGTCAGTACCCGACAGGCCGGTTTTCTCGACAAGCTGACTGATAACATAGTTAACAATAGCGCCGACGATCAGCGTCGCGATAAACAGCACCGCGATAGCAATCCCATTTCGAACCAGTTCGTCTTCAAAGCCCGTGAACCAGACAGACAGGTAAGTGTAGTAATGACTGGCGACAAAGAAAGCACAACCCCATGTCACCAGCGACAACGCTTCACGAACAAAGCCGCGGATAAGGCTAACCAGACAGGAAAAACCAATTACCGCGATGATGGCGTAATCAATCCAGACCATATGTGTCCCACGATTAATCGCCCTGTCATCCAGTTCGGGGCGAATTCTAACAGAAAAAGAAAACGTTTGCGTAGGGATTTCCTTCCCGCGCGTAAATAAAAATGGCGCTGAAAAAATCTTCAACGCCAGCACAGGCCTGGCCTCTGCGGGCCGGGTTTTTGTGCGTTTTTTCTCCCCTCACCCCGGCCCTCTCCCCAGGGAGAGGGGGAAGGAAGTCCGCGAACGGTTCCCTCTCCCCCCGGGAGAGGGTTAGGGTGAGGGGAAAATCAGTTCGGGGTATAACCCATCACCACGCCGCTTAAGCCGGAGATCTGCTTCAGCTCGCCAAGGGATCCCTTAAGCTTATCTTTCGAGGCGTCCGGGCCGACCAGAATACGGGTGATTTTACCCTGCACCGGCGTGCCCGGAATAGTGAATACCCGATAACCCGCGCTGCGCAGTTTGCCGGTCACTTCATTAACCTTATCGGCATTCTTCAGCGCCCCCAGCTGCACGACATACGCCTTACCCGTCGGCGCAGGCTTCTCTTCTTCGGCCTGCTTCGACGGCGTCGTGGCTGCCTGTTGCTGAGCGGTATCGCGCTGCGGTTTTGGTTTTTCCACCGGCTTAGGTTTAGGTGTTACCACCGGCTGCGGGTCAATATCCATTTCAGGATTGTTGGCCGCCTGACGCGAGGCCTCCAGCGACGGCGCTGCGGCGTTGCCCGCCCGCACTTCTTCAGCCGCGCCTTCCGGCGGCTGTGCCGGAAGCGCCTGCGTGGCCGCCGGCAGCATGTCCGGCTCGTCGCGATCGCCGGGTTTTGGCACCAGCGGGATCGCCGCAAACTCATCCTGGTAATGTTTTTTCTGCCCGTCCAGCAGCCCCGGCAGCACAATCACGCCCAGCGCCACCAGCACAATGGTGCCCATTAAACGGTTCTGAAACTTACTCGCCACCGGTTCTCCCCGCGTCCATCGCTTCCATGACATGTGCTACGGTGTGGAAGGAACCACACACCAGCACGGTATCTTCTGGTCTGGCATCCGCCATTGCCGCCCGCCACGCCTGTTCGACGCTGGCAAAGGCGCTGCCGCCGTTAAGGTGCGTCAGCAGCTGTTCTGCCGTCGCGCCCCGCGGCCCTTCCAGAGGGGCACAATACCAGCTATCGACCTGGCTCTCCAGACAGGCAAGCGTTCCGGCAATATCTTTATCATGCAGCATGCCGACCACCGCCAGCACGCGTCCGCTTTTCGGCAACGCTGCCAGGCGTCCGGCCAGATAAGCCGCCGCATGAGGATTGTGCGCCACATCCAGAATCACGCGCGGCGACTGGCTCACTATCTGGAAACGTCCCGGTAAAATCGCTTTCGCAATGCCGTCGCGGATCGCCGTCTCGCTGATATTCAGGCCGCTGGCACGCAGGGCAGCCAGCGCGGTTGCCGCGTTGGGCTGCGGCACCTGCGGTAACGGCAGGCCAGTCAGCTCGCCCTGAGCATCGCGAAAACGCCAGCGGTCGCCCGTGACCTCATACTGCCAGTCGGCATCGCGGCGCAGCAGGTGCGCGCCCTTCTCGCGTGCGACATCGGCGATGCTCTGCGGCATATCCGGCTCGCCGACCACCGCCGGTCTGCCCGCCCGGAAGACACCGGCTTTTTCGCGGCCAATGCTCTCGCGATCCGGCCCCAGCCAGTCGGTATGATCCAGCGCGATGCTGGTCACCACGGCGACATCCGCATCGACAATGTTGGTGGCGTCAAGACGCCCGCCGAGGCCGACTTCGAGGATCACCACATCAAGCGCCGCCTCTTTGAACAGCCACAGCGCCGACAGCGTGCCATATTCGAAATAGGTTAAGGAGGTATCTCCCCGCGCAACTTCGATGGCGGCGAACGAGCGGGTGTGATCGCTTTCTGCCAGCTCTTCGCCCTGCACGCGCACGCGCTCGGTGTAGCGTACTAAATGCGGCGAACTGTAAACCCCTACCCGTAGCCCCGCCGCCAGCAGCACAGACTCCAGCGTACGGCAGGTGGTGCCCTTGCCGTTGGTACCGGCCACGGTAAAGACAAAAGGCGCAGGTTTGAGCACGTCGAGCGTAGCCGCCACGGTCTGAACGCGCGCAAGTCCCATATCAATGGTTTTACTGTGCAGGTTTTCCAGATAAGAAAGCCACGTGGCCAGGGGCGACGTGGCTTGAGGAATGCTTTTCGTTTCCATGATGCCCGGCTTGAATGCAGTTGAAAAAGTAAAAAGGCAGAGCACCTGCGCTCTGCCCTTCGATTTTATCAGGCTTCGTTTTCCTGATCGGGTACCGGCGGCACCACGATGCTTTCACGCGGCGCATCCGGGTTTGGCGTCGGCAGATTCATCAGCTTCGCCAGAATGCTCGCCAGCTTCAGGCGCAGTTCCGGACGACGCACGATCATATCGATAGCGCCTTTTTCAATCAGGAACTCACTGCGCTGGAAGCCCGGCGGCAGTTTTTCGCGCACGGTCTGTTCAATAACGCGTGGACCGGCAAAGCCGATCAGCGCTTTCGGTTCCGCGATGTTCAGATCGCCCAGCATCGCGAAGCTCGCGGAGACGCCGCCCATGGTCGGGTCGGTCAGCACGGAGATATACGGCAGACCGCGCTCCTGCATCTTCGCCAGCGCCGCAGAGGTTTTCGCCATCTGCATCAGCGACATCAATGCTTCCTGCATACGCGCGCCACCGGAAGCGGAGAAACAGATCAGCGGGCAATTGTCTTCCAGCGCCTGTTCAACCGCGCGAACAAAGCGAGCACCAACCACGGAACCCATGGAACCGCCCATAAAGGCGAATTCAAACGCCGCAGCGACGACCGGCATACCATGCAGCGTGCCTTTCATCACCACCAGCGCGTCTTTCTCACCGGTTTCTTTCTGGGCAGACGTCAGACGGTCTTTGTACTTTTTGGAATCACGGAACTTCAGCACATCTTTCGGCTCAAGTTCGCTACCCAGTTCCACCATCGATCCTTCATCCATCAGGCTATGCAGGCGGTTACGCGCTGACATACGCATGTGGTGATCGCATTTCGGGCAGACCTCAAGGTTACGCTCCAGTTCGGCACGGTAAAGCACCTGACCGCAGCTGTCACATTTGGTCCACACTCCCTCAGGAATGCTTGCCTTGCGGGTGGGGGTAATATTGCTTTTAATTCGTTCAATCCAGCTCATTGATGACCTTTATGCATGAACCTGGTAGCCCATAAATGGGGCACATTAAAACATAACGCTCGGCAACTTGGGACAAAAAAGTGGTCGAACCGCTGACGGGTTCTTATTTTGTCTGTCGGGCTGCTGCGCGTCGGTGACGAATAATTTCGATTACGCCTGGCAGGATCGAGAGCACGATAATTGCCACGATAAGCAATTTCAGGTTCTCCTGCACAACGGGCAGATCACCGAACAGGTAGCCGGCGTAGGTGAACAGTAACACCCACAACAGCGCGCCGATGACGTTATAGGCCGCGAAGTGACGATACGACATATGCCCCATTCCCGCCACAAAGGGCGCGAAAGTTCTGACGATAGGCACAAATCGCGCCAGGATAATCGTCTTGCCACCGTGCTTATCGTAAAACGCATGGGTTTTATCAAGATAGCTGCGACGGAAGATTTTTGAGTTCGGATTGCTGAACAGCTTTTCGCCGAACAGCCGTCCAATGGTGTAGTTCACCGCATCGCCAAGGATAGCGGCCACAATCATCAGCGTCACCATCAGGTGCACGTTTAGATCGTTCGTCGGCAGAGCGGAGAGCGCCCCTGCGACAAACAGCAGCGAATCACCCGGTAAAAACGGCGTCACTACCAGTCCTGTTTCGCAAAACAGGATCAGGAACAGGATGGCGTAAATCCAGACGCCGTACTGCGCGACCAGCTCAGCCAGGTGCACATCAATGTGTAAAATAAAATCAATGAGAAAATAAATGAGGTCCATGTCTTACGCCTTTGTCTGAATGCATTTAGTCCGCTAAAAACAGCGGACCCATTGGCGGGCGCGGCAGATCGAAGCGGTCGGGATAATCCACCGCCACCAGATACAACCCTTCCGCTTTCGCCGTTGCTGCCGCGAGCGTTCTGTCCTTCGCCGCCAGCAGTTCTGCTATCCAGCTCTCCGGCTGGTTGTTGGCGCCTACTTCCATCAGGCTGCCGACAATATTCCTGACCATATGATGTACAAAGGCATTGGCTTTGATATCGACCACCACATATGCACCGTAACGCGCCACGTTAATGTGCATCACGTTTCGCCACGGCGTGCGCGACTGGCACTGAACCGCCCGAAACGAGGTAAAGTCATTTTCCCCTATCAGCGCCTGGGCCGCACGATGCATCCGATCGGCATCCAGAGGATGATAGTAGTGAGTGACGCCGCGCCCCAGCACGGCAGGGCGCAAACGATGATTGTAGATGACGTAGCGGTAACGGCGAGCCGTGGCGCTAAAACGTGCATGAAAATCATCGGGCACATTTTTTACCCAGCGCACCGCGATGTCACCAGGTAAATTCGCATTTACGCCCAGCGTCCAGGCCGCATCTTTGCGCTGTACGCTGGTTTCGAAATGCACCACCTGCCCGGTGCCGTGCACCCCGGCGTCAGTACGCCCGGCGCAAAACACCGTGATCGGCTCATCCGCCACTTTCGAGAGCGCGGTTTCCAGCTTTTCCTGTACGCTGCGTACTTCGTTCTGCCGCTGCCAGCCGTAATACTTACTGCCGTCGTACTCAATGCCGAGCGCAATCTTGCTGACGGGCTTTGCCTGCGCGTCGGACATTAGTACATGTACTCCTGCACCAGCTTCTCGGCGATTTTCACCGCCATCAGCGCGCCGCCAAAACGGACGTTATCGGCCACCGACCAGAACTGGATCTGCTCCGGCATGCCGTAATCGTTATGCACACAGCCCACGGAAAGCTGCGGATTGCCGGAAGCGTCGCCCACCTGGGTCGGGAAGTCGTTAGCCGGGGACAGCGCAATATCTTCGCCGCGCTCGAAGGCATCGCGGGCTTCTTCCGCCGCCAGCGGACGCAGCCCTTCAAAGCTGACCATCTGCGCCAGACCGTAGAATACCGGCGAACGTACACAGTTAACGGAGATCATCAGGCCATCGTCCTGGAGGATTTTACGCACCTGATCCACCACCACACGGGCTTCACGCACGCTGCCCTGGCTGTCCGGCAGCATCGGCAGCATGTTGAACGCCAGCTGGCGGCCAAAGAAATCGTCCTCATCAACGGGAATGCCGTTGAGCAGTTTTGCGCTCTGCCCTGCCAGCGCATCCACGGCGACTTTGCCCTGGGAGGACGCAGACAGCAGGCTGGTCACGGCGATACGCGACAGGCCGCCTTCATCGATCAGCGGCTTAAGGGCGGTCAGCAGCTGGCTGGTGAGGCTGTCCGCCACCGCCACGATATTACGGTTACGGTAATCTGCCAGCACGAACGGATTGACGTCCGGGACCACCAGCGGCACGTCCGGCTCCATTGCGAACAGACCGCTGGCGTCGATCACCAGACAACCGGAGTTGGTGGCTTCCTCAATGTAACGGGCTGAGGCTTCAGGCCCGGCCACGAAGAACGCCAGCTGCGCCTGCGTCCAGTCGAATTCTTCGGCATCGGTCACGTAGACCGTTTTGCTGTTATAGCGCAGGGCCTTACCGGCGCTTTCACTGCGCGCCAGGGCGAAAATCTCGCCTGTGGGGAATTCGCGCTCTGCAAGAGTTTCGAGAAGCGCTTCGCCTACGGCGCCGGTGGCGCCCAGGATGGCAATATTCCAGCCTTCAGACATGGTGGTTTACTCCAGACAATAGCAATACGCTCCCCTGCCCGCAGGCGGGAGAGCGACAGAAAATGAGTTAGCGTGTCGGGTGATGAACGGCGTTAAAGCCGAGCTGTTGCAGTAAGGTCGCGGCCTGTGCGTCATCACACTGGATGTACAGCGAAGACCACTCGCGACGCTCAAGATAATTTTTGCGCAGCTTGTCAAATTCACCCGGAATGCCCGCCACTTTTCGCAGTGGCGCATCATCGCGGCGCACATCATACACTAAATGCACCAGTCGTTTCAGCGTTGGCTCATCAAGCGGGCCGTGCAGCGTGATGCGACCGAATTCCGGGGCGGGCAGCAGGGTATCCAGCGCCACCTGCTGACGCTTGCCGAGAAATTCGCTGTAGGCCTCAAACACCTGGGTGGTGCCGCGCGCTTTGCCTTCCAGCGTGTAACCCGCGATATGGGCGGTGCCGATGTCCACTTTATCGAGCAGCGCGACGTTGAGATCCGGCTCCGGCTCCCAGACATCCAGCACCACGCTGAGATCCTGACCGGCGTTCAGCCGCGCCAGCAGCGCGGTGTTATCCACCACCGGTCCGCGACAGGCGTTGATTAAAATGGTGCCGGGTTTAAGTCTGGCGATCAGCGCCTCATCGGCAAGGTGCAGCGTTTTGTACGGGCCGTCTTTGAACAGCGGCGTGTGGAAGGTAAGGATATCGGCTTCCTGCACCAGCTCGTCCAGCGAACGGAAATCGCCCTCCTCGCCACGGTCGGCGCGCGGCGGATCGCACAATAAGGTGCGCACGCCCAGCGCCTCCAGCCGCGCCTGCAAACGCGAGCCGACGTTGCCCACGCCCACAATGCCGACGGTGCGATCGCGCAGGCTAAAACCATCGCGCTCGCCCAGCATCAGCAGCGCCGAAAAGACATATTCCACCACCGCGATGGCGTTGCAGCCCGGCGCGGCAGAAAAGCCAATGCCCGCCTGCGCAAGCCAGGCGTCATCGACATGATCGGTACCGGCCGTGGCGGTGCCGACAAACTGGATCGCGGTTCCGCTGAGCAGGGATGCATTGACCTTCGTCACCGAGCGCACCATCAGGGCATCGGCATCGTTCAGTTCCGCCACCGGTATCGGGCGGCCTGGGACAGGTTTCACCTCACCCAGACGACTGAACAAATCACGGGCATAAGGCATATTTTCATCAACGAGAATTTTCACGTTCCGGTACCTGTATGATAACGAGAGATAAGCGTGCAAGTGTGCCATAATCTCGCCGCCAGGCATACCGAGAATGCCGACCACCGTTACGAGGATTTTGAATGATGCAACCCATCCAGGGTGTGCCGGTGCGCCCTCCGGGGCAAGACCCAACTCCACCCGCCAGTGCTGCGGGCGAACAACCGCTCTCCTCGCAACAGCGCACCGTGCTGGAGCGCCTGATCACGCGCCTGATCTCTTTAACGCACCAACAGGGCGCGGAAGTATGGGCAGGAGTGAAGCACGATCTGGGCTTAAAAAATGATACCCCGCTGCTGTCGAAACACTTTCCGGCAGCGGAACAGAGCCTGAATCAGCGTCTGGAGAATGCCAGCCAGCAGCACGCTAACCGCCAGGTCCTTTCCCGGCTGACAGAGCTGTTAGGCCAGGGCAACAACCGTCAGGCGGTGAGCGACTTTATCCGCCAGCAGTTCGGCCAGACGGCGTTAAGCCAGCTGTCGCCGGATCAGCTGAAAACGGTGCTGGTGATGCTGCAAAAAGGCGAGCTGAATATTCCGCAGCCTCAGCAGCGCCCTGCTACCGACAGGCCGCTGGTGCCCGCCGAGCACAATGCCCTGAATCAGGCGGTGACTAAGCTGGCGGCCGCGACCGGCGAGTCAGGCAAACAGATCTGGCAGTCGATGCTGGAGCTGTCCGGCGTGAAGACCGGCGAGCTTATTCCGGCGAAACATTTTGCGCCGCTGATGACCTGGCTTCAGGCGCGTCAGACCCTCAGCCTGCAACCCGCGCCGACGCTGCATACCATGCAGGCCGCGCTCAAGCAGCCGATGGACAGCAACGAATGGCAGCATATTCAGGATTATGCCCAGCAGACGTTCCAGCTCACGCCGCAAAGTGTGCTGACCAATGCCCAGGTGCAGGATCTGCTTAATTTTGTCTTCCTGCGTCGTACCGAGCGCGCGCAGGAAACGCTGGAAGTGCGCGATATACAGCCGATTTACAGCCCGCTGTTCGCGCCGGTGATGGAAACGGTGAAAACCCTTTCAGCCCGCCCGGGCCTGATGTTTGTTGCCCTGATGGTGGCATTGTTGCTGGTGTGGATCGTCATTTAACGACACCGCCGGGTAGATTTCCCTACCCGGCGTTCTGTTTAGCGCTTACACATTCTCGCCATTACTTTTTATAACGTCGCGATACCAGTCGAAGGATTTCTTCTTACTGCGCGCCAGCGTGCCCTTGCCCTCGTTATCTTTATCGACATAAATAAAACCGTAGCGCTTTTTCATCTCGCCGGTACCGGCAGAGACCAGATCGATACAGCCCCACGGGGTATAACCCATCAGATCCACACCGTCCTCCACCACCGCTTTTTTCATTTCGCGGATATGGTTTTCAAGATACTCGATGCGGTACCGATCGTTTACCGTGCCGTCAGGCTCTTTTTCGTCGATCGCGCCAAAACCGTTCTCGACAATAAACAGCGGCAGCTGATACATATCGTAGAACCAGTTCAGCGAATAACGTAAGCCAACCGGATCGATTTGCCAGCCCCAGTCCGACGCTTTGACATACGGATTTTTCACCAGGCTTTTGGTTTCGTCATAATCGAGCTGCGGATTATCGTCCGTCGCTTTGGTGGCAAAAGACATGTAATAGCTAAAGCCAATATAATCCACACAGCCGCGGGTCAGGATCTGGCGATCCTCATCGGTAATGTCCAGGTTAAAGGCTTTCTGCTCGAAGTAATTTAAAATGTGCTGCGGGTAATAGCCGCGCACATGGACGTCGGTAAACCAGTAGCGGCGATGCATAGCGCGAACCGACATCATCATGTCGTTCGGATCGCAGCTTAACGGATAAATCGGGCACATGGCGATCATGCAGCCGATCTGAAACTGCGGGTTAATGGCGTGGCCCGCTTCCACCGCCAGGGCGCTGGCTACCAGCTCATAATGCGCCGCCTGATACATGATTTTTTCGCGATCTTCACCGGGCTTATAATGCAGGCCGGAGTTAGTGAAGGGGGCAAAATCTTCGTGGAAATTGGCCTGGTTATTTATTTCGTTGAAGGTCATCCAGAATTTCACTTTATTCTGGTAGCGGGTGAATACCGCTCTGGCGAAGCGGACAAAGAATTCGATCACCTGACGATTGCGCCAGCCGCCGTATTCGGTCACCAGATAATAGGGCATTTCAAAATGCGAGAGGGTGATCACCGGTTCGATATTATATTTCAGGCACTCATCAAACAGATCATCATAGAATTGCAGCCCGGCTTCATTTGGCTCCAGCTCATCCCCTTTCGGAAAAATACGTGTCCAGGCAATTGAGGTGCGGAAGCATTTGAATCCCATCTCCGCAAACAGCTTAATGTCTTCTTTATAGCGATGGTAAAAATCGATGCCTTCGTGGTTGGGATAATATTTGCCTTCGATCACCCCTTCGGTGATCTCACGCGGCACGCCATGACGGCCTGCCGTCATCACATCCGCCACGCTGACGCCCTTTCCTCCTTCGCGCCAGCCCCCTTCCAGTTGATGCGCCGCGACCGCGCCGCCCCAGAGAAAATCCGCTTTAAATCCTGGCATGCTTACCCCCTTTTCCGTTGATAACGCAAAGAGAATAACAACGACGCGGCAGCTTTACCGGATCGACATCACATTATTGGCCAAGGCTCAGAAATGAAAAAAGGAGCCATCAGGCTCCTTTCAGATTCTTGCCGGGCGGCGGCTGCGCCGCCGGGCATGTTAATTACGCGTCAAATTTACGCATCACCAGCGTGGCGTTGGTGCCGCCGAAACCGAAGCTGTTGGACATTACGGTTTTCAGTTCGCGCTCGGTGGTTTTGGTCACGATGTTCAGGCCTTCTGCCTGCGGATCCATTTCTTCAATGTTAATGCTTGGGGCGACGAAACCGTGCTCCAGCATCAGCAGGGAATAGATGGCTTCCTGAACGCCAGCCGCGCCCAGCGAGTGACCGGTCATGGCTTTGGTGGCGGAAATCGCCGGGGAGTTATCGCCGAAGACTTCGCGGATCGCGCCCAGCTCTTTCACATCGCCAACCGGCGTCGAGGTGCCGTGAGAGTTCAGGTAATCGATCGGCGTATCCACGCCGTGCATCGCCATCTTCATGCAGCGCACTGCGCCTTCGCCTGACGGGGCAACCATGTCTGCGCCATCGGACGTTGCGCCGTAACCGACGATTTCAGCATAGATGTGCGCGCCGCGCGCCAGCGCATGCTCAAGCTCTTCAACCACCACCATACCGCCGCCGCCTGCGATCACGAAACCATCGCGGTTTGCATCATAGGTACGGGACGCTTTGGACGGGTCGTCGTTGTATTTGGTGGACAGCGCGCCCATCGCATCAAATTCACAGGCCATTTCCCAGCCCAGCTCTTCGCCGCCGCCAGCAAACACGATGTCCTGTTTGCCCAACTGGATCTGCTCAACGGCGTTGCCGATGCAGTGTGCGGAGGTCGCACAGGCGGAGCTGATGGAGTAGTTAACGCCGTGGATTTTGAACGGCGTGGCGAGGCAGGCGGAAACCGCAGAGGCCATCGCTTTAGTCACCACATACGGGCCAACAGCTTTCAGACCGCGCGGGCTACGCATGGCATCAGCGCCGAACACCTGCGCTTTGGACGAGCCGCCGGAACCGGCAACGATACCCACGCGTGGGTTGTTCTGGTACATCTCTTCAGTCAGACCGGCGTCCTGCACTGCCTGCTGCATAGACAGGTAGGCATAAACAGAGGCATCGTTCATGAAACGGACCACTTTGCGATCGATCATGCCGGTGGTGTCGAGTTTTACGTTACCCCATACATGGCTACGCATGCCAGCATCAAGAAATTCTTGAGAGAAAGTGATCCCTGAGCGTCCTTCACGCAGAGATGCCAGGACTTCCTGCTGGTTGTTACCGATGCTGGAAACGATGCCCAGGCCAGTAATCACTGCACGTTTCATTCAATACCCCTGTAAGTCGAACAATTTTAATATTCGAGTGGCAAGATAGCGTACACTTGTACGCCGAACAAGTCCGATCAGCGAATTTATGCAGAAATTTGCACCAACTGACACTCCTCGTTAAGATCGTGACACTGCCCGCCACACGAGTAACTTACGTGAAACAAACCGTTATACAACCTGCCAACCTCGAATTTAACGCTGAGGGTACACCTGTTTCCCGAGATTTTGATGACGTCTACTTTTCCAACGATAACGGGCTGGAAGAAACGCGTTACGTCTTTCTCGGCGGCAATCAGTTGCCCGCGCGTTTTCGCCCCCATCCCCGCGATTTGATGGTGGTGGCGGAGAGCGGTTTTGGCACCGGCCTGAATTTCCTGACGCTGTGGCAGGCGTTTGACGCCTTCACCGCGGCGCACCCCCATACTGGCGTACAAAGATTACATTTTATCAGTTTTGAAAAATTCCCTCTGCGCGCCGACGACCTGCAAAAGGCGCATCAGCGCTGGCCGGAACTGGCCCCCTGGGCGGAACAGTTACAGGCGCAGTGGCCGCTGCCTTTTGAAGGCTGTCACCGTTTATTGCTTGATGGCGGACGGGTGACGCTGGATCTGTGGTTTGGCGATATTACTACCCTGACCGACGCGCTGGACGATTCGCTGGATCAAAAAGTGGATGCCTGGTTTCTGGATGGTTTTGCGCCTGCTAAAAACCCGGATATGTGGACTCCGGCGCTGTTTAACGCCATGGCGCGGCTGGCGCGCCCGGACTGCACGCTGGCGACCTTCACCTCCGCCGGTTTTGTGCGTCGCGGGCTACAGGACGCCGGTTTTACCATGCAAAAATGCAAAGGGTTTGGCCGTAAACGTGAAATGCTCACCGGCGTGATGACGCAGACCCGTGAGCCTGCCCCGCGCGCGCCCTGGTTTGCGCGCAGCGGCGCATCCGGCCGTGAAGTGGCGCTTATCGGTGGCGGGGTGGCCAGCGCGCTGTTATCCCTCTCCCTGCTGCGCCGGGGCTGGCAGGTGACCCTTTACTGCGCCGATGCCGCCCCTGCGCTTGGCGCGTCCGGTAATCGCCAGGGGGCGCTCTATCCGCTGCTGAATGCCCACGATCCGGCGCTGGCGCGCTTCTTCCCCGCCGCCTTCACTTTTGCCCGCAGACTGTATGACACGCTGCCGGTAGCGTTCGATCATGACTGGTGCGGCGTGACGCAGACCGGCTGGGATGAAAAGAGCCAGCATAAAATCGATCAGATGTTATCTCTGGCGCTGCCGCAGGAGATCGCCGCGGCAGCCGATGGAGCGTGTATTGAAGCAACGACCGGCGTTGATACCGGCTGCGGCGGTATTCAGTATCCGCTCGGCGGCTGGCTGTGTCCGGCCCAGCTAACGGCGGCGGCCATTGAGCTGGGCGTTACTCAGGGCCTGAAAGTGCATTATCAGCGGGACGTTGCCGAACTGACGCAGGGGGAAAGTGGCTGGCAGCTGCGTTTTGCTGATGGCGCTCAGGCCGCCCATGCGGTGGTGGTGCTGGCGAACGGGCACCGGCTGGGGGATTTCACCCAGACCGAGGCGTTGCCGGTCTATCCGGTGGCGGGCCAGGTCAGTCATATTCCCACCACGCCGGGGCTGTCGCCTTTACGTCAGGTACTGTGTTACGACGGTTATCTGACGCCGCAAAATCCGCTGAATCAGCAGCATTGCATCGGCGCAAGCTATCATCGTGGCGATCGGGAAACGGCGTATCGCGAGGACGATCAGCAGCATAATCGCCAGCGCTTGCTGGACTGTTTTCCGGATGCCGCCTGGGCGAAAGAGGTGGATGTAACGGCTAAGGAGGCGCGCAACGGCGTGCGCTGCGCCACCCGCGATCATCTGCCGGTGGTCGGCAACGCACCTGATTTTGCGGCGACGTTACGGGAATATGCGACCCTGGCGGAACACCCGGCGCAGGCGGTCAGCGCACCGGTGTGGGAAGATTTGTATCTGCTGGGGGCGCTGGGTTCGCGGGGATTGTGCAGCGCGCCGCTGGCGGCGGAGATCCTCGCCGCGCAGATGAGCGACGAGCCGATCCCGCTGGATAGCGAAACGCTGGCGGCGCTGAACCCAAACCGCTTCTGGGTACGGAAATTGTTAAAAGGCAAAGCGGTGATAACGCCCCACGGGGCGGGCCGGTAAACCTGCACGTATCGCCCGGCGGCGCAGGCTTGCCGGGCCTACATACCTGTTGTAGGCCGGGTAAGCGCCAGCGCCACCCGGCAAAACAGCGGGCACGGTGCCAAATATATCGCCCGGCGGCGCAGGCTTGCCGGGCCTACATGGCTGTTGTAGGCCGGGTAAGCGACAGCGCCACCCGGCATATCACGCAAACACCCCTGCCGCGACCTGTTCCGGCGTTACCACGCCCGTATCCAGCACCCAGCCGCTGATCAACGCCGCCGGGGTCACATCAAACGCCGGGTTGTACACCCGTACTTTTTCTGGCGCCCATTGCACCGCGCCAAAGCTGCCCGCCACGCCTGTCACTTCCTCTGCCGCCCGCTGTTCAATGGGGATGGCGTCGCCATCCGGACAGCCACAATCCAGTGTAGTGTGAGGCGCGGCAACGTAAAACGGAATACCGTGGAATTTCGCCAGCACCGCCAGCGAATAGGTGCCGATCTTGTTCGCCACATCGCCATTGGCGGCAATGCGATCTGCCCCGACCCACACCGCGTCCACCTGCCCTTTCGCCATCAGGCTGGCGGCCATTGAATCGGTGATCAACTGGCAGGGCACACCCAGTTCGCCCATTTCCCAGGCCGTTAAACGCCCGCCCTGCAACAGCGGGCGCGTCTCACCCACCCAGACATTCGCCACCCGCCCCTGCTCATGGGCGCGGGCAATCACGCCGATAGCTGTCCCGACGCCCGCCGTTGCCAGCCCGCCGGTATTGCAGTGGGTCAGCAGGCGACTTCCCGGCGTTACCAGCGCGCTTCCGGCGCGGGCGATGGCGTCACACAACTGCTTGTCTTCATCGATCAGGCGCAGCGCCTCCGCCACCAGCGCCGGAACATAATTCTCCCGCGCCAGCGCCGCTTTCATGCGATCAAGATTATTCATCAGGTTCACCGCCGTCGGGCGTGCCGCGCGCAGCGTCGCCAGCGATTCAGCCAGTTCATCCCGCGTCAGCCCCTGCTCTGCCTGTAACGCCAGCAGCAGGCTGGCGGAAAGGCCAATCAGCGGCGCGCCGCGCACGCGCAGGGCGTGGATATGCCCCACCAGTTGTTCTGTGGTGCTGGCCGCAAGCCAGTTTTTCTGCTGCGGCAGCGCCTGCTGGTCGAGGATAAAAAGCTGATTTTCGCTGACGCGCAGACTGGTGGTCTGTAATGGCTGCATATCGTTAAATCCCTGTTGCGTTGTTGTGACCTATTGTGTCAGGATGACTTCCGGAAGTATAGACGTCTGAATGGCTTTATTAACATAAGAATGAGGATCAGGGCAATGTCGGAATACCGCACCTTCAACGCGCAGGACGCTGTCGCTTATGCACAACAATTTGGCGGTCTGGCCGATCCGTCCGAACTGGTGGATGCGCAGGAGGTCGGCGACGGCAATCTCAATCTGGTGTTTAAAATTTTTGACCGTCAGGGCGTCAGCCGGGTGATTGTTAAACAGGCGCTGCCCTATGTGCGCTGCGTGGGGGAATCCTGGCCGCTGACGCTGGATCGCGCGCGGCTGGAAGCGCAGACCCTGGTGGAACATTATCAGCACTGTCCACAGCACACGGTGCAGATCCTGCATTTTGACCCGCAGCTGGCGGTGATGGTGATGGAAGATCTCTCCAGTCATCGCATCTGGCGCGGCGAGCTGATTAATAACGTCAGCTATCCGCAGGCGCCGCAACAGCTGGGGGAATATCTGGCGTATACGCTGTTCCACACCAGCGATTTTTATCTGCATCCCCATGAGAAAAAAGCGCAGGTGGCGCGCTTTATCAACCCGGAAATGTGCGAGATCACTGAAGATCTGTTCTTCAACGACCCTTACCAGATCCACGAGCGCAATAATTATCCCGCCGAACTGGAAGCGGACGTCGCCGCCCTGCGTGACGACGCCCAGCTTAAACTGGCGGTGGCGGCGCTGAAGCACCACTTCTTCTCCCACGCCGAAGCGCTGCTGCACGGCGATATTCACAGCGGGTCGATTTTCGTCGCCGACGGCAGCCTGAAAGCTATCGACGCCGAATTTGGTTTCTTTGGTCCGGTGGGCTTTGATATCGGCACCGCCATCGGCAACCTGTTGCTGAACTACTGCGGCCTGCCGGGGCATCTGGGTATTCGCGATGCTGCGGCTGCCCGTGAGCAGCGCCTCGCCGATATTCAGCAGCTATGGCATACCTTTGCCGAGCGTTTCCAGCAACTGGCTACGGAAAAAACCCGCGACGCGGCGCTGGCGACGCCGGGCTATGCCTCGCAGTTCCTGAAAAAAGTGTGGACTGATGCGGTGGGCTACTGCGGGACAGAACTGATCCGCCGCAGCGTCGGCTTGTCCCACGTCGCCGATCTGGATACCATCCGCGACGAGGAGATGCGCCACGCCTGTCTGCGTCATGCCATTGAGCTGGGTAAATCCCTGATCCTGGTCGCCGGACGTATCGACAGCGCAGAGGAGTTAATTGCGCGGGTGCGCCAGTACAGCTGAACCGCGCCACGGCGCTTACGGAATGCGGGCAATGACTTTAATTTCAAAATCGAAGCCCGCCAGCCAGTTGACGCCCACCGCCGTCCAGTTGGGATAGGGAGCCTGCGGGAAAATCTCCTGCTTCACCGCCATAATGGTGGCAAACTGGTTTTCCGGATCGGTGTGAAAGGTCGTCACATCAACCAAATCATCGAACCCGCATCCGGCAGCGGCCAGCGTAGCCCGCAGGTTAGCAAAGGCCAGCCGGACCTGGGCGGCAAAGTCCGGCTCCGGCGACCCGTCTTCCCGGCTGCCCACCTGCCCGGACACAAACAATAAATCCCCGGAGCGGATCGCCGCGGAGTAGCCATGCTGCTCATATAAAGCATGCCGATTGGCCGGGAATATCGCTTCGCGTTCTGTCATCACTCACCTCTTTTATTCAGTCAGAAAATCCGGGCGTCACGCGCCAGGATCATTTAACATACACGCTGTATGTGAAACCGAGTATCTTTGCATACGCCGCGTATGTCAATTTAAAATACGCGACGTATATGAAATGAAGGAGTGAAGAATATGGCCGTCGGTCGTCGTGCAGAAATGATGGAAGAGAACCGCAACAAACTGATTGCCGCCGCGCGTAAGGCTTTTGCGGAAAAAGGCTTTGCCGCGGCGTCAATGGATGAACTCACCGCCAGCGCCGGGCTGACCCGTGGCGCGCTGTACCATAATTTTGGCGATAAGCGCGGCCTGCTCGCCGCCGTGGTGGCGCAGGTGGACGGGGAAATGGCGCAGCAGGCGAAAGATCGCGCCAGCCTTGCGCCGGAAGGCTGGGAGCGGCTGCTTGCTGAAGGCACGGCTTATATTGAAATGGCGCTCGATCCGGAAGTGCAGCGCATTGTGCTGCTCGACGGCCCGGCTTTTCTCGGCGATCCGTCTGGCTGGCCCAGTCAGAATGCCTGTCTGGAAGCCACCTGTGAGGCGGTTGCAGAGATGATCGGCCAGGGCATTATGAAAGCGGTGGACGTTGAAGCGGCTGCCCGCCTGCTGAACGGGGCGGCGATGAATGCGGCGCTGTGGGTGGCGGCGGCAGATGCGCCGGATGAGCGCTTGCCTAAAGCAACGCAGGCCTTCGTGCTGTTAGCGGAAGGCCTGCGTCGGTAGTGCGATTGCTGGTTAGTTAACGGTCAGGGTGGTGGTTACCTCGTAATCCAGCGCCCATGAGGTGTGCCAGTCCTTACCGGCAAAGGTCACTACGCCGCGATAAACGCCAGCTGGCAGGCCGGGGTTGTCGCTGTGCTCATAGTGCAACGATGCCGCGTAGCCAGTGTACTGCCATCCGTCACAACCCGCCGCTGAGTTGAAGGTGCGGTTTGAACAGTTAGAATGGCGTTGTCCCCGGATGTTTACATTCCATGTCTGGCCCATTTCATCAGTCATTGGCACAGTAAGTTGCGAATAACCATTCTCTGCCCAGACCAGATCACGTGGCCCCTGGGTTTCGCCGATAGCGACAAAACCGAGGTCACCGAAACCAAATACTCCATCCGTTTTATAAGTGCTGCTATCGTCGCTGATCTCCCAGTCTGCCTCATACTTCGCAATGAATATGATTTCCTGACTGACCTTGCTGCTGCCGTTGATCGAAGCGGTCACCGTCGCTGTACCCGCTTCCGGCCCCGACAGCTCAGCTTTCGCGATGCCGCTATTATTGGTGTTGCTGGCTGGAGCTGAGAGGTTATTCAAGGTGGTTTCCCAGCTCACTTCCGCGTGCGGTACCGCATTGTCATGGGCGTCAACCACAGTAGCCATCAGTTCCACCCTGGTGGTGTTAACGATAGCGGTGGTGGTACTGACGTTCAGTGCGACGATTTTCGCGGTTTTTAAATCACCGACAAAGGCGACGGCACTGGCTTTACGCTCTTTTGCCGGGCTGGTCAGCGCTGCGGTCACCACAACATTACCCGCTTTCAGCGTGGTGCCGCTGGTGGTCACTTCACCGTTGCTGTTGGTGGTGGCGTTTTCCGGCGTTAGTGTCACATCACTGCGATCCGCCTTCCAGTTTACCGTCACGTCCGGTAGCAGGTTGTGGTTTTTATCCTCCACTATCGCCTTCCAGGTGATAGCCTCAGAGCCATCCGCCACGGCCTCAGTTTTATCCGCCACGACATCGGCGAACTGCGCCGTTTCAACGTTGCCAATCACCGTCAGCGTCAGCGTCTTGTCACCGTGGGTATGCGAGGCGGTGACATCGACACTGCCCGCTTTCAGGGTTTTAAAGGTGGCTGTTGCCTGGCCGTTGGCATCGGTCACCGACGTCGCTGGCGTGAAGGTGCTGTTAGCGTCGTCGCTGCTGAGCCAGTTCACCGTTTCGCCCGCCACCGGATGCTGGTTAGCGTCCAGCAACGTCGCCGTCAGCGTCACCACATCTTTATCCGCCACAATGTCAGCGGTCTTATCCGCCGTCAGGCTGGTAATCTTTGCCGTGGCGCTATCGGCGGTGAATCTCAGGCTGCTGATGGAGTCGCTGTTGCCATTGACCGTCGCCCTGACTTCATAGCTGGCGACAACGGCTGATTTCAGCGTCACCTGCGCCACGCCTGCGGCATTGCTGGTGCTGGTGCTCGCTGACAGCATTCCGCTTTCTGGCGCCACTTCCCAGGTCACATCCGTTGCGTCTAACGGGTTGGCGTTGGCATCCGTGACCGTGGCGCTGAGGGTGATCACATCTTTATCGTTCGCCAGCGCGGTAGTTTTGTCGCTGCTGACGGCCACGACTTTCGCCGTCGTCTTATCCGCGATAAAGGTTGCGCTGTTCGCCTGCATTGCCGTTTCCGGGCTGGTCTGGGCGGTAATGACTTTCTCACCGGCTTTCAGTGACGTTACGGTAATGGTCGATTTGCCGTTGCCGTCGCTGGTGGTCTGTGTGCTACTCAGAATGGCATCGGAGGTGTCTGCGGACCAGCTCACCGTCGCGCCATTCACCGCGTTGCCCTGCTGGTCGGTCACCGTCGCTTCATAGGTAATGCGATCCGTACCGTCGGCGATGGCCTCGGTTTTATCGAGGGCGATCGTGGTGACTTTCTGGGTACTGCTGTCGGCGATAAAAGTAATGTCTTCGGTCCGTAACGGCGTGCCGCCGTTGATAGCCGCCGAGACGCTGACCGATCCGGTTTTCGCAGATTTCAGCACGGTCGTCGCCACGCCCTGCGCATCCGTCTGCGAGGTGCGGTTGCCGAGGGTAGTGCCGTCGGTTTTATCCACCTTCCAGGTGACGCTGATGCCCGATAACGGATGATTATTCGCATCGGTGACTTTCGCCGTCAGCTTAGCGCTGTCGATGTTATTCGCCACCACCTGGTTTTTGTCGGGCTCCACTGATACCAGTTTCGCCGAGGCCGGGTCCGCCACAAAGTTCAGCGTCTCGCTGCGCAGGGCTTCCGCCTGACCACGCTGGGCAGTGATCACCGTAGCGATAACATCCGCGCTGGTCACCAGGATCTGCGCCTCGCCCTGGGTATTGGTGACGGATTGCGTGTCAGAGAGCTGTGCCTTGATGTTATCCGCCGTCCAGTTGATCGTCTCCCCGGATACCGGATGCCCGCTGTTATCGATAACCTTCGCGGTCAGCGTGATAGCCGTATTGTTGTCTGCCAGAGCCTCCGTTGACGATGCCGTCAGCGTATTAAGGTGCGCCGTGCCGCTGTCGACAATAAAGTACAATCCTGCCAGGGTTTCGCTGCTGCTGCCGCTGGATGCCGTCACGCTGTACTGCGCCACGTCCCGCGAGCTGAGTGTCACCCGCGCCACGCCGGAGGCATCGGTTTTACTGCTGCTGGCGGAGAGCGTGCCGGTTGCCGGGTCTACCGTCCAGTTAACGTCTGCATTGTTCACCAGGTTGCCGTTCGCATCCTCGACCGTGGCGGTCAGGCTGATGGCATCGCTGCCGTTTGCCAGCGCAGAGGCGCGATCGCTTTTCAGCGTTTTGATGGTCGCGGTGGCGCTGTCGGCGATAAAGGTCGCAGGCTCCGCCTGTAGCGGCGTGGCTTCGCTGGTCTTCGCAGTGACCACGACCTTGCCCGCTTTCAGAGAGGTCACGGTGATGGTCGATTTACCGTCCGCGCCGCTGGTGGTGTTGCTGGCGCTTAATGTAGCATCCGGATTATCCGCTGACCACGCCACGCGGGCAGCGTTGATGGCGTTCCCCTGGGCATCCGTCACCTGCGCTTCATAGGTAATACTGTCCGTGCCGTTCGCCAGCGCCTGGGTTTTACTGAGCGTCAGGGTGGTCACTTTTTGCGTGCTGGTGTCCGCCACAAAGACGATCGGATCGGTTTCCTGTACGGCGTCGCGGTTCACCGCCGCCAATACCGTCACTGTGCCGGTTTTCGGGGATTTCAGTTCAAGCGTGGCGATGCCGTCGTTGTCAGAGACCGACGTTTTACTGCTGACCGGCGTACCGTCGCGCTTTTTCACCATCCAGTTGACGGTGATACCCGCCAGCGGATGGTTGTTCTGATCCTTCACCTGCGCGGTGACGGTGTCGGTGTCGATATTGTTGGCGACCACCTGCTGTTTTTCACTCTCAATGGCAACCACCTGCGCGCTGGCAACATCGGCGGTAAAGTTCAGCGCAGCGGTGCTGACGCTGTTGCCCTGCTCCAGTTGCGCGGTGACGACGGTACTGATGACTTCACGACTGGTGACGTCGATCGTCGCCAGACCTTGTGCATCAGTGGTGGTGCTGTCGGTGGAAAGCAGCGCTTTCGGGTTGTCGGCGCGCCATTTAATGGCTGCATCTTGTATCGGTTTGCCATACTGATCCACCACGTGCGCGGTCAGCGCGATAGGCGTGGTGCCGTCAGCCGGAACACTGCTGGCGGAGACGTCAATCTGCGTTAGCTTCGGCAGAATTTCCGTGGCTTCGAGGATGAGTTTTGCCGTCGCCAGTTTGGTGCTGCCGTCAATCAGCGGTTGCACGGTAACGCTGCCCGGCGTGGTGCCGCTGGTGAAGGTGGCGACATAGACGCCGGACGAGGTTTCTTTAAAGGCGCTGATGGCCGCCGCTTTGCTGTCGCTGGCAAGGCCTTTCGCGACGCTGGCCGGAGCGGTAAGGGTCGCACTCAGGCGTTCCGCAAATCCACCGGCATTTTCTCCTGCTGCGGTTTTCAGTGTCACGGTTACCGCCGAGGTGCTGATGCCATCGGCTGGCAGCGTGACGGGCGAGGCGCTGGTCGTGGACACCAGGCTTGCCACATCAATGCCGCTGACGTTCACCTTCATCTGGCTAGTGTTTGAAGCATTGCCCTTTTTATCCCGCGCGACGGCGGAAAGCACATACGTATTGGCGCTGCCGTTTTTCCACGCCGGGAAGGTCAGCACCACCTGCTCGGGGCTGGAAGTATCGGCGATTTTCCCGCCCTGGCGGAAGAATTCATCCCCCTGCCAGTCGATTTTTTCAAGGCCGTATTTGGTTTTGACCTTCGCCGTCACCGTCTGCTTTTCGCCTTCCGCGCCGGTGAGTTCGGGCGGCAGGCCCAGCGAAATCAGATCCTGCTTGCGATACTCCAGCACGATATTATTGTTGCGATCCACTAAATCCATGCGGCTGCCGAGCAGCGAGCGGCGCAGGGCGACCTGGTCCGGATCGAGCTGGGTGCTGAGCGGCACGCCAGGGGTCCAGGAGACGCCCAGATTCACCTGGGTGTCATTTTTACCGCCCTTACCGAATTTCTGGTTAACACCCAGCGTCATCATTGGCACCGGGGTGTAATTCAGCCCGAAGGTAATAGCATGCGGGTTTTTCTGCCGGTCGTCTTCGTCGTCGCTGAACAGGCCGACGCTGTCGCCATAATATTGTTCGTAGACCAGCGTGGTGCCCAGCTGCGGCCAGGCGGGTAAATAACCATTGGCGCGAATGTCAAAGCCGTTGGCGACCCGCTCGTCATAGTCGCTGTATTCTTTTGATGCCATCCAGTCGCTGAGTCGGAAATAGCCGTTGGCGGAAAGTTTCAGGTAATCCCAGCCCATTTCCGTCCCGACGCCGAGGCGTTTATGGTGATTAGCGGAAATCTGCTCATCGTAGAAAACGTTGGTGCCCCACATCCAGCTATCGCTGAAATAACGATAGCCAAGACCGGCGTTTACCATATTTCGCTCATCGTACCGACGTCCACCCAACTGGGTAAACCAGAGGTGTTCTTTTCCGTCATATAACGGCAGCAGCAGATCCAGTTCAGAATCCTGGAGGGTAAAATGTTCGTCGGTGCTGATGCTGACGCGGGCGGTACCAAACTGATTAAGCCAGTTTTGCACTTCGGCCGTCGCGGCGCTGGTCGCAGTGGAGACAATAGCCTCGTCGAGCGCCCCGCCATTACCGCCGTTTAAGACTGACCCCGCCTGCATGGCAGTCTGGGCGATGGCCTGTTCGTTGCTGGTATCCGGAGGCTGAGATTTAATCACTCTTTCCTGCGCCTGGCTGGTCGAGAATGTTCCCAGATAACAGAGCGAGGTCGGTGAGATAAACTGGAGCGCGATTTGCACCCATGCCAGTGCTTTTTTCATTCGCATGATAATTAAGTTCCCTTTAAGTAACACACCAGCGGGGAACTATATATAGAATGAAAGGTCTTTTTAATATTTTATAAGTGGCGCTGCATTATTGCATCTATAAAGCAATAATCAATAGTAATTTAAAAAAACGAATTCACTCATGGGCAAGAAGGCCTTCCTTAATTTAATAAGGAAGGCCTTAAATTTATCAGAAAATACCAATGAAAAATATAATCGGGGTGTATATCAGTAATCCCCAATTATTTTGAAAGAAGTTATTTCATAATGAATTATTATCGTCTAACCCAGGTATTCAATCACGGAGAGTCCGCCATTATAGTCTGTTGCATAAATGATCCCCGCCGCATCGACAAAGACATCACAGGACTGGATCACCTGCGGGCGTCCGGGACGGGTGTCCATCATGGTAGTCGGTGCGGCAGGCACCAGCGCGCCGGTTTCCACCGGACGGTACGGATCTGATATGTCATAGGCACGCACGCCAGCATTCTGATAAGTGGCAAAGATCAGCGTTGAGCTGACAAAACTGCCAGGCCGGTTTTCATGCAGGTTATGCGGCCCGAAGTGCGCGCCCTTCGCCACGTAGTCAGTTTCATTCGGCTGCGGGAAAGTGGCGATGCTCACCGGGTTTGACGGCTCGCGAATATCAAACAGCCAGATCAGCTTCTCGCCATCTTCCTGATTGTCGAGCACCGCTTCATCCAGCACCACCAGCAGATCTCTGTCCGGTAACGGCAGCGCGGTATGCGTGCCGCCGCCAAAGGGCGGGCTCCAGTTGCGGTGGCTGATGAGCGTTGGCCGGTTGCGATCTTTCACGTCCAGCAGCGTCAGCCCGCCGTCGCGCCAGCTGCCATAGGCGGTATCGCCGGCAATAATGGCGTGATGCAGCGCATAGCGTTTACCTTCCGGCCAATGCGGAGTTTCGCCCGCCGCCTGATGCATCCCAGGTAACCACCAGCGCCCGGCCACCTCTGGTTTGCGCGGATCCGCCAGATCGATAGTCAGGAAAATATAATCGGTGAAGCCGTCGATCAGCGCCGAGACGTAAGCCCAGCGTCCGCCGACGTACCAGATACGGTGAATGCCAATGCCGTTCAGCGACAGGAAGCTGATTTCACGCGGTTTGTCGGGTGTGGAAATATCAAAAATGCGCAGCCCGGCGCTCCAGTCTTTGTCCTGCACATCGCGCACCGTCTCGCCTACCGGACGGCTGTAATAGACCTTTTCATCGGCAAAACGCGCGTCGGCGAACAGATCCCGGGCGTTGATCACCAGCAGCAAATCGTCGTGCGCCTGTAAATGAACGTTCCAGGTGCCCGGCGGCGCAGGTATGTAGCCTGCGGGTTTCGGGTTGGCAGGATTGCGCACGTCCACAATGGAAAAGCCCTGCGACACCATATGGCCGATATACGCATAGCCGCGATGCACCATCAGCTGCACCCCGTCCGGTCGACCGCCCTGATCGCTGTGGCCAATGAGGCGCATATTGCGGCTGTAGTCGGGAGTGGGTAAATGAGAAGCCACGTTGTTTCCTTGTTACGATGTTGCCATTTCGCCGGGCGGCGCTGCGCTTGCACCGGCCTACATGATGTAGGTCATGGGATTTTGTAGGCCCGGTAAGCGCGAGCGCCACCGGGCAACATTATTTCTGCTTCGCTTCCAGCGTCGCAAACCACGGCGCGATAAAGTCTTCCGTCTGGCCCCAGCCCGGAATAATTTTGCCCAGCGCCGCGACGTTAACATTGCCTGGCTGACTCGCCAGCAGCGCCTGCGGAATGGCGGCGGCTTTAAAGTCATAGGTGGCAGGCGTTTTCTCACCGGCGATCTTATTGGCGATCAGCCGCACGTTGGTGGCGCCAATCAGCTTCGGATCCACCGCCACGCTCACTTTCCACGGGCTGCCCGCCTCACGCATCAGCTGTAAATCCTGATTGGAGATGTCGATGCTGTAGAGTTTGATCTCGGTACGGCCATTCTCTTTCAGCGCTTTATATGCGCCCTGGCTGAAGGCATCCCAGGTGCCCCAGATGGCGTCGATCTGCCCTTTCGGGTATTTCGCCAGCACCGCGCCCACTTTGTTGGCGGTATCCCCCTGTACGTCCGACGACACCGCGCCAATGGATTCCAGCTCTTTGATGCCCGGATGCTGCTTCAGCAGTTCCTGATAGGCCGCCTGGCGACGCTCCATCGGCGGGAAACCGGCGACCCACAGTTTGATGATGTTCGCCTTGCCGTTGAAATCTTTCACCAGCTCGCCAAACGACAGATCCGTCAGGGAGGCGTCATCCTGCTGGGTAACGGTCACGCCCGGGATCTCCCCTTTTACCGCCGTATCAAATACCGACACCGCAATGCCTGCGTCCACCGCTTTCTTCACCAGCTCAGTGGAATAAGGATCGCGCCCCTGGGAAAGAATAATGCCGTCGTATTTCTGGCTGATGGCCTGATTGACGAAATCCTGGAACTTCGCGTCATCGCCGTTACTTAAAAAGGTGCTGATTTTAAAGCCGAGCTTTTTGCCTTCCGTCAGCGCCCCGGAGACAAACTGCGTCGTGTTATCGTCGGAACCAAGGTTACGAATAACCGCAATACGGATCGGGCCGTCGTGATTGGCGATGGCGGCCGGAACCGGCGCAGGCGTGGCGGCATAACCCGGTACTGAACTCAGTAAGCCCAGCGCCAGCAGTGACAGTGCAAATTTTTTCATCTCTGTTTCCCCTGAATAATAAATTAACGGCGCTGGAAATAAGTGAGTGCAAGAGCGCCGGCCAGCACCAGCCCCTTAATAATGTCCATGGCGTAATAGGGCACTGACAGCATCACCAGCCCGTTCGACAGCACGCCGAGGATGACCGCGCCAACCAGCGTACCGAGCGCATTGGGTTTACCGGAGCCCGCGAGCGAAAAGCCGATCCACGCCGCCGCCACCGCATCCATCAGATAACCGCCCCCCGCGTTCACCTGCGAGGAGCCGATGCGCGAGGCCAGTAAAATCCCGCCCAGCCCGGCCAGCAGCGAGGCAATCACATAGGCCGCCACTTTGTAGCGCGTGGTGCGAATACCGGACAGGCGCGCCGCTTCCGGGTTGCCGCCGATGGCGTACATACGGCGACCGTGCGTTGTCAGCGACAGCGCAAGCTGCGCCAGCACCGTGACCACCAGCATGATGATGACGATCACCGGCACCTGGCCGAGCAGCGCAAAACCCTCCGGGATCAGCCCTTCCGCCATTTCGCCGCTCGGCAGCAGCATGTTTTGCGTGATCGAGCCGCCGTAGCTGTACGTCATCGCCACACCCTGAATAACGAACAGGCTGCCGAGCGTGGCGAGCATGTCAGGAATACGCAGCACGACGATGAGAAAGGCGTTGAACAGCCCCACCAGCGTACAGAGCGCCAGCGTCACCAGAATGGCTTCCGTGGTGCCAAATCCGTGCCAGACAAACAGCGAAATCACCAGCGCGTTTGCCAGCGACGCCGTCGATCCTACCGACAGGTCAAAACCGCCCACGGTGAGGGAAATGGACACGCCGATGGCGATCACCGTGACAATGGCAATGGAGCGCAGAATATTGATGATGTTGAACGGATCGAGGAAGTTATCCGAGGCGAGGCCAAACACGGCGATCAGCACCACCACGGTCAGCAACATGCCCCATTTATAAAGAAAATCGAAAAACTGCTGACGGCCCGATGCCGTCGCATTCACTGAAAGGGCCTTGCTCACGACGCCGTACCTCCGGTCGAATAATAAAGTAATGTCTCTTCACGGGCGTCCGCCCCGGCGATCTCCGCCACGATTTTGCCGTCCCACAACACGCAGATGCGGTCGCACAGTCCCACCAGCTCGGCGAACTCGCCGGAAGCGTAGATCACGCCCTTCCCTTCCCGCGCCAGGCCGTCGATAAGCTGAAACAGATCGGTTTTAGCTTTCACGTCCACGCCTTTGGTCGGCTCATCAAAAATCAGTACGTTCGCGTTACCGCGCAGCCATTTGCCAATCGCCACTTTCTGCTGATTGCCGCCGGAAAGCCGCCGCAGCAGTTGCGCTGGTCCGGTGGTGCGCACGCCGGTGCGGGCGATCACCTCCTGCGCCCAGCGCCAGGCCTTGCGATGGCTGAAGATCCCGCCCCGGGAGAAGCTGTTGTCTGCGCTGACCGCCAGATTCATGCTCACCGATTCGTCAATGAAAATGCCCTCTTTGCGGCGCTCCTCCGGCACCAGCGCGATGCCGCGCAGTACAGAGTCCGCCGGATCGCGCGGTTTCCACGGCTGGCTGTTAAGCTCCCCGCGGGTGATACGGCTTTTGCTGGCGCCGAAAAGCGCCTTGCACAGCTCGGTTTTGCCTGCGCCCGCCAGCCCGGCAATGCCTAAAATCTCGCCCTTGCGCAGCTGCAGGGAGATGTCTTTTAACAGGCCTTCATCGTGCAGCCCCTCCACCCGCAGCAAGGTCTCGTCGCTGTGGCGGGCGCGTTTCGGCGGGTAAATATCGCTCAGCTCATGACCCAGCATCTTCTCGACGATCTCCTCGCCGCGCAGATTGTCCATTGGCCCGGATTCGATCAGCCTGCCGTCCCGCAGCACCGTTAAGGTGTCGCAGATGGCTTTCAGTTCATGGATGCGGTGCGAGATAAACACCAAGGCGATCCCCTGCTGTTGCAGGCGTTTGACCACCGCAAACAGCCGCTCGCTTTCGTGCTGATCGAGGGGGGCTGTGGGTTCATCGAGGATCAAAAAACGGCAGCGGTGCGACAGGGCGCGCGCCAGCAAAATTTGCTGTTTTTCGGCCAGCGTGCAGCTGTCAATCGGGCGTCGCACGTCCAGAGTTACATCCAGCTGCGCCAGCGCAGCACGCGCCTGCTGACGCACTTTCGACCAGTGATATGCATGGCCCGGCTCCGCCAGCCGGTCGAGCATAATGTTTTCCGCAATCGACAGGCCGGGGATCAGCGCCACGTCCACTTCCTGCTGCACCAGATGAATACCCAACTGTTTTGCGTCGCGGGGCGAGCGAATGGACACCACCTGGTTATTGATGGCGATCTCCCCTTCGTAATGATCGTGGGTGCCGCACAGCACCGCCATCAGCGTGGATTTGCCCGCGCCGTTTGCCCCGGTCAGGGCATGAACCGAGCCGCCGCGCAGGGTAAAATCGACCTGCGACAGCGCTCTGACACCGGCAAAGGCGAGCGTGATGGCGCGCATGTCGAGATGGTTAACGCTCATTCGCTGGAGATCCCTGTCATTAATAGATTGATTTCATGAATTTTTCACAGCGCGGCTTGACTGACAACTACGGAAAAGGCATAAGATAAAGCAAAATATTATTAGCCATCCGGATGTCCAGACATAACATCAGGTTAGCGATCACGCACAAGGACACACTCATGAGCAACACCGATATTCGCGTCGTACCCGGCCCCGCCAACTACTATTCCCACGCCGGCAGTCTGGCGCGCCTGCATGATTTTTATACCCCCGAACAGCTTTCCCGCGCGGTCTGGATCTACGGCGAACGGGCCATCGCCGCCGCCACGCCGTACCTGCCGGAAAGCTTTCATACGCCGGGAGCAAAGCACCTGCTGTTTAAAGGCCATTGCAGCGAGCGCGATGTCGCGGAGCTGGTGGCGCAGTCGGGAGAAGATCGCAGCGTGGTGATAGGCCTCGGCGGCGGTGCGCTGCTGGATACCGTGAAAGCGGTGGCACGTCGTCTGGCGCTGCCGGTGGTGGCCATTCCGACCATTGCCGCCACCTGCGCGGCCTGGACGCCGCTCTCCGTCTGGTATAACGACGCCGGACAGGCGCTGCATTTTGAGATTTTCGATGACGCTAATTTCCTTGTACTGGTGGAGCCGCAGATCATTCTTGACGCCCCGGCGGAGTACCTGCTGGCAGGCATCGGCGATACCCTGGCAAAGTGGTATGAAGCGGTGGTGCTGGCCCCTGAACCGGAAAGCCTGCCGCTGACGGTACGGCTTGGCATCAATGGCGCGCTGGCGATCCGCGATGTGCTGCTGGAAAGCAGTGAAGCGGCGCTGGCGGATCAGGCACGGGGCGAGGTGACGCAGGCGTTTCGTGATGTGGTGGACGCCATCATCGCCGGTGGGGGCATGGTGGGCGGCCTGGGCGAGCGCTATACCCGCGTGGCGGCGGCGCATTCGGTGCATAACGGGCTGACCGTGCTGCCGCAAACCGAGAAATACCTGCACGGCACCAAAGTCGCCTACGGCATTCTGGTGCAGAGCGCCCTGCTCGGCCAGGACGAGGTACTGGCGCAGCTCATCGCCGCCTATAAACGTTTCAACCTGCCCACCACCCTGGCACAACTGGAGGTGGATATTCACAACGCCGCCGAACTGGATAAAGTGATCGTCCACACCCTGCGCCCGGTGGAATCCATCCACGCGCTGCCGGTGCCGGTGACCCCCGCCTCCCTGCGTGCGGCCTTTGAAAAAGTGGAAAACCTCAGCCGCTGATCTTAACAGCAGCGCGCGCCGCCTTTGCTGCCGTAGCGCGCGTCCTGCCGATCGCGGAAAAATTCTTCATAGGTCATCGGCGGCTGATCGGGGTGGTTCTGGCGCATGTGCTCAACGTAGTTATCGTAGTCCGGCACGCCGATCATCAGCTTCGCGGCCTGGCCCAGGTATTTTCCGGCTTTAGAAAGCGTATCGAACATAGTGACTCCGTTTTGATAGTTTGGCCCGGCACTCTTACCAGAGCGCCGGGCGTTACCGCATCAGTGCGCGCTTTTCGCCTGCGTCACAATCTGATCGACATTTGCCGGCATCGGCTCATACGGCGTCTCATTGGCAGTAGGACGATCAACCTTTATTGCCGCCAGCGCGGTTTTAATGGAGTAAAACGCCAGTACCACCACAACCACCATAAAGAAGATGGTCAGCCCGGCATCGAGACGGTTGTTGAACACCAGCTGACGCAGCTGTGCGGCGGTGTACTGCGCCGGAATGTTGCCGCTGTCGATCATGCTCTGGAAGCGGTTGGCGATCGCCAGGAAGCCCACTTTCGCATCCGGGCTGAAGGCCTTCTGCCAGCCCGCCGTCAGGGTGCAGATCAGCAGCCAGGCGGTCGGCAGCAGCGCTACCCAGGCATAACGCTGACGCTTCATTTTGAACAGCACTACCGCGCAGAGCATCAGCGCCATCCCCGCCAGCATCTGGTTAGCGATGCCGAACAGCGGCCACAGGGTATTGATACCGCCCAGCGGATCCACCACGCCCTGGTGCAGGAAATAACCCCATGCCAGCACGCAGAGCGCCGTCGCCAGCAGGTTGGCGGGCAGCGAATCGGTACGCTTCAGCCCCGGGCTTATCACCCCCAGCAGATCCTGCAACATAAAGCGTGCGGCGCGCGTTCCCGCATCCACTGCCGTGAGGATAAACAGCGCTTCAAACAGGATGGCAAAGTGATACCAGAAGGAGACGTCCATCAGGCCGCCGAGCGCGCCGTGCAGAATGTACGCCATCCCTACCGCCAGCGTCGGTGCGCCGCCCGCACGGGAAATAATCGACTGCTCGCCCACTTCATTAGCAATTTGCGTGAGCGTTTCCGGGGTAATACTAAAGCCCCAGCCGCTGACCACCTGCGCCGCCGATGCAACTACGTCGGCTGTCCCCGCCGGAGCCAGCACCGCCATCGGGCTGTTCATCGCGAAGTAGACGCCCGGATCGATAATACAGGCCGACACCAGCGCCATGATCGCCACGAACGACTCCATCAGCATGCCGCCGTAACCGATCAGACAGGCCTGGTTTTCATTCGCCAGCATTTTCGGCGTGGTGCCGGAAGCGATCAGCGCATGGAAGCCGGACACCGCGCCACAGGCAATGGTAATAAACAGGAACGGGAACAGGTTGCCCGTCCACACCGGCCCGGTGCCGTCGATAAATTTCGTCAGCGCGGGCATGGTCAGGGTCGGGCGCATAATCAGAATGCCAATCGCCAGCCCGACAATGGTGCCGATTTTCAGGAAAGTGGAAAGGTAATCGCGCGGCGCCAGCAGCAGCCACACCGGCAGCACCGCCGCCACAAAGCCGTAGCCCACGAGGATCCACGTCAGTTGCACGCCGGTAAAGTCAAAGTACGGCGCCCAGGTCGGACTGTCCGCCACCCAGCCGCCGGAGATGATAGCGAACACCAGAAACACCAGGCCAATCACCGACACTTCGCCAATACGTCCCGGACGCAGATAACGGATATAGATCCCCATAAAGAGCGCCAGCGGAATGGTAAAGGCAACGGTGTAAGTCCCCCATGGACTGTGGGTGAGGGCTTTCACCACGATCATCGCCAGCACCGCGAGGATGATCACCATGATCATAAAGCACGCCACCAGCGCAATCACCCCGGCGGTCGGCCCCATCTCCTCTTTCACCAGCTCGCCGAGGGATCGTCCGTCGCGGCGCGTGGAAACGAACAGCACCATAAAATCCTGCACGGCACCCGCCAGCACCACGCCTGCGAGGATCCAGATCATCCCCGGCAGATAGCCCATTTGCGCCGCCAGCACCGGCCCCACCAGCGGCCCTGCCCCGGCAATGGCCGCAAAATGATGACCGAACAGCACTTTTTTATCGGTCGGCACATAGTCCAGACCGTCGTTATGCCGCACCGCGGGCGTCATACGTGTGGCATCCACCGCCAGCACCGTGCGGGCGATATACTGTCCATAAAAACGATAAGCAATCAGATAAATACAGACCGCCGCCACCACAATCCACAGGGCGTTGATCTGTTCACCACGGTTTAATGCGATATAGCCCAGGGCGAAGGCGCCAACAACAGAGAGCGCGGCCCATATGAGGTATTTCCCTGAATTTTGCATAATCGGTATCCGTTGGCTGAGACAGAGAGATGTTACATTTTGTATCTATATCAACCTCCTGCTTTTAACAATGTTGAAACCTTAAAAACGCCTGTCAGCCCCGTCTATTTACTTCACAGTGTTACGGCGATCACTCTGCGCAGGTCGTCAGGCTGCAACAGCCGCCGCGTTTCAGATCCGGCGTAACATTCCGCCCTTCCCGCCAGCTGGTACAACCTCGGTCGTTATTCTGATTTATGGCTTTTTAGCAATTTTCTATAGGAGTCAACGGCTTGCTTCACGGTTTTTGCCCGGCCCATCACGGATAATCCGTTAAGTTTGTGAGGATTTATTTAATCAAGGAGAAGCAAATGGATGTAACACCAGACGATCGTAAACCGGGTCCCGTGGCCTACTTCGCGCTGGCCTTTGCAGCGGTGTTTTTCTCAGGGCTGCTGGGCGGTAAAGAGTGGTACGGGGTGTTTGACTTCACCACCCTGAACGGCGCTTTTGGCAAAGTGGTGTCCGGCGTCAGCCAGAACGGCGAAACGCTGAAAACCACCACCAGCGCCTTTCGCGGCGTCGGCGGTAACGGGGCGATGGACGGCTTTCTGTTCGCCCTTGGGCTGATCCCGGCGGTGATGTTTGCGCTGGGGATGATTAACGTGCTGGAGCATTACGGCGCGCTGAACGCCGCCCGCCGTCTGCTCACGCCGCTGCTGCGCCCGCTGCTGGGGCTGCCTGGCACCACCGGGCTGGCGCTAATCGGCAGCCTGCAAAGCACTGACGTCGGGGCGTCCTTAACCCGTAATCTGGCGGATGAAGGTCAGCTGGATGAAAACGAAAAAGACGTGTTCGCCATGTTCCAGTTTTCCGCCGGAGCGATGATCACCAACTTTTTCTCCTCAGGCGCCATTCTCTTTACGCTCATCGCCGCCGATGGCAGCACCGCTGTACCCACCTCTATCGGCATGTGTATCCTGGTGATGTTTATTATGAAAATTGTCGGCGCGAACCTGATGCGCCTGTTTATCCGCTTCACGCAGAAAAAAAGCGCCGCGCAAGGAGCTGCACAATGAGCCACCCGACCTCTAATCCCGTTATTACCGATGTGTTTGTCGCAGGCGCGCGCAAGGGGTGGAATATCGCCACCACCAGCACACTGCCTAACGTGGTGATGGCGTTTATCATCATCAAAGCGCTGGAGATCACCGGCGCGCTGAAGGGACTCGGGCTGATTTTCTCGCCGCTGATGGGGCTGTTCGGGCTGCCGGGGGAAGCGGCGGCGGTGCTGATCGGCGGCTGGATGTCGATGGGCGGCGGAATTGGCGTCGCCATCGGCTTATTCGATAAGGGCATTATCACCGGCGAACATCTGGCGATCATGGCCCCGGCCATTTACCTGATGGGATCGCAGGTACAGTACCTCGGGCGCATTCTCGGGGTGATTGGCACCAGCGCCCGCCGCATTCCGCTGATGATCGTGATCTCGGTTATCAACGCCTTCATCGCTATGTTACTGATGCGTATCATTATCTAGAACAGGATGTCTTATGAATATCGAACACTATATTGCTGAACTGGAAAGCCTGGTCAACGTCGATTGCGGCACGCAATGCGTGCAGGGCGTGGCGCAGGTCGCCGACAGACTGGCGGCGCTGTGGCGTCAGGAAGGCTGGCATGTGACTACCGTTGATCTCGGCACTGCGGTAGGGCCGGGACTGCTGGTGACCAATCAGCCGCAGGCCACCCATTATGATGTGCTGCTGGTCGGCCATATGGACACCGTGTTTCCGGCGGGTACAGTCGCCCAACGCCCGATGAGCCGCGACGACAGCCGCCTGTACGGGCCTGGCGTCTCGGACATGAAAAGCGGGCTGCTGAATATTCTTCAGGCGATGCGCGAACTGCCCGCCGCCGATAAACATCGCCTGAGCATTGCGGTGGCGATGAACCCGGACGAAGAGACCGGCTCGGTGCACTCGGAAGCCTGGCTAAGCAGCCTGGCAAGCACCGCGCGGGTGGTGCTGGTATGCGAAGCGGCGCGCGCCGACGGTTCGCTGGTGAAAGCGCGTAAAGGGCTGGCCGGTTATCAACTGACCTTCAGCGGCGTCGCCGCCCATGCGGGTAACGATCCGGAAAAAGGCCGCTCCGCCATCACCGCGCTGGCAAATGCGGTGATCGCCATTAATGCGCTGGCGGATATGCCGCGCGGCACCACGCTGAATATCGGCGTGATCAGCGGCGGCAGCGCGTCTAATGTAGTGGCCGACCATGCCACCGCCGAGCTGGATCTGCGCTATTGGGAAAACAGCGAATACGATCGCGTCCACGCCCGGCTGGAAGCGCTGTGCGCTGAAGGTTTTCTTGACGGTGTGACCACCACCCTGACGCGCGTGAACTACAAACCGGCGATGGCGGCAAGCGAGGGTACCGCCGCGCTGATGGCGCTGGTGGAACAGGCGGGTGCGGCAGAAGGCATTCCGGTGACCTGGCAGGCGGTGGGCGGCGGCAGCGACGCCAACCATATTGCCGCGCTCGGCATTCCGACGCTGGACGGCTTAGGTCCAGTCGGCGCGGGCTTTCACAGCCCGGCGGAATGGCTGGATATCGCTTCCATCGAGCCGCGTATCAGGCTGCTGAAGCGGATTGTGTCGATGCTGTAAATGGCGCTGGTGATGGGGACTACCCCATCACCGCCGTACTTAACCGACAGGTGCAGCAGCGCCGTCCCTGCTCGTCAAAGACCACAATTTCCCAGCTCTGGCTTTGCCGCCCGAGGTGCAGCGGCTGGCAAACGCCGCGCACCCTGCCCTGCGATACCGGGCGGTGATGCGTGGCGTTCAGCTCCGTGCCCACCACGCACTGCCCGTCGCGGGTCATCAGAAAACCGGCCATCGAACCCAGAGTTTCCGCCAGCGCCGCCGACGCGCCGCCGTGCAGCAGGCCGAACGGCTGATGAGTGCGCGCATCCACCGGCATCACCGCTTCCAGCACCTCATCCCCGAGACGGGTATAGACAATGCCCAGATGCGCCACCATGGTGTTCGCGCTGGTGGCATTCAGTTCATCGAGGGATAAATGACGTTTCCAGATCATGCTTATGCTCCCAGCGTCGAGCCGCCGTCCACCACCAGATCCTGCAAGGTGATGTGCCCTGCCAGATCGGACGCCAGAAACAGCACGGTACCGGCGATGTCCTCAGGTCTGGCGATTTTCCCCAGCGGAATGCCGAGCTTGAACTGCTCGCCGAAACCGCGAATGCGCTGCTGTTCCGCGTCCTCGCTGGTCCACAGCGTACGCTGCATGTCGGTATCCGTGGAGCCGGGGGAGACAAGATTACAGCGCACGCCGCTGGCGGCCAGCTCCAGCCCGACGGTCAGGGTCAGGCTTTTCAGCGCCGCTTTCGACGCGCCATAAGCGCTCATCCCCATACGCGGCGTGTGCGCGGCGTCGGAGGCGACGGTGACAATCGCCCCGCCCTTCTGGGCGCGGAATATTGGCATGGTCTGCTGAAAGAGATTAAAGGCCCCGCCGACGTTCACCGCCATGGTCTGCTGCCAGTCGGCAAGGCTGAGGGCATCGGTCGCGCCCATGCGCAAAATCCCGGCGGCGTTCACCAGCACGTCCAGCCGTGGGGTATGCGCCAGCAGACGCTGGCAGGTGTCTGCCACCTGTGTGGCATCGGCAATATCCAGCCGCTTGCAGGTGAAGGGATAATCCGCCTGCGGAAAGTCCAGATCGAAGCCGGTCACCTGCGCGCCCGCATCGGCAAAGGCCAGCGCGGTGGCGTAACCGATGCCTTTACCGGCTCCGGTCACCCACACGGTTTTGCCGCTAAAATCCAGCCCCGCCATTATTTCACCTCGCGGGAGAGCAGCGCCCACCAGGCGTCGAGAGTCGGGTTTTTCGCCAGCATCACGAAATCAATGTCGCTGTAGACTTTGCGCCAGCGGGCGGCGAGCGCCATCATGCGCACCGAATCCAGACCGTAATCGATCAGGTTGTCATCATCCAGCGGCACGTCGGATTCATCCAGCAGCGGCAGGATCTGCGCACGCAGCGCGTCCTTAGTCAGCGGTACCGGCAGCAGTTCGTCGGTCATCACCACGCGGCCTGAACGTCCGGCCACGTAGTTGAGCGCCATCAGGTGCTCGTCGCGGCTGAAATCCGCCAGCGCATCGGCGACCATAAACGGCTTGATGTCGCGCATAAAGGCATCGGTGGCGGTGGTCATGCAGCCGATGTGGGCATACACGCCGGTGATCAGCAGCTGGTTACGCCCGGTCTCTTTCAGCATCTGCTCAAGCGGCGAGCGGTGAAACGCGCTGTAGCGCCACTTCACCAGCACGGTGTCGTCTGCGTCAGGCGCAAGGGCCGCCACCACCTGTTGTTCTTCCGGTTTGCGGGTCAGGCCCGGCCCCCACATGTCGTTCAGCAGCGCGCGATCTTCGTCGCTCTGCTCTTTGGGCTGCGCGGTGTAATAAACCGGAATGCCCTGCTGTTTGCAGAACTGGCGCAGCGCGGCGATGTTCGCCACCACCTGCTCCATCATCGGGCAGTTATCGCCCCAGAAATTGATGAAATAGTCCTGCATATCGTGGATAAGCAATGCGGCGCGCTCAGGCTCAAAGGCCCAGTTCACTTTGTTGTTCGGGATCTCTGCCGCGGCGGGCAGCGCATAGCCGGTTAATTTCGGGATAGCCATCTCTTCTCCAGTGTTACGCCTGTGACTTTTCAGCCAGCATCTGACGCAGTTTCTTCTTATCAACTTTGCCGACCGGGGTCAGCGGCAGCGCGTCCACGCACTCCACGCGATCCGGCAGCTTAAATTCCGCCACGCCCTGCTCGCGCAGAAAACGTCGTATCTCCACCGGACGCACCGGCTGGCGCACCACCAGATACGCGCAGCTTTTCTCGCCCAGCAGGCTGTCTTCCATGCTCACCAGCGCGGCGTGGATCACCGCCGGATGGCGCAGCAGCAGGTTTTCAATCTCTTCGGCAGCGATTTTCTCTCCGCCGCGGTTAATCTGATCTTTTTCGCGCCCCTGCACGGTGATATAGCCGTCGGCGTCAATGGAGATCAGATCGCCGGAGCTGTAAAAACCGTTGGCGTCGAAGGCGCTGGCATTGTGCTCCGGGCTGTTAAAGTAGCCGCGGAAGGTATAGGGCCCGCGGGTCATCAGGCGGCCCACCTCCCCGGTCGGCAGCGGATTGCCCTGTTCATCGGCGACCCACACTTCATCGTCCGGGCACATCGGGCGGCCCTGGGTGTGGTTCACCCGCGCCGGGCCATCATCCAGGCGGGTATAGTTCACCAGCCCTTCCGCCATGCCGAACACCTGCTGTAACTGACAGCCGATCTCCGCCGGAATACGCGCGGCAAGGGTGGCGGACAGACGCGCGCCGCCCACCTGCAACAGCTTCAGCGACGCCAGCTGCGCATTGCTGCCCCACTCGGCAATTGCCTGCAACCACAGGCTGACGGCGGGCGGTACCAGCGCGGTGACGTTAATCTGATGTTTTTCGATCAGCGGGAAGCAGAGCGTGGCGCTTGGATCCGCCGCCAGCACCACACAGCCTTCTGCGAGAAATACCCCCAGCGCGCCGGGGGAGCTGAGCGGATAGTTATGGGCGGCAGGCAGCGCGCACAGATAGCGCGTGTCGGCGGTAAATTCACAGATCTCGTTGCTGCGGCGGATACTGTAGTAGTAATCGTTATGAGTGCGCGGGATCAGCTTCGGCGTGCCGGTACTGCCGCCGGATAGCTGGAAAAACGCCACTTCATCGGCAGGGGTCGGCAACAGAGGCGTACCGTCCGCCGGGCGTTCAATGGCCGCCTGTAAGGCATGTTCGCCCTGGTCGTTACGCAACAGCACCACGCGCACGCTGGCATGTTCGGCGACAAAGCCATTCAGGAAGCTGTCATCCTGGAACAGTTTATGTTCGCGATCGGCGATCACCAGCGCCGGGCGGATCTGCGCGGCATAGGCGTTGAGTTCACTCTGCTGATGGCTGAAGAGCGCATTGACCGGCGCGACGCCCATTTTCAGCAGCGCAAAAAAGGTAATGTAAAACTCCGCGACGTTGCCCAGCTGCACCAGCGCGGTGTCGCCATGGCGAATGCCCTGCGCCGTCAGCGCGCAGGCGAGGTTATCCGACGCCTGATCCAGCTCGCGGTAGCTTAACGCGCGCTCGCCTTCAATCACCGCCGTGCGGTCAGACTGCCCATGACGGGTGAGAATGTCGGTCAGCGGCAGATCCTGCCAGTAGCCTTTTTCACGATAACGGCGGGCGAAGTCATCCGGCCAGCGGGTAAAAGGAAGGGTCATGATCGCTCCTTAATTCAGACCAAAAACATTAAGCATGGTGGAGAGTTTGACGCCGGTTTCGCGCCACTCCGCCGCCGGGGACGACGCAGGCACAATGCCCGCCCCGGCAAACAGGCGAACGTTACGATCCTGGATGCGCGCGCAGCGAATGGTCACCACCCACTCGCCATTGCCCTGCTCATCACACCAGCCGACGATGCCGCCGAACAGCTCGCGGTTGAACGGCTCAAGTTCCGCGATGACGCGCTTCGCCACCTGATGCGGGAAGCCGCTCAGCGCCGGGGTCGGGTGCAGCAGACAGGCCAGCGACAGGGCGTTTTCTTCACCGGCGGCGAGACCTTCGACCGGCGTCGCCAGATGCCACAGCGTCGGGGTATTCACCAGTTGCGGCGAGGCGGGGATCGCCAGTTCACGGCTGCGCGGCGTGAGCACGGTTTTCATCGCCTGCACCACCAGATCGTGTTCGTGACGATCTTTTTCCGAGGCCAGCAGTTTGTTACCGGCCTCGCGATCCAGCATGTCATCCGGCTGACGACGGGCCGAGCCTGCCAGCGGCAGCGAACTGAACCGCTCATCTTCTTTACGCAGCAGCAGCTCCGGGCTGGCACCGAGCAGCACGCCGCCATCCGGCAGCGGCACATGGAAGTTAAAGCTCGCCGGATTCTGCGCGATCAGCCGTTCCAGCAGCGCCCCGCTGTCAATCCGGGCGTCGGTGGCAATGTCAATCAGTCGCGAGAGCACCACCTTGTCAACGGTCGGCGTGGCGGTCAGGCGTGCGGCTTCCGCCACCATCGCCATAAAGGCGTCCTGCTCCGGAATGGCCTGGCGCGAAACCACGTTCGGCGTCGGGCTGCCCTGGAAATAGCGCGCGGAATGCTGCTTTGCCGGACGGGTGAACGTCTGCCAGGACTGCGGAATAAAGAGCGCCGACGGCTGCGTGGTATCAAACGGGATCGCCCCTACCATCACCGGTTTTGCAATGCCCTGGGCTTTCGCCTGCGCAAAGGCCGCCGCCAGTTTGCGCTGGAACGGGCTTTGCAGGTCATCGCCGTTAACGGCAGGCTCTGAGAAGCGCGCAAAGCAGCCGGATGTGGTAAAGCTGCGGTACGGCGACATAAAGAAAAACCGGTCGGGCGACAACGCGTCTGTACGCTGCGCGATCCCCTCTGCCACTGACGTATCCATATCTTTCTCCGAAAATGATAAAGGCATTAAGAATAATTATCATTTATATTTTGGTCGGTAAGCTAAAAGTTATTGTCAGCAGTGTCAACTCTGGTTGATGCAACTTCTGCGGCTAACGCTTGCATCCGCTTCGCACAATGATGAAAATGAGAAGCATTAACTGCAATAAATACAGGATACCACGCCGTGAGATTTGCTTCGTTACGCCTGCATGCTGTGCTGGCGCTCAGCCTTTTCGTTTTAGGACTTTCCGCAAGCCACGCCGCCGGATGGCCGCGTCAGGTGACTGACAGCCGGGGCACTCATACCCTGGAAAGCAAACCGCTGCGTATTGTCTCCACCAGCGTGACGCTTACCGGATCGCTGCTCGCCATTGATGCGCCGGTAATAGCCAGCGGCGCGACCACGCCGAATAACCGCTTTGCCGACGATCAGGGCTTTCTGCGCCAGTGGGGGCAGATAGCAAAACAGCGTCAGGTTTCCCGGCTCTACATTGGCGAGGCCAGCGCGGAAGCCGTGGCGGCGCAGATGCCCGATTTGATCCTCGTCAGCGCCACCGGCGGCGACTCTGCGCTGGCGTTGTACGATCAGTTCTCCGCCATCGCGCCGACGCTGGTCATCAATTACGACGATAAAAGCTGGCAGGCGCTGCTGACGCAGCTCGGCGAGATCACCGGCCAGGAGAAACAGGCGCAGGCGCGCATCGACGAATTCAATACGCAGCTGGCGGCGGTAAAGCAGAAGATCACCCTGCCGCCGCAGCCGGTAAGCGCGCTGGTTTATCACCGGGCGGCGCACAGCGCCAATCTGTGGACCCGCGATTCCGCGCAGGGGCAGCTGTTAGCCCAGCTTGGCTTTACGCTCGCCACCCTGCCGGAGGGGCTGAACGCCAGCCAGAGCCAGGGTAAACGCCATGACATCGTGCAGCTGGGCGGCGAAAATCTGGCGGCGGGGCTGAACGGCGAAGCGCTGTTTTTATTCGCCAATGACGACAACGACGCCGCGGCCATTGAAGCCAACCCGCTGTTAAGTCATCTCAGCGCGGTGAAAAACAAACGCGTTTACGCGCTGGGCAGTGAAACCTTCCGCCTCGACTTTTACAGCGTGACGCTGCTGCTTCAGCGGTTCGCCACGCTGTTTGGCTGATGGAAACGGCGTAACTCTTTCAGTAGCACCACCAGCAGCAGTCCGATGACCGCCAGCACCCAGCCGCCAACACTGGCGGAGGCCGCTGGCGTCATCAGCGCCCCCATACCGCCGAGCAGTGCCGCGCCGATAGCATCGCCGGTGACGTTCTGCGCCGTCCATAAGCCGTTAATGCGCCCGAGCATCGCCTCGGGGGTTTGCGTCTGGATCAGCGTGTACTGCAACAGCGAACTCACCGCGCTCAGCCAGCCAAAGAGCGCGAGGAACAACACCCCCAGCCCCCAGACGGGCATCAGGCTGAACAGCGCCACCGCCACAAAGGCGGCGACGGTGGTCAACAGCATGATCGCCCCCGGACGCGCACGCTGCGCCATATTGCCGCTGGTCAGCGCCCCCAGCGCCGCACCGAGCGGAACGGCGGCATACAACAGGCCGATTTCCGACGGCGACATTTGCCAGTTCACCGCCAGCGCCGGATAAAGCACGCGCACGGCGCTCGCCATGGTCAGCAGCCCGCCGAGCAGCGCGATGCCGCCGATCAGCGGACTGCGCATTAAAAACTGAAAGGCCGCCAGCAGGGATTTCAGCGGATGTTCCCGCGGCTGCGGCGGCGGAGGCAGCAAGGGTAAACGCAGCAGCGTCAGGGTGGTGAGAAAGGTCCCCGCCGCCGCCAGCCCGTAGTTCCACACCACACCGCCGGACGCCAGCAGCAGGCCGCCGCACAGCGGGGAGATCACTGAGCCCAGGCGTACGGTCAGCATGGTGATCGCCCCCGCCTGCATCAGATTCTCACGCCCGACCAGCGCGGGCGTCGCCGCCAGCAGCGCCGTCACGCCGAGCGCGCCAAAAAAGCCGTCCCACAAACCGAGCAGATAAATCGCCACCAGCGAGGGTTCCGGCAGCGCCGCATTAATGGCAAGGCCGATAAAACCCAGCCCGCAGGTGCCGCGCGCGATCAGGATCAGGCGCTTACGCTCATAGCGATCCGCCAGCACGCCGCCCACCATCAGCCCGACAAACATCGCCCCGCCGGTCAGGGTGACCGCAAGGCCCACCAGCGCGCTGGAGTGGGTCATCGCCTGGATCTGCACCGGCACGCCGACGCCCAGCAAACCGAGGGATAAAATGGAGATAAAACGGGCGATAAATACCGCGCGGAATGCCGGGTGGGTTTTCAGCAGGCTCATGTTGAGCAGCCAGGATTGTCGGTTCATTACAGGGCCTTTTATTGCGATTTCTCATACCTTTTCAATGGCCGCACATGCTAACATACCCGAACAAGATCGATAACGATAACTACTATCATTATCAACTCAAGGACGTTGTGATGTCTTTTTCGCTCAGCCTGGCGCGTCCAATTATCGTGACCGGGTTATTGTTATTGCTGCTCCTTGCGGCTGCGCTCAGCTTACTTATCGGGGCGAAACCCCTGCCCTTTTCCGCCGTCATGGACGCCTTCACGGGCAGCTGCCAGACCGCGGACTGCACTATCGTGCTGGATGCCCGTCTGCCCCGTACCCTGGCCGGACTGCTGGCTGGCGGCGCGCTGGGCCTTGCCGGGGCGCTGATGCAAACCCTGACCCGCAACCCGCTGGCCGATCCCGGTCTGCTCGGCGTGAACGCTGGCGCCAGCTTCGCCATCGTGCTGGGCGCGGCGCTGCTCGGTTTAACCTCTCCCTATGAACAGCTGGCATTGGCCTTTAGCGGCGCGCTGGCGGCGTCATTAGTGGTGGCCTTTACCGGCAGCGCGGGCGGCGGGCAGCTCAGCCCGGTGCGGCTGACGCTGGCGGGCGTCGCGCTGGGCGCGGTGCTGGAAGGTTTATCCAGCGGCATCGCGCTGCTGAACCCCGATGTTTACGATCAGCTGCGCTTCTGGCAGGCCGGATCGCTGGACGTGCGGCAGATCCACACCCTGAAAATCGTCCTGCTGCCGGTACTGATCGCCGCAGGCATCACGCTGCTGCAAAGCCGGGCGCTGAACAGTCTCAGTCTCGGCACGGATACCGCCACGGCGCTCGGTAGCCGCGTGGCGCGCACGCAGTTGCTGGGCTTACTGGCAATTACCGTGCTGTGCGGCAGCGCCACGGCGGTGGTCGGCCCGATTGCCTTTATCGGCCTGATGATGCCGCACATGGCGCGCTGGCTGGTGGGGGCGGATCACCGCTGGTCGCTGCCGGTCACGCTGATCGCCACCCCTGCCCTGCTGCTGTTTGCCGATGTTATTGGCCGTCTGCTGGTGCCCGGCGAGCTGCGGGTATCGGTGGTCAGCGCCTTTATCGGCGCGCCTGTGCTTATCTGGCTGGTTCGCCGCCATCGTCGCGGAGGTGGCTGGTGAACGCCCCTTCCCGTCGTCTGATTTTGAGCTGTCTGCTGCTGGCGATCGCCTGTCTGCTGGTGGCGCTATGGAGTCTGCAAAGCGGCGCGGTGCCGCTGACGTTTTCTCAGGTATTTGCCGCCCTCACCGGCGATGCGCCGCGCGGTATTATGCTGGTGGTCAATGAGTGGCGTCTGCCACGTGTCGTCATCGCCCTGCTGACCGGCGCGGCGCTGGGGATCAGCGGGGCCATTTTCCAGTCGCTGATGCGTAACCCGCTCGGCAGCCCGGACGTGATGGGCTTTAACACCGGGGCATGGAGCGGCGTGCTGATCGCCATGGTATTTTTCGGCCAGCATCTGACGGCCATTGCGCTGGCGGCGATGGCGGGCGGTATTCTCACCTCGCTGGTGGTCTGGCTGCTGGCGTGGCGCAACGGCATTGAAACCTTCCGGCTGATTATTATCGGCATCGGCGTGCGCGCCATGCTGGTGGCCTTCAATACCTGGCTGCTGTTGCAGGCGTCCCTTGAGACGGCCTTTACCGCCGGGCTGTGGAACGCCGGATCGCTCAATGGCCTGACGTGGGCGAAAACCCTGCCCGCCGCGCCGGTACTGCTGGTGATGTTTGTCTGCGCCGCGCTGCTGGTACGCCGTATGCGGCTACTGGAAATGGGCGATGACAGCGCCTGTGCGCTGGGGGTCAGCGTTGAGCGTTCCCGCCTGCTGATGATGCTGGTGGCGGTGGTGCTGACCGCCGCCTCCACCGCCCTGACCGGCCCGATCTCTTTTATTGCGCTGGTCGCCCCGCACATCGCGCGGCGTATCAGCGGCACCGCGCGCTGGGGGCTGACCCAGGCGGCACTGTGCGGCGCATTGCTGTTGCTGGCCGCCGATCTCTGCGCCCAGCGGCTGTTTGTACCCTATCAACTTCCGGTCGGCGTGGTGACCGTGAGCCTGGGCGGGATTTATCTCATCGCCCTGTTAATTAAGGAGTCCCGCAAAAGATGACTTTCTCAGATGCCCGTTTGCGCGGCGAGGCCTTAACCCTCGGCTATGGCAAAAAAATCGTTGCCGAAAACCTGAACGTCACTCTGCCCGACGGGCATTTCACCGCCATTATCGGCCCCAACGGCTGCGGAAAATCGACGCTGCTGCGCACCTTAAGCCGCCTGATGACCCCGGCGCAGGGGCATGTTTATCTCGACGGCGAGCAGATCCAGCGTTTCAACAGTAAAGAGGTGGCCCGCCGCATTGGACTACTGGCGCAGAACGCCACCACGCCGGGGGATATTACGGTTCAGGAGCTGGTGGTGCGCGGGCGCTATCCGCATCAGCCGCTGTTTACCCGCTGGCGGGCAGAGGATGACGCGGCGGTGCAACGAGCGATGGAGGCCACCGGCGTTACGGCGCTGGCCGGGCAGAGCGTGGACACGCTTTCCGGCGGGCAGCGTCAGCGGGCGTGGATCGCTATGGTGCTGGCGCAGGAAACGGCGATCATGCTGCTGGATGAGCCGACCACCTGGCTGGACATCAGCTATCAGATTGACGTGCTGGAGCTGTTAAGCGAGCTGAACCGCGAGCAGGGCTATACGCTGGCCGCCGTGCTGCACGATCTCAATCAGGCCTGTCGCTATGCCACGCATCTGATTGCGCTGCGGGACGGGAAGATTGTGGCGCAGGGCGCGCCGAAAGAGATTGTGACGGCGGATCTGATCGAGAAAATTTACGGGATGCGTTGCGTGATTATTGAGGATCCGGTGGCCCATACGCCGCTGGTGGTGCCGCTCGGGCGCGGGCTACGGTAGGTTTGCTGCGCCCGGCGGCGCTGCGCTTGCACGGGCCTACAGTAGCCTCATTCCGTAGGCCCGGTAAGCGCAGCGCCACCGGGCAAAAACTTAGTGAGAAGGTTCCAGCGTCAGTTCCGGCGTCAGCGTGCGGGTCACCATCGCGTTACGCAGTAACACAAAGCCACAGGCCACCATGCCGCCGATGATTGCCGCCAGCACCACGATCAGCGCCTTGCCCGGACCGTCTTTTTTCACCGGATAGGACGGCGCCAGCTGGTATTTGAAGGGTTCGAAATCGACGTTTTTCACGCTGACTTTTTCCAGTTCGGCCAGATGAAACTCGCGGTTACGCAGTTCAGCGTTCAGATCGGAAATATCGCGCAGCGATTTCTCGATTTTTAATTTCTCCTGGATCCCATCCGCGCCCAGCGCAATGGAGAAATCCGGATCGTCATTCACCACCTGACCATTGCTGTAAACCGGACGTTTAATTCCCGCCGCGTTCGCCACTTCCAGCGAATAGTTAAGACGCTGGATCTTAATATCACGCTGGTTGGTTAATCTGACGCGATCAAGCATTAATTTTTCTTTTTCAAAATGCGTTTTCAGCGCCACCGTATTACGGATGCTGTCGAGCGTTTCTTTTGTCACCAGCGCCGCTACATAATTAATGTATCCCTGTAACACCGCCTGCGCATCTTTCGCCGTTGGCGCGGTAAAGCTTAAATTCCATGACACATACGGCAGTTCAGGATCGCTTTTTCCTTTTGCATTGTCGGCGGCTTTCATATTGTCCGAAAGGGCAACCACCGCCCGCTGCAATTGCTGAGGATCAATATCAGCGTCTTTCAGTTGTCCCATTACCTCCGGCGACGACATGAAATATTCCTGCATCAGCGCACGGGAGTTAAAGGCTTTGATAAAGCGATTGAAAACATCAGGTTGAGAAATCGGCACCTCAATATCCAGTACGCGTAGCTGCATCAGCGTCTGTTGCAACTCATTCCATTGCAGCTCTTCTGCGGGAGTAATAATGGCCTGACTGGTCCATCTCTGAGGCATCATGAAGGTTGCCACCAATGCTCCAATAACAGCAAAGGCAAGCGCGATCCCGATGATTTGTTTCTTTGCGCACCATAAAACGTCGAGCAGCGCCAGCAGATCAATTTCATTATTACGATGGGTTTCAAGCGGATAATTACTGAACTCCACATCCCTGTCTTGCTTAATATTCGTTGAGGACATTTTATTAACTTCTTTAAAGTATATAGGCCGAATAAGCTCATCCTGTGTTCTGCTCAATGGTATTACAAAGTGAGAATAATCTGAATCCCTGAGAGGTGAAATGTGCTGTCTAGCTACAAATTTTTGTAGTTTTTTGACTGAAGTATGATGCAGATGCTTCAGGCTGGCTGATATATAAGCAGAATAATTGCCCGCAATGATTGCTCATCACGGGCGATAAACGTATTACATCACTGCAACAATTTCTGCATTATCGGCCCGATAGATTCAAAGGCGCGGGGAGAGATAATATCGACGTGGGCGCAGGGCTGCGGATAACACTCCAGCTCGCGTACCCAGGGCGACCAGGCGCGGGCGGGATCCATCCCTGATGGCCGCGTATGTTCGGCTACAAACAGCGTCGCTTTGCCGTCAAACGGCAGGCTGCGCGCGCTGGTGAGCAGGCGCACCGCGTCACCGTAGTTGCCTTCAATAGCGTTGAACAGCGCCGCCGACCCGCTCCCCTGCTGCGCGGCCAGAAACGCCTCCCGCTCGCGGTCGATTTCCGCCAGCACTTCCGGATCCAGCCCGTTGGCCTCTTTTTCCGCCCAGTTTTGCGTCTCCGGCGGCCAGGTGTCCAGCAGTCCCAGAAACGCCACCGCCTCGCCACGCTGGCGTAAGCGGGCGGCAATGCCCTGCGCCAGCGTACCGCCGAGGGAATAGCCGAACAGATAGTACGGGCCGTGCGGCTGACGCTCCAGCAGCGTGGCCAGATGATGCTCACACACCTCATCCAGAGTGGCGGCGGTCGCCATCGGACCATCCGGGCGCGGCGACTGAATACCGGTGATCGACCAGCGCGGAGGCAGATAGCGCGACAGCACGCTGAACTGCCAGGCAAAGCCCGACGCCGGATGGAAGCAGAACAGCGTTGGCCCGTCGCTTTCACGCAGCGGCAAAATCGTCTCATACCCCAGACGCTGCGCCTGTTCGTCGTTATCGGCGTCAAGCAGCGCCGCCAGCGCGGTGACCGTCGAGGCCACCATGATCTGCCCCGGCGTCACCTGACGCCCACACTCCCGGCTGAGCAGCGCTGCCAACCGCATCGCCAGCAGCGAATGCCCGCCGAGGGCGAAGAAATCCGCCTCCGCGTCATTCACCTCACAGCCCAGCAGCTGGCTGAACGCCTGCGCCACGCGGATCTCACTGGCCGACTGCGGCGCGCGTCCGTGTGCTTTGGCGGTCAGTTCCGGCACCGGCAGCGCTTTGCGATCCAGTTTGCCGTTGGCGCTCAGCGGCAGATCCGCCACCTGCACCAGCACTACCGGCACCATATGCGGCGGCAGACGCGCGCTGAGCTGCTCACGCAGCGCCTCGCGATCCAGCGGCAGGCCCGATTCGGAAACCAGGTAGCCCACCAGTTGCCGCGCGTCCCCGCCGCCGGTTGCAGCCTGATTGAGCACGCAGGCGTGGGCCACTGCCTGCGCCACGTCCGGCAGGCTCTGCATCACGCGATCGATTTCGCCAAGCTCAATACGCTGGCCGCGAATTTTCAGCTGATCGTCGCTGCGTCCGAGGTATTCCACCGCGCCGTTGTCCAGCCAGCGCGCCACATCCCCGGTGCGGTACATGCGCTCGCCCGGCGCAAAGGGATCGGCAATAAAGCGGCTGGCGGTGAGATCGGCGCGGCCCAGATAGCCCTGCGCCAGCTGAATGCCGGTGAGATAGAGATCCCCCGCCACGCCGGGCGGCACCGGCTGCATCATGGCGTCGAGAATGCGCAGGCCGGTATTCCACACCGGGAAGCCGATGGGCACGCTGTTGCCGCTGACGGCCGCCAGCGCCTCGCCGTGGGCCGGATACCAGCTGACATCCACCGCCGCTTCCGTCGGACCGTACAGGTTATGTAGCGGCGCGCCGGTCAGTTGCTCCCATTCCCGACACAGATCTGCCGGTAAGGCTTCGCCGCTACAGAACACCTGTTTCAGCGTGCGGCAGCTTGCGCGGGCCGTTTCCGGCGTCAGCGCGGCGACAAAGGCCGCCAGCATTGAGGGCACAAAGTGAGTGGTGGTCACGCCCCACTGCGCGAAGAAGTGTTGTAGCGCCTGCGGATCGCGGTGGGCGTCCGGCTCGGCCATCACCAGTTTCGCCCCGGCGATAAACGGCCAGAAGAATTCCCATACCGAGACGTCAAAACTGCACGGCGTTTTTTGCGCCACCACGTCATCGGCGCTCAGTGGATAAGCCGCCTGCATCCACAGCAAACGGTTGACGATTGCCGTCTGCCCGACCATCACCCCTTTCGGGCGACCGGTGGAGCCGGAGGTGAAAATAATGTACGCCGTGTGTTCAGGACGCGAGAGATCAAGCCCCGGCGCGTCGCTCACCGGCAGCGGCGCGGTGTAACACAGGGTGTTGAGATGCGGCAGATCCGCAAAGCGCCCCTGCTGATCCGGGGCGGTGATCAGCAGCCGCGGACGGGCATCTTCCAGCATCATGCGCAGACGATCGTCAGGATAGCCGGTATCCAGCGGCAGCCAGGCGGCCCCCGCTTCAACGATGGCATGCAGCGCCAGCGTCAGGAATACCGAGCGCGGCAGCGCCACCGCCACGCTGTCGCCGGGCTGTACGCCCTGCTCGCGCAATAGTTGCGCCAGCGCAATCACCTGCTGGCGCATTTCACAATAACTGAATTGCCAGCGGGCGTCTGCCAGCGCGGGAGCATGCGGCGTTTTCAGCACCTGCGCCGCCACCAGCTGGCTGAGGGTGGTTTCCGGCAGCGTTCTGGTGGTATCGTTAATGCGCGCGATCTGCTCAAGCTCGTCGGGCGATATGAGCTGCGCATCGCCGCAGCGCAGATCCGGCGTGCCGGCAAACTGGCGCAACAGCGCGTCCAGCCGCGCGGCATGCGCGTTAAGCGTGCTTTCGTCGTAGCGCTGACGGTTCGCCAGCACCTCAATACTCAGACCGCCCTCCTCGTCCGGGATCAGGGCGATTTCCAGATCGTTCACCGGCCCGGTCGCCAGCGTATGAGTGCTGCCCGCCACGCCGTCCAGTTCCAGCTGATAATCAAACATTTTGACGTTCAACACCGGGCCGAACAGCGGCTCATCCCCCGCCGCGCGTCCGGCGTCGCGTACGATCTGCTCGGCGTCGTACCGCTGATGGCGGCGCATTTTTTTCAGGCTGGCGGCGAGTTTTTGCGCAAGCTCCGGCAGCGTGGCCTGCGCATCAATATTCACCGCCAGCGGCAGCACGTTCAGCACCGGGCCGGTGGCGGTCAGCGCCGCAGACCCCATACGGCGCATAAAAATAAAGCCCGCGGCATACTCCAGTCGTCCACACAGCCTTCCTAACCACAGCGCCACTAGCGCCAGCGCCAGATCGGCCCGCTGGCAGCCCGGCGCGCTGGCGGCAAGCCGCGAGAAGGCCTGGCGATCCAGGGTCTGTTTCAGGCGCAGAATGTCCGTGGTTGCGGCGCGACCCGGCAGCGGCGTGCCGGACAGGGATACCGGCGGCGGCAGCGTGCGCTTCACCTCGCCCCAGAATGCGCCGTCACGGGCATACGCCTCGCTGTCGCGGTAGCGCTGGTACTCGTCCACCACTTCCGCAAAGGGGGTAAAGGGCGATGGCGGCGTCGGCGCTCCGCTGCGCCAGGCGCGGTAAATGGCAGCGATCTGCCGGGTTATCGCCGGAAAACTGAAGCCATCCACCAGCAAATGGTGATAACGCTGATACCAGTACCAGCGATCCTCACCGATGCGGAACAGCGCGTGATGCACCAGCGGTTTTCCGCTGTCGACGCGCAGGTTTTGATCCAGATCCGCCTGCATCTGCGCCAGCGCGGCGCTGTGGGGACAGGCGGCATCACGCACATCAATAATGGACGGCGCGGCAAGGGTCAGCGCCTCATCAACATACTGGAACACCTCGCCGTTATCTTCCACAAAGCGCATACGCAGGGTATCGGCCTGCGTCATGCCGGTGGCAATCGCCTCGCAAAGCAGCGGGGCATCCAGCGCGGAGCTGGTAATGTCCACGTAATGCGCCACGCTCCAGGCGTTGGTCAGCGTGGAGAGTTTTTCAGCCATCCAGATCCCGGGCTGAGCGGCAACTAAGGGGAGTCGAGCGGACATGCGGGTTCCTCAGCGCGCGTGATGCGCAGGGGTTAGGGTCTGCCAGTGGGTGGTCAGCCAGGCGTTGCACGCGTCCTGCGGTTGCGGCTCGCAGATCACCTGCCAGCCCTCCGGCAGCGCGCACTGCTGCGGCCACAGGCTGTATTGCTGCTGCGCATTTTGCAGAATATAAAAGTGTCCCTGTGCGTTATCGAAGGGATTACTGAATTCCATACCAGGCTCCTGTGGGGTAACGGCTTATGGCGTGGCGGGGGACAGGGATTGCCAGAGGGCGATCAGCCCGGACGTCAGGCCGCCGCGCCAGCAAAGGGCATCGTGTCCGCCATCAACTTCACGCCACAGCAAGGTCTGCGGGGTGTACTGCAACAGGTTTAATAACGTCTGATTAGCGCGCCAGATCAGCGGCTCGCGCTTACCGGCTTCCAGCACGATGCGCAGTCCGCGGGCGTTCACATCGCCACGACGCAGCTGTTCAATAAGTTCGCCGTCCTGCTGCGCGCCGCGGTGCGGCCACCAGTAAGATCCCGACTGGCTCAGTATGCAGCCAAAGCGCTGCGGCCAGTGCAGCCCGGCGTAAAGCGCCGCCAGGCCGCCAAAACTTTGCCCGGCCACCAGCGTGCGTGCCGGATCAGCGCTGAAGGGCGTGCGGGCGTGGATCAGCGGCAGTAGTTCCTGCTGCACGGCCTGCCAGAAATCGGCATTACAGGGCAGTTCGCGGCTGCGGTGAGCGTTATCAATCACGTCGATCAGCACATAGACGGCGGGCGGAAGCTGGCCGTCGCCGGTGAGCGCCGCCAGCGCGGGCCAGACGGGCATACTTTCCGCCCAGAACTGCCCGTCGAGCAGAATAGCCAGCGGCGTGTCACTGCTGACCGCCCCTGTGGTGTAGATCCACACCCGGCGGCGGTTGTTCAGCATCGCGCTGTGCCAGTGAATACATTCCGGCGGCGTAAATGGCGTGTCGGGGCGATCCCAGCCCGGCTGTAGCGGGGCCTGCGGCATTTCCAGCGCGGAAACCCCATGGCCGCGCCCGCCGCGCCAGGAATCCTTATTCAGCGGATCGGCGATCGCCTTTGGCAGCAACGTGCGCCAGCCTTCGCGCAGCGCGGCGCGATCCGGCGTCTGGCCTGCAAACACCGCGGCGGAAAAATCGCTGTCGTTTTCACTGGGGATAAAACAGTAGCTCCCCCGCCAGCGGGCGGGCAGCGTCGTTTGCCAGCACCAAACATCGGTTCCGGCGAGGCGGCGCAGGGATTGCGGCGCGGACTGCTGATGATGGTCGGTAACGCCGGTGATATAGATCCAGACGTGGCGCACCGGCGAGGTGGCTTCGGTGCCTGCCGGATCGCGCCACCAGAAGGTGACCTGATACGCCTCTTCGCTTTCGCGACGCCATTCCGGCCCGTGCTTTGTACTCCACCAGGCGTCACTGCCCGTTACTTGCGTTGTCACCGTTCTGCAACTCCAGGTTACCTGCGAAATATTGTTACAAGACAACAATTGTCGATAATATTATTGATAACTATTTTCATTTGCAATAGCGTATTGGCGCGCGGCGGGATGCGCGTCTTTCACTCTATTCGGTTAGCCGTGCGCGTTTGCAGGATGCAGAGGCTGGCGACAAACTCAGGTAATAACATGAATAATAAATTTAATACCCTGGCCGTACTGGTTCATTTGGGTATCTCAGGGGTAGCACTGCCGGTGTATGCGGCAGAAACCAGCGACGACGACACCATTGTGGTAACCGCCGCGCAGCAAAACTTACAGGCGCCGGGCGTGTCCACCATCACCGCCGATGAGATCCGCAAAAACCCGCCCGCGCGCGACGTATCAGAAATCATCCGCACCATGCCGGGCGTCAACCTTACCGGTAATGCCACCAGTGGCCAGCGCGGTAATAACCGCCAGATCGATATTCGCGGCATGGGCCCGGAAAATACCCTGATCCTGATCGACGGCAAACCGGTGACCAGCCGTAACTCGGTGCGTCTGGGGTGGCGCGGCGAGCGTGATACCCGCGGCGATACCGGCTGGGTGCCGCCGGAGATGATCGAACGCATCGAAGTGATCCGCGGTCCGGCGGCGGCGCGTTACGGTAACGGCGCGGCGGGCGGCGTGGTGAACATCATCACCAAACCGGTAAGCAGCGACTGGCACGGTTCCTGGAACACCTACCTGAACGCGCCGGAGCATAAAGACGAAGGCGCGACCAAACGCACCGACTTCAGCCTCACCGGACCGCTGGGGGGCGATTTCAGCTTCCGCCTGGTGGGAAATCTGGATAAAACGCAGGCCGATGCCTGGGACATCAACAAAGGCCATCAGTCTGAACGCACCGGCATTTACAGCGACACTCTCGCCGCCGGACGCGAAGGGGTGGAAAACAAAAATATCAACGGTGTGCTGCGCTGGGACTTTGCGCCGATGAACTCGCTGGAGTTTGAGGCGGGCTACAGCCGCCAGAATAACCTCTACGCGGGGGACACGCAGAACACCAACAACGACAATAAAACCAATGGTCTGGTGAAAAAATACTACGGCAAAGAGACTAACCGTTTGTATCGCCAGAACTATGCCATCACCTGGAACGGCGGCTGGGAAAACGGCGTCACCACCAGCAACTGGGCGCAGTACGAGCACACGCGCAACTCCCGTCTGGGCGAAGGGCTGGCCGGCGGCACGGAAGGCCTGTTCAACAGCGAGAAGTTCAGCGATATCGATCTGGCTGACGTGACGCTGCACAGTGAAGTGAACATTCCCTTTGAGTATCTGTTCAACCAGAACCTGACAATTGGCACCGAATGGAACCAGCAGCGCATGAAGGATCTGGCGTCCAACACCCAGGCGCTGTCCGGCGGCGCGATCCCCGGCTACGACAGCACCGGCCGCAGCCCCTACTCCAGCGCGGAAATTTTCTCGCTGTTCGCCGAAGACAATATGGAGCTGACCGACAGCACCATGCTGACGCCGGCGCTGCGCTTTGATCATCACACGGTGGTCGGCAATAACTGGAGCCCGTCGCTGAACCTCTCCCAGGGCCTGGGCGAAGACTTCACCCTGAAAATGGGTATCGCCCGCGCCTATAAAGCGCCGAGCCTGTATCAGACCAACCCGAACTATATTCTGTATAGCCGTGGACAGGGCTGCTACGCCAGTCCGGTCGGCACCGGCTGCTATATGCAGGGTAACGACGACATGAAGGCCGAGAACAGCATCAACAAAGAGATCGGCCTCGAATTTAAACGCGACGGCTGGCTGGCGGGCGTGACCTGGTTCCGCAACGATTACCGCAACAAAATCGAGGCGGGTTATGTCCCGGTCGGCCAGACCCAACAGGGATCGCTGAAGACCGATATTTACCAGTGGGATAACGTGCCTAAAGCGGTGGTGGAAGGTCTGGAAGGGACGCTGAACGTGCCGGTGTCTGACGCCGTGACCTGGAGCAACAACCTCACGTATATGCTGCAAAGTAAGAATAAAGAGACCGGCGAGCGCCTGTCGATTATTCCGCAGTACACGCTCAACTCAACCCTGAGCTGGCAGGTGCGTGAAGATGTGTCGCTGCAATCCACCTTTACCTGGTACGGCAAGCAGCAGCCGAAGAAATTCAACTATAAGGGCGAGCGCACGACCGGCTCCGAAACCAACGAAGTCAGCCCGTACAGTATTGTCGGCCTGAGCGGGACCTGGGACGTGACCAAAAATGTCAGCCTGACCGGCGGGGTGAATAACCTGTTCGATAAACGTCACTGGCGCGCGGGCAATGCCCAGACCACCGGTGGTACTACGGGTTATATGTACGGCGCGGGCGCGGAAACCTTCAACGAGTCTGGCCGCACCTGGTTTATGGGCGTGAATACGCACTTCTGATATAGTCATAATGCCCGGCGGCGCTTGCTTGCCGGGCCTACGAACAGGGGATAAATAATGGATTATCATCACACCACACTCCCCCTCGCTGGCCTTACACTGCACCACATCGATTTCGATCCCGCCACCTGGCGCGACGCCGATCTGTTCTGGCTACCGCACCATACACAGCTGCATCACACTTCACAAAAACGTCAGCGGGAACATCTGGCGGGCAGACTGGCGGCCTTTCACGCGCTGGGAGCGATCCCCGCCATTGGCGACAATGGCGCGCCCTTATGGCCTCCGGGAGTGTTCGGCAGCATCAGCCACAGCGGCACCACCGCGCTGGCGGTGATCGCGACCCGGCCGGTGGGAGTGGATATTGAACGCTGCCTCGATGCGAAACTTTGCGCAGAACTGGCGGACAGTATTGTCGATGCGGATGAGCGCGCGCTGCTGACCGCCTCCGGCCTGCCCTTGCCCCTTGCGGTCACGCTGGCGTTTTCCGCCAAAGAGAGCCTGTATAAAGCTTTTTCCGCCCGCGCTCTGCCTTACCCCGGCTTTGCCAGCGCGCGGGTGACGGCGCTGACCGACGCGCAACTCTCGCTCACCCTTTCCGCCCGCTTCTGCCCGGCGCTGGCCGGTGAAACCGTTACTGCGGGCTGGTGCGTGGCGCAGGACGACGTCATCACCCTCTTATCACACAACTGAACAGCTTATGCTTTTTCCGCATAAGCTAAGTCAAATTATGACTTTCAGGAAAATCTCATCCCCCCTAACGTAGCGGAACATAACAAACTCATTACGTTACTTTACAGGGATTGCTCATGACCAAAAAATTGCTGTCGTTACTGGTGCTGACCGCGCTGTCGGCCGCCAGCCATGCTGCCACGCCGCCGAATACGCTGGTGGTGGCGCAGGGGCTGGATGATATTGTCAGTCTTGATCCCGCGGAAGCGAACGAGCTTTCCAGCATCCAGACCGTGCCAAGCCTGTATCAGCGCCTGGTACAGCCGGATCGTGACAATCCTGAAAAAGTGACCCCGATCCTCGCCGAAAGCTGGCAGGCGGATCCGGCGGCTAAAACCCTGACCATCAAACTGAAGCCGGACGCGAAATTTGCCTCGGGCAATCCGCTGCGCCCGGAAGATGTGATCTTCTCCTATCAGCGCGCGGTGACGCTGAACAAATCCCCGGCTTTTATTCTGAACGTGCTCGGCTGGCAGCCGGACAATATCAACAGCCAGCTGAAAAAAATCGACGACCATACCGTGCAGTTGCAGTGGACGGCGGACGTCAGCCCGGCGGTGGCGCTGAATATTCTTTCCACGCCGATTGCCTCCATTGTCGATGAGAAGCTGGTAAGCGCGAATGTGAAAGGCGATGACTTCGGCAATGCCTGGCTGAAAATGCACTCGGCGGGCAGCGGCGCGTTCAAAATGCGCGTCTATCAGCCGCATCAGGCGATTGTGCTGGACGCCAACGACAATGCCGTGGGCGGCGCGCCTAAGCTGAAAAATATCATCATTAAAAACGTGCCCGATCCGGCGTCCCGCCGTCTGTTGATCGAACAGGGCGATGCCGACGTGGCCCGCGATCTGGGTGCCGATCAGATCGGCGCGTTACAGGGCAAAAAAGGCGTGCAGGTGCTGAGCATCCCGTCTGCCGAGCAAAACTATCTGGTGTTTAACGCCGGTAACAGCGCCAATCCGCTGCTCAATAACCCGGCATTCTGGGAAGCGTCACGCTGGCTGGTGGATTATGAAGGCATTACCAAAGATCTGCTGAAAGGCCAGTATTTTATCCATCAGAGTTTCCTGCCGGTGGGTCTGCCGGGCGCGCTGGAAACCAACCCGTTCAAATTTGATCCGGCGAAAGCGAAAGAGATCCTCGCCAAAGCGGGTATCAAAGACGCGCACTTCACGCTGGATGTGGAGAACAAACCGCCGTTTATCACCATCGCCCAGTCGATGCAGGCAAGCTTCGCCCAGGGCGGCGTGAAGGTGGATCTGCTGCCGGCCGCGGGCAGCCAGGTGTATGCCCGCGTGCGTGCGAAGCAGCATCAGGCGGCGATCCGTTTGTGGATCCCGGACTACTTTGATGCCCACTCTAACGCCAGCGCCTTTGCCTATAACGACGGTAAAGCCAGCACGGTCGCCGGTCTGAACGGCTGGCAGATCCCGGAGCTGAGCAAGCAGACGCTGGCCGCCGTGGCGGAGCCGGATGCGGCAAAACGCCTTGATCTGTACAGTAAAATGCAGGAACAGTTGCAGCATAATTCGCCGTACGTATTTGTCGATCAGGGCAAAACCCAGATCGTGGTACGCGACAATGTGAAGGGCTATCAGCAGGGGCTGAACGCCGATATGGTCTGGTACGACAACGTCACCAAGTAAGTTGCTACTGTTGCCGGGTGGCGCTGCGCTTACCCGGCCTACAAGGCTGCGATCCAGGTATTTACAGGCCGGGTAAGGCGATGCCGCCCGGCAGGAAGAGATTTCCCATGCCACATCTTTCCACCCGCGTGCTGCAGGGTCTGCTGACTCTGCTGCTCACGCTCTTCGGGCTGCTGCTCGTTACCTTTGCGCTCTCCGCGTTTTCCCCTGTCGATCGCGTTTTGCAAATCGTCGGCGATCACGCCAGCCAGTCCACTTACGATCAGGTGCGCCACCAGCTGGGGCTGGATCAGCCGCTGCCGGTGCAGTTCTGGCACTATCTGCTAAATCTGCTGCATGGCGATCTGGGTACGGCCAGCGCCACCGGGCAGCCGGTGTTACAGGATTTGCTGGCGGCCTTTCCGGCCACCCTGGAACTGGCGACCCTGGCGCTGGTGGTCGGCGCGACCCTGGGCGTTATCGCGGGCGTGCTGTGCGCCCGTTTTGTCGGCAGCACCTGGGATCTGTTCGTGCGTACCTTTACGCTGCTGGGTAATTCGGTGCCGATTTTCTGGCTCGGCCTGCTGATGCTGGCGCTGTTTTACGCCCGTCTGCACTGGAGCGCCGGGCCGGGCCGTCTGGACGATATTTATCTTTATACCGTGGAGCCGCGCACGGGTTTTGCGCTGATTGATACTGCGCTGTCCGGCGATGGCGAAGCCCTGCGCAACGCCATCAGCCACCTGGTTTTGCCGGTGCTGCTGCTGGCGTATTACTCGCTGGCGAGCATCACCCGCCTTACCCGCTCCGCCTGTCTGAGCGAAATGAACAAAGAGTACATTTTGCTGGCGCGCGCGAAAGGCGCAGGCGAGATGACCATTCTGCTGCGTCATGTGCTGCCGAATATTCGCGGTACGCTGCTGACGGTGATCGCCCTCGCCTACACCGGGATGCTCGAAGGCGCGGTGCTCACCGAAACGGTGTTTTCCTGGCCGGGCATTGGCCGCTATCTCACCACCGCGCTCTTTGCCGGGGATACCACCGCCATTATGGGCGGTACGCTGGTGATTGGCGTGAGCTTTGTACTGATTAATAACCTCACCGACCTGCTGGTGCGTCTGACCGATCCGAGGGTTCGCTGATGCCGACTTATCTTTTCCTGCGCCGTCTGCGCCGCTCCCCCGCCGCCCTGACCGGTCTGCTGATTGTGGCGATCTTACTGCTGATCGCGCTGTTCGCCCCCTGGCTGGCCCCGCGCGATCCCAACTGGCAGTCCGCCGCCGCCCGTTTGCAGGCGCCGAATGCCGACTACTGGCTCGGCACCGACAGCTACGGGCGCGATGTGCTGTCGCGGCTGATTTACGGCACCCGCCCGGCGCTGGGGCTGGTGGCGCTGGTCACTATCATCACCCTGCCCGCCGGTCTGCTGGTGGGCATTTTATCCGGCTATTACGGCGGCTGGCTGGAGCGCGTGCTGATGCGCTTTACCGATGTGGTGATGTCGATGCCGCGGCTGATCCTCGCCTTCGCCTTTGTCGCCATGCTCGGCCCTGGTCTGGTGAACGGCGCGCTGGCGCTGGCGCTCACCACCTGGCCCGCCTATGCCCGCCAGTCGCGCAGCGAGATCCAGCGTCTGCGCCACAGCGACTATCTGGCCGCGTCAGAGATGATGGGCATTCGCGGCTGGCGGCTGCTGGTGGGGCATATTTTACCCCTGTGTTTGCCGTCGGCGATTGTGCGGCTGGCGCTGGATCTGGCGGGGATTATTCTGGCCGCCGCCGGGCTGGGTTTCCTGGGACTGGGCGCGCGTCCGCCGATGGCGGAATGGGGGGCAATGATTGCCGACGGCATGCAGGTGATCTTCGATCAGTGGTGGCTTGCCGCCGCGCCCGGCGCGATCATTCTGGTCGCCAGCCTTGCCTTTAACCTGCTGGGCGATGGCCTGCGCGATGTACTGGAGCCGCAACATGACTGACATTAACGTTCGTGTGGAGAACCTGACCATTGATTATCCCGCCGCGCAGGTGGTGAAAAACGTCAGCTTTACGCTCGGCAATGAGCGGCTGGCGCTGGTGGGGGAATCCGGCTCCGGCAAATCTATGACCGCCCGCGCGCTGATGGGGCTGGTGCGCCGTCCGGGCGTGGTACGCGCAACTGAGCTTAGCGTCGGTGGGCAGGATCTGCTGACGCTGAAGCCTGCCGGCTGGCGGGCGCTGCGCGGTAATCATCTGGCGATGATATTGCAGGATCCGCGCTATGCGTTAAATCCGGTAAAAACCATTTTCTCCCAGATTGAGGAAACGCTGACGCTGCATCAGCGCATTAATAAACAGGAGCGCCGGGATCGCATTCGCGAGGCGGTGCTGGCGGTCGGGCTGAACGAGACGGTGCTGAACCGCTATCCGGGCGAGCTTTCCGGCGGCATGGGGCAGCGGGTGATGATCGCCATTGCGCTGATCAACAATCCGCGCGTGCTGATCGCCGATGAACCTACTTCGGCGCTGGATGCGCGCCTGCGTAACCAGATCCTCGAACTGCTGGTGGAACAGTGCGAACAGCGGCAGATGGCGATGCTGCTGATCAGCCACGATTTACCGCTGGTGGCGCAGCACTGCCATCGCGTGCTGGTGATGTATCAGGGGCAAAAGGTGGATGAAATGCCCGCCAGCCAGCTTGCCACCGCCACGCATCCCTATACCCGCACCCTGTGGACCTGTCGCCCTAACGCCGCCACCTACGGGCAGATGTTACCGACGTTGAATCGCGCGGAGTTAAAACGATGAGCCTCGTTACTATCGAGAATTTACAGGTCAGCTTTGCTGACAAAATCGCCGTCTCCGCCGCCAGTTTCAGCGTGCAGGCGGGGGAAACCTTCAGCCTGATCGGCGAGTCCGGCTGCGGAAAAT